>JBKJRF010000142.1:0-29086 GCA_046594825.1 Methylotenera sp.
CTTACGAGTTTGCTAACCGTTTACCACGAGAGCAAGAGATTGTAGAGGCGTTAAGTTTTAAACCAAAAATCTTAGACCGTAAACCTATACTAGAACGTGTTGCTGATAAGATTAAATCGTTTATTGATACGTTTGTTGAGGGTATGGGTGGAAGTGTTTAAATCCCCTCAGCCTAAACTTAACTTGCTAAGGTAAGATATTCACCGCATTGATAGTTAGGTTTGTTCATTAACGTCCAGCTAAATCCAATGAAAGCCAAACTTAATGGGGGCATCTTTGGGGGCATTAATAAAACAAATATTTATAAATATTATATAAATCAATTATCTATAGCATCCTCTCGTATCCCTCTTTCCCACTTAAGACGCCCCTTTCGAAAGAATGGGGCGTTTTTTATACTGATTTCTCGATTAGTAGCTAAGTCATTAACTCTGTTAAACGGGGGGATTTTCTTGAAAGCATGGGCATAAAGCAAAAATTGATTTAAAAGAAGCCAAAATTATTTGGGCTGATCAGAAAAACTAGGTTTAACATTCATAAGAGAAGCTTCGAGTTCCTTGATGAATACTATGAAGCTTTGTTAACGATATCGGTATATAAAAAATAAGCCAGAACTTATTTCAAAATGAAATGAAAGTACTTAGACGTTGTAGCTGGGCTGAGAACAATGCCCTGATGCAAACCTATCACGATGGTGAATGGGGTGCTCCACAATTTGACTCACGTATGCTCTGGGAAATGCTCATGCTGGAAGGCTTTCAAGCTGGGTTGTCTTGGATTACCGTATTACGTAAGCGCGAGGCATTTCGCAAAGCTTTTGCAGATTTTGATCCAGTGAATAATGAAGATATAGAACGTTTGATGAAGAACGACGGCATTATACGAGCAAGAGCTAAGATAGAAGCTACTATTGCCGGCGCTAGAATCTACTGTGAAATGAAGGCGCGTGGCGAAGATTTTAGTGACTTTTGTTGGTCATTTACAAAGAGAAAAGTATTAAACGGTAATGGGTTAAGCTTTGCTGTAAACACTCCGCTTTCTGAAGAAATATCGAAAGAATTGAAACGTCGAGGCTTTAAGTTCGTTGGACCGACCATTGTCTATGCCTGGATGCAAGCTGTAGGCATTGTAAATGATCATTCATTGGATTGCTTTTGCAGGAAAGTCTAATTGTTTAATTATGGAGAGTAAACCTAAAGTAGGTTCATCGCGTTTGAAGGTGTAGTATTAACTATGTCACAACTTAAGGATAAATGATGAAAACTTTAAAAGTGCTTGCGATGATTGTCTTGGCTTCTGGTTTATCTCAAATGGCTTATGCTGATACATCTATTATGGAAAAAATGCGTTCGGACCACGACTTTGGTATGAAAGATGCCGATACAAACAAAGATGGCGTTATTAGCCGCGAAGAATTTATGGCGGCACATCAAGCACGTGCAGAGAAAATGTTTACTAAGATGGATACCAATAATGATGGCAAAATTGACCAATCTGAAAGACAAGCAGGTAAAGAAATGATGATGAAACACTGTAAGATGAATGACCATGGTATGACAGGCGATAAAAAATAATAAGCAGACTTTACTAAGTGAAATTATTATTTGAACTAGCTAATCATAACAATGAATTGACGCCTTCTTTCAAAAGCCCCGTAACTAATACCTACGGGGCTTTTGATTGTCTCTTGGCATATCATACGTAGCGCTACATATCCCATTTTAATTTCATTAATAATCAAATTTATCATTGTAGACTTTAGTCATAAGGGGATTTTTAATGTTCATTATTCACAGAGAGTTGCATAGGGCAGACCGAATTGGCTGGCTTAGGGCAGCGGTGCTAGGCGCAAATGATGGGATTATTTCGGTTGCCAGTCTAATTGCCGGGGTAGCTGCTTCTGGCGCTTCTGAAAACAGTATTCTACTTACAGGATTAGCAGGTACGGTTGCAGGTGCAATGTCTATGGCAGCCGGAGAGTATGTATCTGTTCAGTCGCAAGCAGATACTGAATCAGCGGATATCGAAAGAGAACGGCATGAACTAAAAGCTCAGCCAGAGCATGAACTCGCGGAACTAACCACTATTTACATGAAGAGAGGTCTTGATCAGAAGCTCGCAAAACAGGTGGCAGAGAAATTGATGTCAACTGATGCACTTGGTGCACATACGCGTGATGAGCTTGGCATTTCAGAAACTTTGAGGGCAAAACCAATTCAAGCAGCCATCGCCTCAGCCATCTCTTTTGCAATTGGGGCCTTAGTCCCAATTGCAACAGTGCTGTTGGCTCCTGCAAACTGGATTGCTGAAACTTCAACCACCATAGCACTCATCACCTTGTTTATTTTAGGAGGTACAGCCGCATATGCAGGCGGAGCACCAATGATAAAAGGTGCAATACGCGTTTCATTTTGGGGCGCAATCGCTATAGGTTTAACTGCGGGTGTGGGAAGACTTTTTGGTGCAAATTTATGATAACTACAATATTATGAAAACCCTTTGGAATTCAAGAGCAATTGAAAATTGTCGCTCTTAAGCCATTGGTACTCATTTACTCTGGCATTGTAAATTACATCATGCTGAGCATCTTCTGTGTTATTTAAACCGCTCGCAAGCACAGCAACATGACACATGACCACTGGATTTTCGCCGGACAAGTTATTCAACCAGTTTCCCCAGGTTTTTTTTAGATTATCATTTTCATTAAAATCATAAACTCCTGCAAAATCGGAGTTAGTAACTATACCTATTTGTGTCGCTTTTTTCTGTAAATATTTTGCCCCTAATGTAGATATCACCATAGCCTTGTAGCCTTGCCAGTGTTGCGCATAGCAAACACGGAGCCATTGATTTGATTGTAATCCCCAGCCTTTTTTAGCAATGATTGAAAACAAGGCATCTCGTACTACAGGTAATTGATGTACATGTTGATGACCATCAATAAAATCAGGCTGACGTCCGTAAGCATTAGAAAACTTATCCCATTGCAATTCAATTATTTTTTCTAGATGCTGCTTATTTAGCTGTCGAGAGTAGGCCAAAAGAATCAGCTTAGATAAACTGTAATGAAAGTCAAATTGATAAGTGAAATGTGACGTTAAATCTAAATGCAAGCCAACTTGTATAGGTAGATTTTTTAACGATTTTGCCGACTGCACCCAACGTGGGGATAAAACCAACGCACTAGTACTACTTATTATTTTACGTTCTGCTAAGTAAATAATGGCATCATCAATTGCTTTACTCTGAGCAAAATCATCGGCGTTAATACTGAGCTTTTTTAAGTCATTTGTTAGCTTGTTCATGCCTGGCAAATACCCAAAATTTTGAAACAATAAATGTAAAAAAAGCGACTAACACTAATACTATCGCCAAAATAGGTAGATAAAATGTTTGTCCAAACCATTTTAAACCATAAAAATAAGCAACTTGATTTACCAAAAAACTTGTAGCGGCAATCGTCATAAATTGGGCGAACGATCTGAATGTAAATCTTTTAGTCTGCCTGAAAGTAAACCGTGAGTGACCAAAATAACTCACATTCACCGCACCCAAAAAGCCAATGATATTAGCTTGCAGCGGTAGCAAGCTTTCTAAGTTGACTAACAGCCAAACAATTAAAAGATGAACAAGTGCAGCAGCAATGCCAACAATTAAAAATATTGCTAATTCTTTTTTAAGGTGCATGTTTGAGTAAACTTCATTGAATATTGCTTTCGATGTTTTGACCGACTTCCTCAGCAATTAAATATAACGGCCTTCTTTTAACTTCTTCAAAGATATTACCCACATACTCGCCAATAACACCTAGTGCAAGTAACTCTATGCCGGCAAAAAACATCATGCCAACAGCCAATGTAGGCCAGCCAGGTACTGGGTGATGCTCCACCAGGTACCCGATTAATATCTGTGCCCCAAAGGCAAACGCCATGAGTGATATCAGTAAACCTAGTAAGGATACCAACCTGAGTGGAAGAACAGAAAACCCGGTTAAACCAGTCATTCCTAATTTAAAAAGCTTAAAGAAATTGAAATGTGTATTACCAGAATGACGTTTTCGAGCAACATATGGCACTGCGATTGAGCGATACCCTACCCATGCGTAAAGTCCTTTCATATAACGACTAGATTCAGTAAGCAGATTGAGGCTATTCACCGCTTTTCTATCAAGTAAACGGAAATCCCCAGCATTTGATGGAATGTCAATTGAGGCAAAACGTTTCATTAAACGGTAGTAAATTTTCTTTGCTAACTTAGTCATGCGGCTTTCGTGTCGCTGCTCTTGCACGCCATACACAACTTCATATCCCTCTTGCCATAACCGTATAAAAGTTAACAATATCTCAGGAGGATGCTGCCCATCTGCATCTAAAATAATGACAGCATCGCCCTTAGCACGATGTAAGCCTGCAGTTAATGCGGCCTCTTTACCAAAATTGCGTGATAACCTTATGTATTTTAAACAATTAAACTCTTCTGTTAATTGAAGAGCGGTTTTTGTAGTTGCATCAGTACTGCCATCATCAATCAATAAAATTTCTAAACTACTATGTGGTAGTAACAGCTTAACAAGTTCACTTATCGTTTGCTTAATAGAGGCAGCTTCGTTAAAAGCAGGGATTACAATAGAAATAAATGGAAGTTTTTGCATAATATGTTTACTTAGATTTGTTATTTGTCATCAATAGTGCATGGAATGCATTGATATCTAGAATCTTTCCCTGTCCACTGTGCTCTAAATTCTCAGCTAATTTTGTACTCATGATGAGCAAACTATTGGGCATGAGTAACACCTCATTCAACATTTTTGTACTTTCTATGATATGTATCTGTGCATTGGTGTAATAGCTTACAGAGAACTCATGACTACCAAATGAATAAAGCGGCATGTTTGGATATTTAACACTTGCCTCATGTACTAATTTACGTGCAGATCTTTCCTCTGCCATCTGAGGCAACCAAATTAGCGCACCGATGAGCATTAATACTAGCCAGCATGCAATCATCAATTGCATGAATTGCTTGAATCTTGAGCCTAATGTTGACCATGTAGTTGCGACTAAAATTGCAAAAGCTGGGAGTGCAGTTAAGGTATATGTCCAGATAATGTTGCGTGAAAAGGTAAAAAATAAGAGTGGTGCCAGCACCCATGCCCAAAGCCATTTTTTATCGGCATCTAAAGACTTGTTCAATAATGGCCGGTCTTTTTTTAAATTATAAATAAAAATAGGCAGCCATACAGTGATAGAGATTACCCAATACGCCCATATCATCCCTATGGCTTCACGGTGTGCTGTGCCATACATATCACCTTTCCAGCCTGGCTCTAAGAATCGCTGAAAGTGTTCTCCAACTATAAAGTACTTTAAGAAACCCGGATAATAGATTTCTGCTGGAACATACCACCCTAATACGACGATCAAGAAAACAATAATTCCTGGCCAAAACCATATTTTTTTGATGTGAGTGACGACTATTTCTTTTGGTGTGAATAACCAGAATAGTATGACTGGCAATCCAATTAAAACCCATGTTGCTAAACCTTTTGTTAAGGCACCTAGACCTAAGACAAACCAAAACCCATACTGATCAAACTTAAGGCTGCTTTTCACATTGTTATCAGTCGGTTGCGCTTGAATGATTCGCCATAAAAACACCATCGCCCAGGTAACTACCGCAAGTTGAGTGGCTTCGGTCATCACTGCACCAGCACTGATAAAACCGATTGGTGCCGTCATGATGACGAAGGATGCAAATAGCCATTGACGATGAGAAAGCTTATAACTTGTAGCGCCATATAGAAGTGCAAAACAAGACATCAACACTAAAAATAATGATGGCAAGCGTAAAGCTAATTCATTGTGACCAAAAGTAAGCCAACCGGAGGCAGCAAACCACAAAAATAAAGGCGGCTTTGCAAAAAAAGGTTGTGTCGGCGACATATGCGGCATCAACCAATAATTACCTGTAGCAGTTACACGGGCCAATTCACCATAACGGGCTTCAGTGGTATCTGTAAGCGGTATTGTATCCATTAAAAATATGCGCAATGCAATAATAAGTAAAATTAGAATTAATAAAACAAAAAATGGCCTTGAACTTGAAGCAATACGTGACATAGAACTTATCCTAGAGAATTTACGTTTTCATAGTAAATTCGTGCAAATTAATTTTTTTAAACTAGTTGCTAGTTTAAATCATTATTTGTTTAATTGAATTGATAATAAAAATTTAACGTTTTAAAATTTTTTACATGAATATGCATTTAAAGATGCCGAAAATAGAATATCTGCCATTTATCCATTGAAGCATCTGGCTCTTAAGTAGCGATAGTTAAAAGCTGTACTTTAATCTATACAAATAGAGGCTATCTCTAGCTTTCAGTACCCTGGCTTGGATGCTGATTCTTTTTGTTTAAAATATAGATTTGTTTTGTCAGTTGCATAAAATCCTCTTAAAGCTATTTCAATCTAGGCAAGTGTCATGCCAAGCTAGATTTTATTAAAGAATTTATAATTTTAATTATATAAATCATAAGGATAATGATTTAGTGTGACAAGAAAATGATAGGCATGAGGTATTCAAAATACTGTGAACTTTGCATGCTCCCTGTTTATTTAAAGTAAAACCCTGCAAATTTCGTATGATTTTTTTATTTAAAGAAAAAAATAGTAATCATTAGGCAGGTCTCAGCCCTATGTAATCATTGAACGATTAAGGACAATTCAATTCAGGCACATTGATTATTACGTTGCCATCAGCCTTAATCCAAGCAAGTGCATTAACTCGACCATCAAGTTTGCAAGCATCAACATAACCAATCGCACCCGCGGTCTCAGCGACAAACCGGAGCATGGCTTCTTGTGAATCAACTACATGTGGAGGTGAAATTCTATTGAAGTATAAGCCGTTCCAATAGTCAGTTTGTGTGTCTGGTTTGCTTTTTAAAATTGATAGTGAAAACTGCAACCTAAGTGGGTTATTTGACGGATAATTCGCTGCCTGGATGTCTTTACCATCTGCCCAATAGAGCTTTTTTCGCCAAAATATCAATTAAAGTTCGTTAGCCTCAATCTGCCGTATCTTGCGACTATGCAGCACAATTACAGCAATTACGTCTGCGGTAGCTTTATTGATAAAGCTGGTCGGTAGTATGCTTGCAGGCAAAAAAACTAAAAATGGTTTACGCATTAGAACAGAATCGAAAATGATGCCAGTAAACCTTTAGGCGATTCTGAGCGCTCTTCATCGCCACCTACATATTCAATCTTTAGCTCTAATATTGCTAGCATCAAGGAATAAATCAATATTTATAAACGATTCCGCCAATTCGGTTGGATTCAAGATGTTATCCAATTGATATATTTTATCAAAGCATTCAACTAAATATTTCAGAACGTTAAGCCTTATAATCATATGTCTATGAAAGATAACGCTAAACGCTTCCCTGCTATTGATTTCTTTAAAGCAATTGCCTCGCAACTCATCGTTTTACACCACTTAGCTGCATATGGCCCTATTTCTGATGCTGTTCAGCAGGCGTCGCCTAGCTTGATTTCGTGGCTATATGATTACGCGCGTATGGCAGTTCAGGTTTTTTTTGTGATTGGCGGCTATTTAGCGGCACGCGCTATGTTTCCTAAAAGTCGTGATGACAAAAGTCGCAGTGTTGGTGCTTTAACAACTGCTATTTTTAATCGCTATGTACGGTTGGTGATACCTTTTCTGGTCGCGCTGGCTTTTTCCATTTTTTGTGCAATCATTGCCCGGCAATGGATAGTCGATGACTTTGTGCCTGATGTGCCAACTTGGCCACAACTGCTAGCTCATTTACTGATGCTGCAGGGCGTGTTGGATTTTGATGCCTTATCAGCTGGGGCATGGTTTATTGCCATTGATTTTCAACTATTCCTACTCATGTTAGTTATCGTTTGGTTAGGTGGTAAGACTGCTTACGCTAAAAATATAATTCTGATACTTATTACGCTAATGGTCACCGCATCCTTGTTCTGGTTCAATCGCGACCCTAGCTTAGATGATTGGGCGCCTTATTTTTTCGGTGCTTATGGTATGGGAGCCGGAGTTTACTGGGCAGGACAAAAAGAGAAATCAGGTGTACTTTGGTTATGGTTAACTGTATCGCTGACTGTAATTGCCCTAATGATAGAGTTCCGTACTCGCATCCTAATTGCACTCGCGGTTGCGGTTACACTCTTTTTCACCATCAAAATGCAGCACAGCGCGCAATCAGTTTGGCAGCCAATTCCGCGTTATCTGGGTAAAATTTCATATTCTCTTTTTCTCGTACACTTCCCAATCTTATTGCTAACGAATGCCACGTTTGCAGCTTTAGGGCTTACTAGCCCTGTTGCGGGTGGCATAGCGATGCTGACAACTTGGGCCGCGAGTCTATTAATGGCAGATTTGTTCTATCGTAGCGTTGAAATACCCTCTGCTAAACTTTTCAGGTCAGCCAACAAACGAAACTAGCATTGATTAGTTTGTATAATATTTTTAATTAGGTTTTAATTGATTATTAAATTCTTTCGGTGCTTTTCATTATTGACTGTTAATTATTTTTTTTAGGTGAACCCTCTTCATGGACCATGCAACTTATACGATACTGATTACTGGCACCAACCGTGGTATTGGTTTGGAGTTTACTCGACAATATGCAGCAGATGGCTGGAACGTCATTGCATGTTGTCGCGATCCGCAATCAGCAACTGCCTTACAAGCCTTAGCAAACGCACATCAAAATATTCAAATTGTTGCATTAGATGTAGCTGATTTTGCGCAGATTAAGGCTGTGGCTTTGCAATTAAAAAATTATAAAATTGATGTACTACTTAATAATGCAGGTGTTTATCCTGATAGCAGTCTGGGCGATATAGATTATGACGATTGGTCAACCGCATTTAAAATTAATACGATGGCGCCGTTAAAAATGGCTGAAGCTTTTATGCCACATGTGGTCGCCAGCCAACTTAAAAAGATTGCTACACTGAGTAGCAAAATGGGCAGCATTGACGACAACTCCGGCGGGAGTAGCTATATTTACCGTAGCAGTAAAACTGCCGTAAATATGGTGATGAAAAGTTTAGCGATAGATATTAAACCTTACGAGGTTGCAGTAGTGACTTTACACCCAGGTTGGGTACAAACTGATATGGGTGGACCGAATGGCTTAATCAATACACAAATCAGTGTAGTGGGCTTACGCAAAGTTATTACTAATTTATCGTTGTCAAACAGCGGGAAATTTATTGCCTATGATGGTAAAGAAATCGCTTGGTAATATATCAATTAAAAATTTATCCCTGATGATGCTTAAAAGGTGCACGTTCTTCTAACTCGGTAGTATAGGCTGCAATGCCTTGCGATTCTCTAGTGACAAAATCTTGTATCGCATTTGCAAATTCGGGGTGTGCAATTTTATGGAAAGAGCAAGTGGGTCTAGGCTTGAAACCTCGCGCTAGCTTGTGCTCACCCTGTGCACCGCCTTCAAAATATTGAATTTTTTCTGTAATACAAAATTCTTGCGCCTGATAATAACAAAGCTCAAAATGTAAATTAGGTACATATTCCAATGCACCCCAATAACGTCCATACAGCGTAGTTTGGTGGTAAATATTCAATGCACTCGCTACTGGCACATCGTCCACATAAGCCAATATCAACAATATATTCTGCGGCATAGTTAGCCCAATCTGTTGAAAAAAAATTGGGGTTAAATAAGGGGTTGAGTGATGCTCACGGTAGGTATTGGCATAGCATTGGTAGAAAAAATCCCACTGTTCTGAGCTAATATCTGCGCCCTTAATGCGTTTGCAGACTACCCCTGAAGCTGTAACTTTCTTGCGTTCCTGACGGATTTTTTTGCGTTTGTCATGACTTAAAATACTTAAAAAGTCATCAAAATCGCTAAAATTTTCGTTTTCCCATCTAAATTGTACGCCTTGACGTTGCATCCATCCTGCTAGATTTAACGCATCGGCAGAATCGTCATCTGGAAATATCACATGCGTTGAAGATAGCTGATACTTGTACATCGTCTCACTCAAGGCCTCTATCATTAGTGCTTGAATTTGTGGATTACTGGCTAGCAATCTCTGGCTAGTAATTGGCGTAAATGGAATCGCTGACAATAGTTTTGGGTAGTAACTTAAGCCGCTACGCTGATAAGCTTCAGCCCAGGCCCAATCAAACACATATTCGCCATACGAATGACTTTTTACGTAAAGTGGCATGGCGCCAACTAATACTCCATCGTCATGTACCAGCATAGGATATGGCTGCCAACCAGAGCCTTTACCTACAGACCCTGATACCTCTAGTGCACTTAAAAACGCATGACTTAATAACGGCATATCGCCCACCAATGCATTCCAGCTACTTGCATTTACTGCTTGAATACTATCGGCGATTTCTAGCGTTAAGCTCATTATTGATGATAGCTTTAAGGTTTACGGTTAGCATTTATATTACCCATTTATTAGCGCTGTCGGGGTAATAAGTTTAAAAGTATCGCAGAAATACAGTTCTAGCAGCAGGGCTAAAATCAGGTTGAATGAAGAGAAGTGTGGGAATTAAAGTGCGGGCTTGCGGCTAGGATTGGCCGCTTGCTTAGTTTTACGTTTAGCGGCAGTTGCGATATCAGCCTCTTGTTGCTTTTGCACTTCCATCGCGGCTTCAGCCGCTTTTCTACGCTCTGCTATACGCGTTTGCGCTGCCTCTAACTCATCAAGCGAAATCACACCATCTTGATTCGTATCTACCTGGCTAAAATGTCTAGCGATTTGTGGAAGGCTTTCTGTAGCTTCTTGTCGATCTATAGTGCCATCATTATCATTATCAGACGCTAAGAATCTAGCTTTTATACTTTCGTGCATCACATGGCGACGTTCTTCAATCTGCTCATGATCAGGATCTACAGAACGTGCATAATCATCTAAAGCCTTACGTAATTTTTCCCTATGTTCTGGGCTAAAATTTAGATTGAGTGTTTGCTGAGTAGGGTCGCTCGCGCTCTCAGAATCTGCAACACGTTTGGATAAATCGTTCACACTAACTAAATTGTTTTTATCGCCAGCTTCTACGTTAGAAGATAACCCAAATCCCATACATAACGCTAAGCAAGCGTATTTAGCAATAGAATTAAATTTTAGTGTAATTAAAGACAAGGCATCAACTTTTAATAGTGGTTAGCTTGATTAAGACCGATAATAATGAAGCACGATTGTAAATCGAATGTTTCATTAAACCCTGAAATTGTAAATAATTGTAACAACGATCTAGATGCCGTATTGACTAGCAAAACTAGTTTTAGTTTTCTTGATTCTGTATGAAACTCGCTAAAATTAGCTTTCATATTAGCAATAAGTTAGAATTCGCAGTAATAGTTAAAAGTCTTGGTTAAAGACTCAGCTAAGTATCTCTACTAATTTTTAATCTAGTCATATTAATATCAATTTAATGATTCCAAACTTCAATGACTTTGAACACTCCAATGATCCGTAATTCACTACTCTTAACTAAACTTTCAAATTAACAACGCGAGCTTAAATTAAATCATGGCAGATCAACATAAAAAAATCTTGGTAGTAGATGATGACGTTCGTTTACGTGAACTATTACAACGCTACCTTACCGAGCAAGGCTTTAGCATAAAAGTGGCATCTGATGCTAAAGAAATGGACGCCATACTTGCCAGTGAACCTATTGATTTGCTAGTACTAGATTTAATGCTGCCTGGTGAAGATGGCTTATCTATCTGTCGTAGAATTCGTGGTACCGGTACTATGTTGCCGATAGTCATGCTGACCGCACGCGGCGATGAAGTAGATCGTATTATCGGACTCGAGATGGGCGCTGATGATTATTTGCCTAAACCATTTAATCCACGTGAACTGCTTGCGCGCATTAACGCGGTGATGCGTAGACATGAGCGTTTGCAGCCTAGTGCACCTGCTGCCAATAGCGATAACGTCACCATAGGTGAATTTGTTTTTAATGCTTCTACGCGGTCATTAACCCGTGATGGCATGGCAATTACAATTACCAGTGGCGAATTTGCATTACTTAAAGTCTTTGTCGATCACCCACGCCAGCCTTTATCACGCGATAGACTGATGCAACTAGCACGTGGTCGTGAACTTGATGTATTTGATCGCAGTATCGATGTGCAAGTATCCCGTTTGCGCAAGTTGGTTGAACCAGACCCAGCGCATCCACGTTACTTGCAAACCATGTGGGGCTTTGGTTATGTGTTTATTCCTGATGGAAACGTGGAGTAGAAACTTAGACAAGATGAAATTTGTCATAAGTTCTTATACGGCATCGTTTTTACATTTAATCAAATTGTCCTAGAAATTGCGCCTACTCCCCAAAACACTACTCGCTAGAGTCATGCTGCTGATTGCCGTTTTATTGGCAGTTGGCCAGTTTGCCTCTTTGCAGATCTTTGAATATTTTGAGCGTGAACCGCGTGCAGAAGCTACCGCGCTACAGGCTGTCACCGTAGTCAATTACACGCGAGCCTCACTGATTGCCTCGCAAGAAAATCTACGTCTAGCGCTACTCTCTGAATTGACTGGTAAAGAAGGTGTCCGTGTTTATTACGCAGACTTCATGGAAGAAATCGCCCCGCTACCACCTGATCCATTTATTAATATGGTGGCAGAAAAAATTAAGCAGCGCCTCGGTGTCGAAACTATTATCACTGTCAATCACTACGGCATCCAAGGATTGTGGGTCAGCTTTAATATTGGTCAAGATGACTTTTGGGTAGTGATTCCACGTGTGCATGTAGAACGCAACTTCCCTTGGCAATGGCTAGGCTGGGGTGCTTTAGTGCTACTACTGTCATTGGCAGGCGGCTATCTATTAGCGGCACGCATTAACCGCCCGCTCAATTTACTCGTACATGCGGCTGATAGATTACGTAATGGTGAACGCCCAGAAAAGTTGCCTGAAGATAGCATGACAGAGTTAAGCGAAGTGAGCAGCACCTTTAACAAAATGGCAGACTCTTTAGCAGAGTTAGATGCAGAAAGAACGCTGATTCTTGCGGGTGTTTCACACGACATTCGCACCCCGCTAGCAAGATTACGTCTAGCTGTAGAAATGCTGCCGGACGACGGTTGTGCCAGTTTAAAAGGCGGTATGATTGAAGACATTGGTGACATGGCCAGTATCATCAATCAGTTTTTAGATTTTGTGCGTGGGGTTGAAGGTGAGCCTACGCAAATGGTCGATATCAATACGCTATTACAATCGCTACAAGAGCGCCAATCACGTGCTGGCCGTAACTTAACAGTGAAGTTAGCGCCCACTTACTTTGTCGCAATTAGGCCACTCGCGATGCAACGGTTACTAGATAACTTGGTCGGCAATGCCTATGTATATGGGCGTGGCGAGGTCAGCGTGGCTAGTAAAATCATGGCTGATAATATTGTGATTAGCGTATTTGATAATGGCCCTGGCATTCCGGAAAGCCATGTGGATAAACTACTGCGCCCTTTTGAACGCCTAGACACTGCACGCAGTAATGCAGGTGGTAGTGGTTTAGGTTTAGCTATTGCAGACCGTATTGCAAAACTACATCAAGGCAAACTTGAATTGCTCAACAGACCTGAAGGTGGTTTAGAAGCACGGTTGAGTTTGCCAATTAAAAATTAAGCATTCATCAACATGCCTAATCAACCTAACCTTACCATCTGATTTGTGTTTAAAACAAATAATGCTAATTACTTATTATCATTTGTTTTAAACCAATTTAATTTCTCGCGCAGTTGTACTACTTCACCAATAATCGTAAGGCACGGCGGTTTCATTTCAGCAGCACCTACTTTGTCTGCCAAGTCTTTTAATGTAGCAGCAACTACGCGTTGGCGTTGTGTCGTGCCTTGTTGAATGACTGCAGCAGGCATATCAGGCGAGACGCCATGGGCGATAAGCTGCTGACAGATTTCTGCCAAGCCAACCAACCCCATATAAACTACCACGGTTTGACGTGGGCGCGACATCGCCACCCAATCAAGGTCCAATGTACCATCTTTAAGATGTCCCGTAATAAACAAACAAGCCTGTGCATAGTCTCGGTGTGTAAGCGGAATACCTGCATAGCTGGAAACCCCGTTAGCCGCTGTAATACCAGGTACTACTTGAAATGGCACGCCATGTTCCATCAACGTTTCAATTTCTTCGCCACCACGTCCAAAAATAAACGGGTCGCCACCTTTTAAACGCAATACGCGCTTACCTTGTAGCGCTAATCTAGCCAAAAGCTCATTGATTTCTTCTTGTGGTAAGGTATGTTGGTCGCGCGATTTACCTACATAAATCAACTCTGCATCACGTCGTACCAACTCCATTACTTCTGGACTCACCAGTTTATCGTACACGCACACATCACATTGCTGCATCAAGCGTAGTGCACGAAAGGTTAATAAATCCGGGTCACCTGGGCCACCGCCAACCAAATAAACCTCACCATGATTCTTAGCATCGCTTTCTTCTGACAATATATCATCCAGAGCCACTCTTGCTGCCGCTTCTTGCCCAGATAAAATACGCTCTACAATCGGCCCTTGCAGCACACCTTCCCAAAAAATACGGCGCTCTTGCGTAGTAGCAAACTTAGCTTTGACTTTATCTCTAAATTCTCCCGCTATATGTGCAATACGACCATACCCAGTTGGCAGCATCGTTTCTATTTTTGTACGAATATAGCGCGCTAACACAGGTGCATTACCCTCACTTGAAATAGCAATTACGATGGGCGACCTTTCAACGATAGACGCCATGGTAAAGGTACATAAATTCGGGGCATCCACTACGTTAACAGGAATATTTTGCACTTTTGCAGCAATAGAAACCGCTGTATTGACTGCTTCATCATCGGTCGCGGCAATTACCATACAAGCGCCTGCTAGTTGAGATGCCTCAAAGTTAGCATTGATAAAATTAATCTTTCCTGTATTTGCCAAATCCTGTAATTCATGACATAGCTCAGGTGAATAAAGCGTAATAGCTGCATGAGCCTTTAATAGCGTAGTCACTTTACGTGCAGCTACTTCGCCACCGCCAATGACAACGCAAAGGCGATTAGTAATGTTCATAAAAATAGGAAGTGCTTGCATGGAGTGAGCCTATAAGCTTGTAGCGTATTGATTTAATGCTATTTTACCTTGCCCAATGCAAATGCGCTAAAATTATGCTTTGTAAATTTGTAGCGAAACCTTGAATACGACTATCAAAAACTTAGAATCCCTTGAAACAAAACTAGAAGAAACGCTAGTGATGCCAACAAACTCAACCATACTAAAATCTGCGGCACCAAAAAAAGTATTCATTAAAACGTTTGGTTGCCAAATGAATGAGTACGACTCTTCACGTATGGCGGATATGCTGTCTATGACCGACGGGATGGTGGAAACATTGACCCCAGAAGATGCCGATGTGATTTTGCTCAACACCTGCTCAGTACGTGAAAAAGCCGAAGAAAAAGTGTTTAGTCATCTTGGTCGCTTTATTCCACTCAAAAAAGCCAACCCTAATTTAGTCATTGGTGTAGGCGGTTGCGTAGCAAGTCAAGAAGGCGACAATATTATCAAACGTGCGCCTTATGTTGACGTGGTCTTCGGCCCACAAACGCTTCACCGCCTTCCTGAAATGATTAAAAGCAGCCAATCCAGCGGCCAATCACAAGTAGATATTAGCTTTCCGGAAATCGAGAAATTTGACCATTTACCACCACCACGCGTAGAAGGTGCCAGTGCATTTTTAAGCATAATGGAAGGTTGCAGCAAATATTGCAGCTTTTGCGTGGTGCCATTTACCCGTGGTGAAGAAGTCTCACGGCCCTTCGAAGCAGTTTTGACTGAGGCCGTGCAATTAGCCGAGCAAGGTGTGAAGGAAATCACTTTGCTTGGGCAAAATGTAAATTCATATAAAGCTGAATACGAGGAATTAGAGGCTGATTTAGCGATGCTAATTGAATATATCGCCGAAATTCCGCAAATTGAGCGCATACGATTTACCACTAGCCATCCAAATGAAATGAATCAAAGACTGATCGATTGCTTTGCCAATGTTCCAAAACTCGCGGTACAACTACACTTACCGGTACAGGCAGGTGCTGACCGAGTGTTGATGGCAATGAAGCGCAATTACACAGCGCTGCAATACAAATCGACTATTCGTAAATTACGTGCTGCGAATGCTAACCTCACTTTTACGTCAGATTTTATTATCGGTTTTCCAGGTGAAACTGAAGCAGAATTTGAAGCCACCGCGAAACTCATGCAAGACGTAGGGTTTGATTACAGCTTTAGCTTCTTATATAGTCCTCGTCCTGGTACACCAGCCTCTTATTTAGCAGATAACACATCACAAGAAGTTAAGTTAGCTAGATTAGCCAAGCTGCAAGCCATTAACGAAGCACAAGGTAAAAGCATTAGTGAAGCCATGCTCGGGAGTGTGCAACGCGTACTGATTGAAAGCGCTTCATGGAAAGATGCCAGCGAACTTGCTGGCAAGACTGATAACAACCGCATCGTTGATATTGAGGGTGGTGCAGCTTTAATTGGCAATTTTGTGAACGTGCGTATTACCGAAGTATCTAACCCCAGACGTTTACGTGGTCAGATTATCAACAATTAACCTATACACTACAATGGAAATTACACTCAGCCCTGAAGACAATACCCGCCTCGCCAACCTGTGCGGTGCATTAGATGAAAATATTAAACAAATCGAAGATGCGCTAGATGTGAGCATTGCAAGACGCGGGGCGCATATTAGACTAACTGGCGATATGCATAATATGCGATTGGCCGCGCAGATTCTTGAAAACTTTTATGTGCGTGCTAAAAATCCAATTGGGCTTGAAGAAATCCAGCTTGGTTTAGTAGAAATTGATAAATTAAAGCCTGAAGATGTCGCTAATTCTAACGCGCCTGTGTTGATGACACGCCGCAGCGAGTTACACGGCCGGACACCTAGACAGATAGCCTATTTGCAACAAATTCAAGACCACGATGTCACTTTCGGTATTGGCCCTGCAGGTACGGGTAAGACCTATCTGGCCGTTGCCAGCGCAGTGGATGCAATGAGCCGTGATCGTGTAAAGCGTATAGTTTTAGTGCGCCCAGCGGTTGAAGCTGGGGAAAAACTAGGCTTTTTACCCGGAGATTTAAATCAAAAGGTTGATCCCTATTTACGTCCACTTTACGACGCACTGTACGATTTAGCAGGTTATGACACCGTGAATAAAATGTTTGAACGTGGTGCAATTGAAGTAGCTCCACTAGCCTATATGCGCGGTCGTACATTGAATCAAAGTTTTATTATTTTGGATGAAGCACAAAATACGACACCAGAACAAATGAAGATGTTTTTAACCCGTATTGGTTTCGGCACCAAAGCAGTAATTACTGGTGATGTGACACAAATTGACCTGCAACGTCACCAAAAAAGTGGTTTGATAGAAGCGCAAAAAGTATTAAAAGATATTAAGGGCATCGCTATGACGCATTTTTTATCAGCAGATGTAGTGCGCCATCCGTTGGTGCAGAAAATTGTGAATGCTTATGAAGAGTATGAGCTTAAGAATTAACAGTGTTTACAGCTAAAGGGGCTTTAATTTCTATAGTTTTAGGTTTAACAAACCTGATTAAAACATCATGCATTAGCAGGGTAATAATATAAACAGAAAAAACTGCAATAACATACTCTAACCGTACATCTAGATTTATTTTAGTAAATAAATATCCAAATATTAAACAGAATGGAAAGTGCAATAAATAGACCGTATAACTACGGTCAGTCAGATACTTTAACAACTTACTATCTTTTCTAAAGATATGTGATGATGCCAAAAATACCAAATATACAGCGCCTAGACTTGCGAAACCTTCTGCAAGATATGTAATTAATTTAACAGTAAAAACTGGCTCATCGTAAACACTAATCACTCCATATTGCTTATTAACAAAATAAAGGTAAGTAAATATAAATACGAAAAAAACCAATATTCGCACTAAAGATAACCGCATAAAACTATTGGCTAGTCTTATATTGAAATACATTACAGCACCCAACATAAAATATGGAAAGTAAATAAAAGTCCTATAGATGGTATCCACTAGAAAATTATCAGACCATAAAATGGGGAATAGCTTAGCTAGAAAAGCCCAAAGTAAATAAACGAATCCTAATAAAAGGATATGGACTGATTGCACTTTATTTTGCATAAAGTTTACGAAGCCACTTTTTCTCAACAAAAGCCCGTAAATCATGTAATAAATAAACAATATTTCCAAAAACCAGAGGTGATGTTCGAATAGTAAAGACTTCCAATATAGTGGAGATAGTGGCCCAAGTGACCCAATACTTCCCATACTTAATTGTATTAAGTAAGATATAAGCGTAGTGACAATAAATACTATTGGCACAATATTTAGAATGTATAAATTAACGACTCTTTTTTTCAAGAATGCCCTGAACTCGTATTTCGCCAAGCTCATCGCTGTAAAAAAACCGGCAATTAGAAAAAAAGAGTCCATTCTAAAAAGTGGTACTAACTTTGTTATCCAAAAAAAGTCTTTTGAATAGTCAAATGTTTTTACGGACACTAATTGTTCTGGATTTAATATGTACCAAAAAGCCATGTGAAACATGATGCCCATAAAAGCAAAAGTCACACGCACACCATCCATATAATAGATTCTATTATTTTTATTCACTTGATCACTTTAAATAATTCAACTGATATTCATACTTTTTGATTTATCCTAAATTAAAAGTTTAATTTAAGCTGTTAAATAATAAATTTACTATTGAATGCTGGCTAACACTTAGACCGTATTCTAGCTGATAAAACAAGTTAGCTTGTATATCAAGTTAACACTTTAATTAAAGTTGCAATCTAAGGTTTGCATCTAACCTGTTAGACCTAGCTGAGCATACAATTACACATCTAAATTACAAATAATGATGCAATTAAAATGTCTCCTAAGCTAATTCTAAATATTCAGTACGTTTCAGATCGCGCATCTCTACCTTTGCCGGCACAGTTTCGAAAATGGGCAAAAGCCGCGCTACGCATTGATACCGAAGTCACGATTAGGATTGTGGACGAGCAAGAAGGATGCCAGCTAAACAATATTTATCGTGGTAAAGACTACCCTACCAATGTATTAACGTTCCCAATGGCGGAAGAACCTCATTTAATGGGAGATATTGTATTATGCGCGCCAGTGGTTGAGGCAGAGGCTAAATCTCAAAATAAATCACTTGAAGCACATTATGCACATTTAACGGTGCATGGCATTTTACATTTGCACGGTTATGACCATGAAACTGATGCACAAGCTGAGCTGATGGAGGGCTTGGAGACTGCAATTGTCACCAAATTAGGGTATGCTTCACCTTATCTCATTATATAGGGTGCCAACCAAATGGCTTCCGACCCGGAAAAGTTAAGTAATAAACCTAGTTTATTAGAACGCTTAAGTAATTTTTTATTGCGCGAGCCTGAAGACCGCGAGCAACTTGTTGAGCTATTACATGGTGCTTATGAAAATAGTTTGATGGATGCAGACTCGCTTGCCATGATAGAAGGCGTTCTGCAAGTGAGCGAAATGCAAGTGCGTGACATCATGATTCCGCGCTCACAAATGGATGTCATTGACATCACCGACCCGCCTGAAACGTTTATCCCCCATGTGATCGAAACCGCTCACTCGCGCTTTCCAGTCATTGAAGACAACAAAAATGATGTCATTGGTATTTTACTTGCAAAAGACTTACTTCGTTATTACGCAGGTGAAGACTTTGAAGTACGGGACATGTTGCGCCCCGCTGTATTTATTCCTGAAGCTAAACGCCTAAATGTACTACTCAAAGAGTTTCGTAGCAACCGTAACCATATCGCCATTGTGGTAGATGAGTACGGTGGTGTGGCTGGCATGGTGACAATTGAAGATGTACTTGAACAAATTGTTGGCGATATTGAAGATGAATATGATTATGACGAAGACGAAGATAACATCATTCAAAATGCAGATGGTCAGTATCGCGTCAAAGCACTGACAGAAATCGCAGACTTTAATGAAGTGCTTGGTACAACATTGAGTGACGAGGAGTTTTCAACTATCGGAGGCTTGGTAGTGCATCAATTTGGTCACCTTCCAAAAAGAGATGATGAAATCACTTTAGATAGTTTACGTTTCAAGGTATTACGCGCAGATAGTCGCCGTCTATATACCATGATAGTAGAGGTTTTGCCTGAAGTAACGGAGTTGGCTTAAATCTAAAATATTCTTAAAATTTAAATACAGTTACATTACACACTTGATGTAGATTTACCTATGGAACTAAACCTTTATTTATTTGTTCTTAATATTTGCTGACTTTTGTATCTGAAAGCTATTAATATTAAGTTAGTCATTTATAGATAATTAGTCGTTATTTGGGGATAAACCATGAAATATGTAGCTTTAATTGGGCTTTTACTTACAAATGTCTTATTTGCAAATTTTGCGATTGCAGATGAAACACCTGGCAATACAGCTGAAATTCCTACTGTTGAAAAAGATTTTGTGAACGCTATCAACGGTTTTGATAAAACCAAAATTATTGCGCAATTTGGTGAGCCTGCAAAAGCAGATGACGTAAAAATCAAAGGTACAGACAAAATTGTAGCTTCAATTTGGCAATACCATTTCATTAATACTGCGGTAGATGGCACTTATTATGAAACTACTGAGTTAGATTTTATTGATGATAAGGTTGTGACTGTAGTATTTTTGAATAACGATGGCGCTGAAAGCTCAGATAATGGTCAAAAATATGAAATGCCTGGTGCAAAGCCAGACTTATAATAGACCATATAAACAATAAACTGATAAGTAATAAAAAAGGGCTTTTCAGCCCTTTTTTATTACTAACTGAAAAATATAAGCTTTATTTTTTAAGTGAATCACGGATTTCACGCAGCAATACAATATCTTCTGCTGGCGCTGCGGCCACTTCTGCTTTTTTCAAACGGTTCACTTGCTTTACCATCATAAAAATCACAAATGCTAAAATAACAAAATTAAGCACAATGGTAATAAAGTTACCGTAAGCTAACATTGGTATACCTGCCGTTTTAAGCGCCGCATAAGTGCCAGCATTACCAGCAGGAATATCAGCCAATGGGATAAACATATTGGAGAAATCTAAACCACCAAAAATTTTACCGACAATAGGCATAATGATGTCATTCACCAATGAATCTACAATTTTACCAAACGCTGCACCAATGATGACGCCGACCGCCAAATCCATCACATTGCCTTTAGATATAAAGTCTTTAAACTCTGATGCCATGCTCATATATATTCCCCATAAATAATTAATGCGTCTGTTGAAATTAAATCAGCTGTGATGATATAAATTGCTTTGCCACAATCGAAGAATAGGATCTATGCTCGCCTTGTGTCAACCAATGTTAGCTATTTATATTTTAAATTCAACTGTTAATCTTTGTTACCTTTAGCGGTATCAGGCTACAATTTAGGCCATGAATTTACTCGTATCCAAACTTATCAAACCACTCAAGTTGTTTTTATTTGGCGCATTTTGCGTATTAGGCTTTGCTCCATTTTATTTTTATCCTGCCAGTATCTTATCGCTCGTCGGTCTATTTTATTACTGGCATCAAGCCAGCACGCCCAAACAAGCCGCCATTGACGGCTTTATTTATGGCTTAGGGTTATTCGGTACAGGTATTTATTGGATCTATATTAGCCTGCATGACTTTGGCAATATGCCAGCGCTCATGGCGGGCTTTTCCACCTTTTTATTATGTGCATTTATGGCGCTATTTATGGCAGTTGTTGGTGCGCTCAGTGTGTATTTATCTGCCAACCAATCCAACAGGAGGTTAGTGGCAATTTCGGTATTTTGGGCATTATCTGATTGGGTGAGAAGCTGGATTTTCACAGGATTCCCCTGGTTAACGATGGGTTATTCGCAAGTGCCATCTAGCCCACTGGCAGGTTACATGCCGATTATAGGCGTGTACGGCGTATCACTTATCACGGTATTAATCGCAAGCTTATTAAGCCTATGGC
Organism: Methylotenera sp.; assembly: GCA_046594825.1. GTDB lineage: Bacteria > Pseudomonadota > Gammaproteobacteria > Burkholderiales > Methylophilaceae > Methylotenera. Next base: position 22,125 of record JBKJRF010000142.1, read on the forward strand.
TCATTAAATTAAAGGCTAAAGATGCTAGCGCATGTATTTGGCGCCGTTATGCAATTGGGCTGTTTTTACTGCTTTGGATAGGCGGCAGCGTACTAAAACTAGTTGAGTGGACCACACCGATTGGCAAGCCTATTAAGGCGGCACTAGCACAAGGAAATATTGCTCAAGAGACAAAATGGTCGCCTGAAACTGCGCAGCACACCATAGATTTATATGTCAACATGGTGAAAGACAGTATGGCGGAGCTCATTGTTTTGCCGGAAACTGCCTTACCAGTGCTATCTAGTCAGCTGGATCCTAGTATCAAGGCTGCATTAGCTGAACATGTTAGTAAAAATGGCGGCAATATTATCATAGGTATGGTCGAATTTAACGACGTTACAGGCGAGTATTTCAATAGCGCAATTAGCTACGGCGATTCCCCTAGTCAAATCTATCAAAAAAGCCACCTTGTGCCTTTTGGTGAATTTATTCCATTAAAACAAGTATTTGGCTGGATATACCGTGATTGGCTAAATATGCCGCTTAGCGATTTATCGCGTGGTAGCAAACTACAAAAACCTATGCAACTTGGCAGTATCAAACGAGACAGTTCATCCATAAGCACCCAAAAAGTAGCAGTTAACATTTGCTATGAGGATGTATTTGGTGAAGAGATTATTCGGCAATTACCCACCGCAACTTTATTAGTGAATATCAGTAATGACGCATGGTACGGACAATCCAACGCTGCATATCAACACATGCAGTTTTCACAAGCACGTGCAATAGAAACTGGCCGCATGGTGCTTCGTGCAACCAACACTGGCGCAACGGCCATGATAGATACACATGGCAACGTAGTAGCACAAGCACCACATTTCACCCAAACTACGCTCAATGTTACTACACAAGGCTACACAGGCAACACGCCCTATGTAAGTTGGGGTAATAGCCTATTTTTAGCAATTTGCTTGATAGCATTCCTTTTTATAGGCCTGCCGAAGTTTCTGGCAGGTACTAAATATTTGCTAGGCTCTAATTTTTTGGTAAGCAAGGGCAAAACAAAGTAAAATCAAGCTTTACGCTAACTATAGATTTGAGTCATGGCTTTAACTTTTCAACAAATCATTCTCACCCTGCAAAACTACTGGTCTGAACGCGGCTGTGCCCTACTGCAATCTTACGATATGGAAGTTGGTGCAGGCACAAGCCATACAGCTACATTTTTACGCTCACTAGGCCCTGAGCCATGGAAAGCGGCTTATGTTCAACCAAGCCGTCGCCCTAAAGATGGCCGCTATGGCGAAAACCCAAATCGTTTGCAGCATTACTACCAATTTCAAGTTGTACTAAAACCTGCGCCCGCTAATATTCTTGAGCTTTATTTAGGCTCACTTGAAGCGCTTGGCTTTGACTTGAAAAAGAACGACATCCGTTTTGTAGAAGATGACTGGGAAAACCCCACGCTAGGCGCATGGGGCTTAGGCTGGGAAGTTTGGTTAAACGGTATGGAAGTCACCCAGTTTACTTATTTCCAACAAGTGGGTGGCATAGACTGCAAACCAATCACTGGTGAAATCACCTATGGTTTAGAGCGCTTAGCTATGTACTTGCAAGGTGTAGATAATGTTTACAACCTGACTTGGACAGAAGGTTTAAGTTATGGTGATGTCTATTTACAAAATGAAAAAGAGCAAAGCACCTACAACTTTGAACATTCTGATGCCGACTTTTTATTTACCGCATTTAACGCGCATGAAAAACAAGCCAAACATTTGATTGAAAATTTACTCTCGCTACCTGCGTATGAGCAGGTGCTAAAAGCTGCACATACATTTAATTTGCTTGATGCTCGTGGTGCTATTTCGGTGACTGAACGTGCCAGTTACATTGGCCGTATACGTAACTTAGCAAGGTCAGTAGCCGCAAGTTACCTAGATAGCCGTGCCAGACTTGGTTTCCCAATGGCTAAAAAAGAACATGCTGAAGAAGTGCTTGAGTTATTAGCTAAAAAGGCAGCTTAAAATTTACCGCCCGTTATACCTACGTTGCTTGAAATCCAGACTTGGTAAATAGATAGAGAAAAGTAAAATCCATCGCTAATGTTATAAAAAGCGTATTGAAAATTTAAAATATGACCACAAAAAATTTACTCGTAGAATTATTCGTAGAAGAGCTACCGCCGAAAGCCCTTAAGAAATTAGGTGAGGCATTTGCAAAACTCCTAGCAGACTCGCTCAAAGTACAGGGACTTGTTACCGAAAATGATAAAGTCACTGCTTATGCATCGCCACGTCGTTTAGCCGTGCATGTGATGCATGTGTTAGCAGAAGCTGCGGATAAAACTAACACTCAAAAACTCATGCCAGTCAGTGTTGGCTTAGATGCAAACGGTAACGCCACCCCTGCTTTAATTAAACGCTTAAATGGTATGGGCTTAGATGAAACTGCTGTAGCTCAACTCACCAAACAAGCCGATGGTAAAAATGAAGCTTTATTTTTAGATGTCACACAAAAAGGCGTAGTGCTTAAAGATGGTTTGCAAATTGCACTGACTGAAGCCATTACAAAACTGCCAATTCCAAAAGTCATGACTTATCAATTAGCTGACGGCTGGCAAAGTGTTAATTTTGTGCGCCCCGTGCATGGCTTGGTCGCGCTACATGGCAGTGAAGTCATTTCAGTGACTGCGCTTGGTTTAACTGCGAGTAATAGTACGCAAGGTCACAGATTCGAAGCAGCAGTTTCGCCAGTAGTGATTAAACATGCAGATAATTATGCTGAACAACTCAAAAATGAAGGTGCTGTAATAGCCAGCTTTGCTGAACGCCGTGCAGAAATTGAACGCCAACTGAATGCCGCAGCTGCGAAACAAAACCTAAAGCCGATTGAAGATGACGCGTTATTGGATGAGGTCACTGCGTTAGTTGAACGCCCAAACGTGCTGCTCGGCCAGTTTGAAGAAATTTATTTAGAAGTGCCGCAAGAATGTTTGATTCTGACCATGAAAGCGAATCAAAAATATTTTCCATTGCTAGATGCAAATGGCAAACTTACCAATAAATTTTTAATTGTGTCGAACATCAGCCCTAACGATACTAGCGCAGTGATAGGCGGAAATGAACGTGTAGTGCGCCCTCGCTTGGCAGATGCTAAGTTTTTCTTTGATCAAGATCGTAAGAAAACTCTTGAAAGCCGTTTGAGCAGTTTAGATAAAGTGGTTTATCACAATAAACTAGGCTCACAGGGCGAACGTACTGAGCGTGTTCGCGCGATTGCCAAAGCAATTGGTCAACAACTCGGCGGTAATGAGTTAGCGGCTAAGGCTGACAAAGCTGCACAACTCGCTAAGACAGATTTAATTACCGATATGGTAGGTGAGTTTCCGGAATTACAAGGCATTATGGGGCGTTATTATGCACAACATGAAGGCCTGGATGATGACATAGCATTTGCGATTGAAGACCATTACAAACCACGTTTTGCAGGCGATGAGTTGCCACGTAATCAAATCGGTATTATCGTTGCTTTAGCAGATAAACTAGAAACTCTAGTTGGAATGTTTGGTATTGGTAATTTACCAACAGGCGACAAAGACCCTTTTGCCCTTCGACGTCACGCCCTAGGAATTATTCGAATACTTATCGAAAAAGATATTCCAATTAGTCTAAAGGAACTTGTAGATTTAGTTATTGAAGTAATGCCTCGAGATGCAAGACCTGATTGGGCCGCACCTGTTATATTTATGTTAGATAGAGCTAGAAGTTATTTTGAAGAAAAAGGTTTCAATTCTAAAGCAATCGAATCTGTATTGAGCCCATGGGGAATGGCCTCTCCGCTTGGCCCTGTACCAGCAATCGTGGCTGAAGCTACCAAGTTTATTAGCTCTCCTGAAGGTCAAGAACTTGCACAAAATAATAAAAGAATTACAAATATTCTAAAAAAATCCAACTATGAAGTACCATTTGGGTTGTCTCCCAAAGTACTAAAAGTTGTACCAGATACTTCTAAATTTACTGATGAAGCGGAAAGGTCTCTTTATTCCGCATTATGGTCAGCTGGTGAAGAGTCGCTCAGATTAAGAGAAGAAAAACGTTATGCAGATGCACTGTCTGCACTAATTCCACTCAGCCAGCCCGTTTCCAATTTTTTTGACAAAGTTATGGTAAATGTAGATGACGAACAAATTCGAGACAATCGAATAACCTTACTTCAACATGCGAGAGCTTATATGAACCTAGTAGCTGATTTAAGTTTAATGGCCTCATAAAAATGAAACTTGTCATCCTCGACCGTGACGGCGTTATCAACCAAGATTCTGCCAATTTCATTAAAAATCCAAACGAATGGATTCCGATTCCGGGCAGTCTTGAAGCAATTGCTTTACTAAACCAATCTGGATTTAGGGTCGCGCTTGCTACCAACCAATCTGGCATAAGCCGAGGTTTGTTTGACATGGCAACACTTAACAGCATTCATGAAAAAATGCATCGCGAACTAGCTCAAGTGGGTGGGCGCATTGATGCGCTATTTTATTGTCCACATGCGGCAGACGATCATTGCGATTGCCGTAAACCAAAAACTGGCATGATAGAAGAGATTGGTAAACGTTTCTCAGTAGAACTTAAAGATGTGCCTGCAGTAGGCGATTCGTTACGTGATTTACAAGCTTTTGCTGATGCTGGTTGCCAGCCTATTTTAGTGTGTACCGGTAAAGGCGAAGAAACTTTAGCTGCATCGCAAACAGAACCTGAAAAAGCCTTGCCGAATAACACTTGGATATGTGCAGATTTAAGCGAAGCGGCACAGCGCATCATTACGGAGTACGCATAAGTTTGATGGCACTTATTTCATTTGTAATTGATAGAAAATGTTAGTTTTATGCTAATTTTGCGTTCGCTTATTTTCACTATTGGGCAATGGTTATTTACACCAATTTTCACCATTGTCGCCCTACTTACTTTTCCGTTCTCTCGCATCAAACGTAATGAAATCATTAGCCTGTGGGCACGTAGTATGTTGTGGTGGTTGCGTGTTACTTGCAACATTACCTATGAATTGAAAGGCGCAGAAAATATCCCCACTACGCCTTGCGTCATCCTTGCCAAACACCAATCAGCCTGGGAGACGCTAGCATTTCAGCTAATCTTTCCACCGCAAGTATATGTAATGAAACGTGAATTGCTATGGATACCATTTTTTGGCTGGGGCTTAGCCATGACATCGCCTATCGCCATCAATCGCGGCGCAGGACGCGAAGCATTAAAACAATTAGTCAAACTGGGTAAGCAACGTTTAGCGAGTGGTTTATGGGTAGTAGTGTTTCCTGAGGGGACACGCATTGCGCCTGGCAAACACAGTAAATTTCACATTGGCGGCGCTTGGCTTGCAAGCGGTTCAAAAGCCACCGTATTGCCCGTAGCACATAACGCTGGGCAGCATTGGGCAAAAAATACGATGCTAAAACGCCCTGGCGTAATTACGGTCAGTATAGGCAAGCCGTTTGATTGCAGTCACTTAAAACCAGAAGCGGTGAATACGCTGGCAGAGACTTGGATTAACGCTGAAACGGCAACGCTAAATTCATGAGCCATACGCTTACATTACCTTCTGGTGACCAGTTGCATTATCAGCTTGAACGTCGCCAACGCCGCACTGTAGGCCTAAAAATAACACCTGCAGGCTTAGTCATACATGCCCCAAAGCGCCTTGCAATGCCGCTGCTTGAAAGTATCATCACAGAAAAAGCAGACTGGATACGCAAAAAATTAGCTGCATTAACTGCCAATAAAATTGCTACATTACAATGGCAAGATGGAGAGCAGCTGCTATTGTTGGGAAACACCATCACACTTGATATTCAATATGATGCCCGCTCAAAAGCAGTTACATACGAACCAGGGTTTTTGCAATTAGCAATGCCAAACCATGATGACCAAACTGCAATCGCACGTAAAGTGGTTCAATGGTATAAAAAGCAAGCCATCATTGATTTTGCAAGGCGTCTAGAGATTTTTTCAACTAAATTAGGTGTGGAGTTTTCTGCACTTAGCTTGTCAAATGCACAGTCCCGCTGGGGTAGCTGCAATAGCCGTAAAGAAATTCGGCTCAATTGGCGGTTACTGCAAGCACCGCCACACATCATCAATTATGTGGTGTGCCATGAGTTGGCACATTTAAAAGAAATGAATCACTCGGCTAAATTTTGGGCGGTAGTCGCTAGTATTTTCCCAGATTACAAGTTGGCTGAAAGAGAACTTAAGGCTTTATCACCAATGTTACATCGCATTTAAGATTGGCAATCCTTAACATCAAAGCATTGATTACATAATCTGTTTAATGTCATTCGCAATGTCAGCTGGTCTTTCGCCATAATCTAGATAAAGTCTAATTTTGCCTTTTTTATCAAAAGCATACGCGCCTGCACTATGGTCAATGGTGTAGTCACTTTTTCCTTTTGATTCAACCTTTTTTGCATAGACTTTAAAAGTATCGGCAGTCGCCTTAATTTCTTGCTCAGTGCCGCGCAAGCCAATAAATCTGCTATCAAAAGCTGGTACGAATTTAGCCAAAATTTCTTGCGTATCGCGTGCAGGATCAAGCGTTACAAATAACACCTGCAACTCATCTGCACGGTCACCTAACATTTTCATGGTTTGCTTTAAGTCTGCCATAGTGGTGGGGCATACATCTGGACAGTGCGTATAGCCAAAAAACAGAATGACCGCCTTGCCTTTAAAATCAGCTAATGTGCGCTGCTTACCAGTATGGTCAGTCAAACTCAAACCTTGTGCAAAATCTGCTCCTGTAATATCAGTAGCAACGGTTTTAGCAGCTTCTGCAGCAGGGTTACATGCAGCCAAAATACCGAGTAAAAACACCATCCATAAATATCGCATGACAAAACTCCAAACAAACTTTAATTACAACGCTTAAATTATTACAACTTTATAGTAGTTTTGATTTTAACATGCTGAAAG
>JBKJRF010000189.1:0-11807 GCA_046594825.1 Methylotenera sp.
TTTTAGCTTATTTACTGGCTGGTCGTGGATTATGCTCACCGAGAAATTCGGTGCAGGCATCATTACGACCTATGAGTTTATTAAGCTTAAATGGCAAGATTGGCAAGATAGGAAAGCTGGTAAGGTCGTTGAGATTGAGCGGGCTGAATATGTGCACAGTGAACGTAAACGTGTAGAAAATCGCGACCCTGTACAGATAGAAACGCCAACGTTAGAAATTGCCCAAAGTGTTCGTGTACTAAAAGAAAAACAAGCGCCGCTATTTGAGACGCTACCTGATACTCCTTTGCCGCCATTACATCTATTAGATGAACCATCAGGCACGGTGCCGTTGCAATCCGCTGAAACACTAGACTTTACCTCGCGGCTGATTGAACGAAAACTAATGGATTTTGGCATTGAAGTAAAAGTATTAACTGCTTTGCCGGGGCCCGTGATTACTCGCTACGAGCTAGAGCCGTCAGCGGGTGTTAAAGGCAGCCAAGTCACTAATCTGGTGAAAGACTTAGCGAGAGCACTTTCAGTGGTTAGCGTGCGTGTAGTAGAAACGATTCCAGGAAAAACTTGTATGGGCTTGGAGATTCCAAACCCTAAACGGCAGATTGTTTATTTGTCTGAAATTATGGGTAGCCAAGCCTATGCGGATGTTCATTCACCACTCGCTATCTGCCTAGGTAAAGATATTGCAGGTAAACCAGCAGTGGCTGATTTAGCCAAAATGCCGCACGTTTTGGTCGCAGGTACAACTGGTTCTGGTAAGTCGGTCGCTATCAATGCGCTGATTTTAAGTTTGCTTTACAAGGCTGATGCCAGCCAAGTACGCATGATTTTAATTGACCCTAAGATGCTGGAGCTTTCAGTATATGAAGGCATCCCGCATTTGCTAGCGCCAGTGGTGACAGATATGCGGCAAGCAGCAAACGCACTGAACTGGTGTGTGGCTGAGATGGAGCGCCGTTATAAATTGATGTCTATGTTAGGGGTGCGTAACTTAGCAGGTTATAACCAAAAAATTAGAGAGGCAGAAAAAGCGGGTGAGAAAATACCTCACCCATTTAGCTTAACGCCAGATGAACCTGAGCCATTGATTGAAATGCCGATGATCGTAGTGGTGATTGATGAATTGGCTGATCTGATGATGGTAGTAGGGAAAAAAGTGGAGGAGTTAATCGCCCGTTTAGCGCAAAAAGCCCGTGCATCGGGTATCCATTTGGTGCTGGCAACACAACGTCCGTCAGTAGATGTGATTACAGGACTTATCAAGGCCAACATTCCTACTCGCGTTTCATTCCAGGTATCGAGCAAAATTGATTCTCGTATGATATTAGACCAAATGGGTGCTGAAGCGTTGTTAGGTCAGGGGGATATGTTGTACATGCCGCCTGGTACTGGTTACCCCGTGCGTATCCATGGTGCGTTTGTGTCGGACCAAGAGGTGCATAAAGTAGTGAACTACTTAAAAGCCCAAGGTGAACCTAATTATATTGAAGGCATACTAAGTAATGAAGCTGAAGAAGGCGACGGTGACTTTATGGCGGGTAATGGTTCAAGTGCTAGTGGCTCAGAAGTTGACCCACTCTATGATGAAGCTGTGGGTATCGTGTTAAAAACCCGCCGTGCTAGCATCTCAGCGGTACAACGTCAGCTACGCATCGGCTATAACCGCGCTGCACGTTTAATAGAAGATATGGAGCGAGCGGGCTTAGTATCGGCCATGCAAAGCAATGGCAACCGTGAAGTACTTGCACCGCATCATGAAGTTTAATGTGTCAAATTTTATGCTATTAAATTTGATGGTAAATCATAAGGATTTGAATGACTAAATTAAGAACCGCAATCATGGCCATGCTAACGTTACCGTTAGTATTGTTGCCTTTGATGGTTAAAGCAGATGGTATTACTAGCCTTAAAAACTTTTACGATAAAACGCATGCTATGCATGCAAATTTTTACCAAGTGGTGACTGATAGACAAGGTCGAAAAATACAAGAAGTGTATGGCGAAATGCAATTAAAACGGCCGAACAAATTTCGCTGGGATTACAACAAACCTTATGAGCAGCAGATTATCAGTGACGGCAATCAAGTGTGGCTCTACGACACCGAGTTGGCACAAGTGACTGTGCGTACACTAAGTAAAGCGTTAGGCTCAAGCCCCGCAGCATTGTTGGCGGGAGATGACAGTTTAGATAAAAATTTTAAATTGATGAATACTTCCCAGAAAGACAGTCTTGATTGGGTAAGTGCAACTCCAAAAGATAAAGAAACAGGGTTTGAGAAAATTTCTTTAGGATTTAAAGACAATACTCTGCAAGAGATGGACTTGGTTGATAGTTTCGGACATCAAACGCAAATTATTTTTAGTAAAGTTGTACTGAATCCTTCGCTTGCAGATAAATTATTTTTATTTAAAGCACCTAAAGGGGTTGATGTAGTTGGGGAATAATTGGTTCGGTGATTAATTGCCATATGCTCGTATTAGGTAGTTAAGAATGATAAAAGCGCGCAAGCGATTTAGAGAGATACAGAGTTATTTTGAATAGTTTGTTTCAAATTGCTAGTCCAGAAGCGCCGCTCGCTGAGCGATTACGCCCTAAAACCTTAGACGAGGTAGTAGGACAATCACATCTGTTAGGCCCAAGTAAGCCATTGCGATTAGCGTTTCAATCAGGCAAGTTACCTTCTATGATTTTGTGGGGCCCGCCTGGCGTTGGCAAAACCACATTAGCCCGCTTGATAGCCAATACCGCTGATGCTGAATTCATCCCAATTTCTGCTGTGTTATCAGGCATTAAAGATATTCGTGAAGCAGTAGAGCGTGCTGAATTGACTTTACAGCAGCATGGTCGAAAAACCATCTTGTTCGTTGATGAAGTACACAGGTTCAACAAAGGTCAGCAAGATGCATTTCTACCATTTGTGGAAAGTGGCTTAATCACTTTTATTGGCGCGACCACTGAGAATCCTTCTTTTGAGGTGAATAGTGCGCTTTTGAGTCGCGCCCAAGTGTTTGTGCTAAATGCACTTTCTGAAACTGAATTAGCATTGTTGTTAGCTCGTGCACAACAATTAGTCGCTAAGAATGTTCACTTATCAGATGAAGTGCGTGAGCAAGTTTTAGCTTATGCTGATGGCGATGCAAGACGTTTGCTCAACTTTGTAGAGAGCTTGTTTAATGCCGCAGAAGGTGCAAATGTCACCGAGATAGACGAAGCGTTTTTACAAACCACCATGGCGAGCAAGCTGCGCCGTTTTGATAAAGGTGGCGAAGCATTTTACGACCAAATTTCTGCCTTGCATAAGTCTGTGCGCGGATCTAACCCTGATGCGGCTTTGTATTGGTTCTTACGCATGATAGATGGCGGTGCAGATCCGTTATACTTAGGACGTCGCATCGTGCGTATGGCGATTGAAGATATTGGTTTGGCTGATCCCCGCGCGCAAAGCATGGCGCTTGAAGCTTGCCAAATCTATGAGCGTTTAGGTTCACCCGAAGGTGAGTTGGCACTTTCCAATGCTGTGATTTATTTGGCGGTTGCACCTAAAAGCAATGCATCCTACAACGCTTATAATCAGGCTAAAGTGTTTGTCGCCCAAGATAAATCACGCCCTGTACCGTTACATTTAAGAAACGCGCCTACTAAGCTTATGAAAGCATTAGATTACGGTAAGGAGTATCGCTATGCGCATAACGAGCCGGAGGCGTATGCCGCTGGCGTGGACTATTTTCCGGACGATTTAACCCCACCACAATTTTATATGCCCACACCACGCGGCTTAGAAGGTAAAATTACGGAAAAATTAGCGCACTTGCGCGAACTAGACAAACGTCAATTAGAAAAAAAAGCTAAAAAATAGAGAGCCTATGTTAGATATACAAGTATTAAGAAATGATTTAGAAGGCATTGTCAGCCAGTTAAAAAAACGAGGCTTTGACTTTGACGCAGCTACATTCTCTGCCTTGGAACAAGAGCGCAAAACTGTGCAAACCCGAACACAAGAGCTACAAGCTAAGCGTAATAATAGTTCTAAGCAGATTGGCATTGCTAAATCTAAAGGTGATGACGTGAGCGCTATTATGGCTGAGGTTGCAGGTTTGGGTGACCAACTTAAAGCCGATGAAGCGCGATTAATAGAGTTGCAAACTGATTTACAAAATCTCTTATTGAACGTACCTAATTTGCCGCATGAGAGTGTGCCTGCAGGTAAGTCAGAAGCTTATAATGTTGAAGTACGCAAAGTTGGCGCTCCACGCACTTTTGATTTTGAAATCAAAGACCACACAGACGTGGGTACACCACTAGGGCTGGATTTTGATACAGGCATCAAGCTTTCAGGTGCTCGCTTTACGTTTATGCGAGGCAGTATTGCTAAGTTGCATAGGGCTTTAGCGCAGTTTATGTTAGACACACAGACTGAGCAACATGGCTATGAAGAATGCTATACACCCTATATTGTTAATGATGAAACTCTATTAGGTACGGGTCAACTGCCTAAATTTGAAGCCGATTTGTTTCAAGTTAGTTTTGGAGCTACTAAAGAGAAGATTGCATACTTTGATGTTTATGCTGACAAAATTGCAGAAGATGGTTCTATACCCAATGATGCTGAAAGTGAAGTAAAGGCAAGAAATTGGTTTTTGATTCCAACATCCGAAGTTACGCTTACCAATACAGTACGCGATGAAATCGTACCATTAGAGTCATTACCGATTAAACTTACTGCGCATACACCTTGCTTCCGTTCTGAAGCTGGTTCTTATGGTCGCGACACCAAAGGCATGATACGCCAACACCAGTTTGATAAAGTTGAGATGGTGCAAATTGTACATCCAGACACAAGTTACACAGCGCTTGAAGAAATGGTTGGCCACGCCGAGAACATTCTAAAGGCGCTCGGTTTGCCGTATCGGGTAGTGTCACTTTGCACGGGTGATATGGGTTTTGGCGCTGCTAAAACTTATGACTTGGAAGTATGGTTGCCTGCACAAAATACCTATCGAGAAATTTCATCAGTCTCTAATTGTGAGGCTTTTCAAGCACGCCGTTTGCAAGCTCGATTCAAAAACGCCCAAGGTAAAATGGAGTTTGTGCATACGCTCAATGGCTCTGGTTTAGCAGTAGGCCGCACATTAGTAGCGGTGTTAGAGAACTATCAAAATGCAGATGGCAGCGTGACTGTGCCTGAGGTATTAAGGCCTTATATGAAAGGTTTAGAAAAGCTTACTATTAACTAGCTTTTACTACTGACATTTCGAGCAGTATGGATCGCAATGTCAATAATTTATACTGACCTAATAATCTATACGTGCAATCTTGTATCTATCTATATCTGGATTATGGCTAGGTTGGTAACGCTCTAAAATGCGCTGGTAGCTGCGTACAGACTCCACAAAAATCACAGGTGCGCCACCACTTGCATAGCCAAATTTAGCAGTACTGTAATATGTAGGGTCGGTCAGCATGACCAGTGTCTTTTTAACATCTGCCCAACTGTCTGGGTTCAGTTTTAAGCGCTTCGCAAGAACCCTTGCATCTTCTACATGAGCGTAACCGATATTGTATGCAGCCAAAGCCAAGTAGGTGCGATCTGGTTCTGGTATCCGCTCCGGAATGGTATCTTTCATTTTTAGTATATATTTAGCGCCTGCAGGTATGCTTTGTTTAGGGTCTAGTCTATCTGTAACACCCATTAAGTCTGCCGTCCCTTCGGTTAACATCATCAGTCCGCGAACATTAGTGGGTGAGGTGTTATAGGTATCCCAGTGTGATTCACGGTAACTCACCGCGGCCAACAGCCGCCAATCAATGCCTGTTAACTCTTGTGCCTGCTTAAATATATGCGTGTATTTAGGCAGTAGTGTATTGGTTAACTTGAGAAAGTTTGTGATGTCTTGCGTGTTCAGGCGTTTAGAGCTGCCATAATAACGATCAATTAAATTTCGCAATGTACCGTCTTTGTGAATCTTGTCAAAAAAAGCATTCACTTTCTTAACTAGTTTAGGATCAGCATTCTTAGCTAATGCCCATGCGATGGTTTCAGGCTTTCCCAGTGGCAAACCAACGGCTAAGTTCGGGTAGTAGTTTTGCATTACCGAGACTAAGTGACTATCGGCTACCGTAAGATCTAAAATGCCACTGGCCACTTCATCCAGCAATATTTCAGAGTTAGTCTCTTTAAGCGCTTGCCAACGTAATGTGGGTTGTTTTTCCTGCAGCTGAGCCAATCGCTCAGCAAAACTAGTGCCGGCAGGAACAACGATTTTTTTATCTGAAACTGACGCTAAATCCTTAGGTTTATCGTCGATTTCATCGTTATAGATTAGCTGTTGCTGGGTTTCTTGGTAAGGCTTGGCAAACTGAACAAGTTGCTGCCTAAGTGGCGTGATGGTTAAGTTGGCTGCAGCGATATTTGCCTTGCCCTTGAGCAGGGTAGGGATGACATCACTGATGCTATTGACCAATAAAAATTTTATTTGATATTCTGGGGCAAAGTCTTTAACAAATAACGTGGCTAAATCATATTCGATGCCAGAAAGTTGATTATCACCGTTAACGTAATAAGTAGTTGGGCCATTATGTGTCACAAAAACAAGTTCATTTTTGTTGGCTTCTACTGATTTTTGCTTATCTTGGTTGTCCGATGGCGTACAAGCCATTAATAAACAAGACAGAGTAAATGAGATAAATAAGCGCATTAAGAGCTCGTTAATCTGACTTTAGACCATGGCCTAGACCTCAGTCCAGCGCTCGCTAACTACACCATTGGCAGCAATAAGTACTGCATCCGTTAAGCCATAAAAAATACCGTGCTCTACCACGCCTGGAGTGTTACTAATCAGGTCGTTCATTGTCTCAGCTCGAATGTCTTCATTAAACTTCATGTCAAGCACATAGCTACCATGCGAAGTTACCCAAAAACCATCTTTAGCTGCGTTTGGTCGTAAATCACCTTGAGCGCCAATCGCCTCAAGGCTATGTTTAGTGAGTTGCCATGCAAATGGAATGACCTCAATCGGAATAACAAAGTTCTGGCCGATGTGACGGACTAATTTACTTTCATCAGCCACCACAATAAATTGAGTGGCTGCTTTAGCTAATAATTTTTCTTTGACTAAATCGCTGCCACGGCCTTTAAGCAAAGTCATCTCTGGCGTGATTTCATCTGCACCATCTACATATAAATCAATACTGCTGATGTGCTCTAGCGCAACGATGGGTAAGCCTAATGTTTGGGCTTTTTGTGCGCTGATAGTGGAGCTGGCAACTGTAGTGATTTTTAGACCTTCATCACGCTGTAGTCGCGCTAATTCTTCAATAAAATAATTAGCAGTAGAGCCAGTGCCTAAGCCAACCAGCATGCCATTTTTAACGTATTTTGCGGCGTGTAATGCCACCAATTGTTTATCGTTCATTTGTCTTCTCCAGCTAACTTTTCTACTTTAAAGCAGATATTTTATATACGTATATTAGCGCGATTAAAGACTTTTAGGCATTAAAAAAGGGAGCAATCGCTCCCTTAATGATTAAACTTTACTAAGCTAAAAATTTATATTAACAAGTTTAGTTTTATTAAAGCCTATTTATTTTAATACACGGTTTCTATATTCGCCCGTACGTGTGTCAATTTCAATTTTGTCACCAGTGCTGCAAAATAATGGCACTGGGATTTCAAAGCCAGATGCGATTTTAGCCGGTTTCATTACTTTACCTGAAGTGTCGCCTTTAACTGCTGGTTCTGTGTAGGTGATTTCACGAATAACAGAGTTAGCTACTTCAACTGAAATTGGTTTTTCATTGTAGAAGCGAATGTCAACAGACATGCCGTCTTCAAGGTAAGGAAGTGCGTCTGACATGTACTCGCCATCAACATCATACTGATTGTAATCAGCATCCATGAATACATAAGCAGGGTCTGCAAAGTATGAATAAGTCACTTCTTTTTTCTCTAATACAACGACTTCAAATTTGTCGCCGGCACTGTAAATATTTTCACTCGGTGCATCAGTCAATAAGTTTTTGAACTTCATTTTGACGACTGCTGAGGTGCGGCCAGACTTGTTGTATTCTGCTTTAACGATAACGAGTGGATCGCTACCAATCATAATCACGTTTCCGGCGCGGAGTTCTTGTGCTGTTTTCATGGGTGGCCTATACCTAAGCTAAATTAAGCTTAAAATAAATTTTAGTTAAAAATGACGCGTGCTTCTAGAAAGAACAAGTACGCTAAAACCGCGAATTATACCTTATTTTCTGCCAAATTTTCACTAAAAATCACTAGCTTAGTCGCAAGGTCAGGCTGAGTGGCGAATGCCTTTGTTCGCCCAGTGGCATAAGCCTGCAAGACGGGTAAGTGATTGATTAAGTCTTGCCAAGGTTCTGCTTTATCGAGCTCGGACGATGTTAATTGCGAAAGTTCAGATTGATCGTTTGATACAGGGCATTGAGACCAAGTCTGATGCGTTAGGTACAGTGTAGACTTTTCTTCTGCAGTAGCTTCCTTAGTATATACATCCAAAAAAGCATTTAATTTTTTAATATGTGTTTCATCTGTTTGAATATAAGGTTGCCAAATGAATGGCTTGCCTGCCCAAATGGCACGAATCCAACTATCTTCGCCACGTACAAAATTCAAATCACATGCCCATAATAAGCGGTCATAATCTTTTTGTGATAAAAATGGAATTGGATGGATAGTAAGGTTTTCTAAGTATAGGTCTTGGCCTAAAATGAGTTCAAAATCTGTTAAAAAGTCATTAAATGTTGTTATATTGCCATTAAAAGGCAGATATAAGTCGATTGATTCTTTTCTCTGCTTTAGGGCCAAAAGCAGGTTGTTTACAGGTGCTTGTGGATAGTAAAACAGTGAGATTTTAATTGAGCCTGCATTCTTCTTAGTGCTTATGTCTTGCCAAAATTCATCTTGCATCGTTTGTGAACTTAAAAATGCATCACGTTCTGCTATTAAATTAGCCTCTCTTATTAAGCCGCCAGTATCAGGGCAGAAGCCCGGAAAAAAGAAGTATTTGGTGAGTGGCAGCGAGGGGTGTCGTGATGGCTCTGCATGAAAGTCGCTCACCCAAGTTTCAGCTGAGAGATATTCTAAATTAACCCAAATGGTTTTCTCAGGCTGTCCGTGTTGTGCACACAATTTTTCGACATACAAATCAGGCAGTTCACAGCCAAAGGTTTCTATCACTACATTGGCTGGCTGAATGACTGAATCAGACTCAGGCCAAGTGCATATTTCCACATTGTTTATTGTTTGTGATTGTATAGCAGGGTTTAACCCTATGATGATTTTACTAGCAATGAATAGGTCATCAATAAATAGCCGTACTTGCAAGCTATGCTCGTTAGCAAGTTGTTGGCTCAGTCGCCAACATATGCCAATGTCGCCAAAGTTATCGACAATACGGCAAAAGATATCCCAGCTTTTTACTTGCGTACGACTCACGTTGCTTGAGTTGGCTGTAGATTGCTGGCGTTCTCAGGTAGATGGTATTGAATTGCAATGATTTCATATTGCTCATCACCTGCGGGAGTGACAACCTTAATGACATCACCTATTTGTTTACCTAGCATTGCACGTGCTAATGGCGAAACCCAGCTAATATAGCCTAATGAGGGTTCGAGTTCATCAGTACCTACAATGCGATATGTGTGTTCAGCATCATCTTTTAGAGAAAATAAAGTGACCCAAGCGCCAAAAAATACTTTTTCTAATCCTATTTGAGTAGCAGGGTCCACAATCACTGCCAAGTCCATTCGCTGCATCAAAAAACGCAAACGACTATCTATTTGGCGCAGGCGTTTTTTGCCATAAATATAATCGCCATTTTCACTTCTATCTCCATTGCCTGCCGCCCATGAAACTACACGTACGACTTCTGGGCGCTCAACTTTCAATAATTGCTGAAACTCCGCCTCAATGCGTGCGTGACCTTGGGGTGTGATGTAGTTTTTTTCGTCTGCCATGTTTAAATTACGTAGATTGATTTACTTTTCCAAAACCTGTATTCCGTTTACAAAATATGCTGTGTCACCAAAGCAAGAAGAAGGGATACCTTTATGTTCTTCGTAAACCAGTTTGACTCGTTTGCCTAATGAATCATTCACTTGTTTAGCAGTTGCCTCATCTTTCACCGTAAATAAAAACTTCTCGGCTTGCGTTCCTGGCATGGATACTAGAACAATTTCACCTTCCCATGTTTTGCACACGTAACCTTTGAGTGAAAATTTTTGCACATAACCCGCACGTTCACCAGATGAGTACGTCCAGCTTAATGTGCCCCAAGTATATAAACCAAACAAAATAATTGGGATAAGAATTAGTAATATGAGATATTTTAATAAGCCTTTTAATTTACCAAACATAGCATGCCTCTAATGGTGAAATGAATGCAGAAAAATGAATGCAGAAAAATGAATAGTACACAATTTAACAAATAAAGCTGACGGCTAGTAGTTTTTATCTACTTTACATTTAATTAAATACTAAAATTAGTATAATTGTAAGAGCAAAATACTCACTAAACGCTACAATCTCAGCATGCCTTTTACAACTAGCTCCATTACCATTTGTTCAACTGCGCGACTCGTTCGTGGCGTGAATTTGCAATATCAGCAGAACCAGCTCAGTAATGGCAGCCAGCAATGGCAAGCTTCTGAAGCTTGTACTTTACAACAATGGTTAGATAGCGTGATAGGTAATGCTACTTTACTAGGGTTGCTACCTAGTGACGCGCTACCAACATTTGTACTGAGTGCAGTGGCAGAGGCTTTTTTATGGGAGCAGGCTATTACAACATGCCTGGCCAAGCATGAGGCTGCTGCTTTATTTGATATTCGTGCGATGGCGAAATCTGCCATTGAAGCGAATAATCTAATGTTGAATTGGCAAATCACTGAAGCTGACGTCAATCATCAATTCATCACCCAAGAGACTCGTCAGTTCTTACGTTGGCGGCATACGTTTGAATTTTTATGTGCAGCACAGAATGCGATAGAAGCAACACGTTTAAGCGCTTTGCAAATAGCGCTTATAGCGCAGCATATCTTGCATTTATTAAATGATTTAACCTTACCCAAGCAGATTATATTGGCAGGTTTTGACCGCATCACTCCGCTTGAAAACTATCTATTTGAGGTGCTTAAAACCTGTGGTGTACAGGTTGATACTATCAATACAAAAGTGCTCGCTAGCGCCCAATTAGAGTATTACGCGCTAAATGATAGCAACGCTGAATGCCGTGCTGCAGTGGCTTGGGCTCAACAAAAACTGGCAGAAAATCCTAATGCGCAATTGGCTATCATTAGCCCAGTATTGGGTAATATTCGCCGTGAATTAGTCGATCTGTTGGACGATACGTTTCATCCAGAAACCTTGCAAGCTAGCCACTGTGAGAGTCCGCGTTGTTATGACTTTTCCCTAGGCTTGGCACTGACAGAATACCCGATTGTGCATAGCGCATTGCAACTTTTGCGACTGGCAGTTACTAAAACTAATATGAATTTTGAAGATGTGACGCCAATTTTGCAAGATGTATATTGGGGTAGCATCTTGGAACTGGATGCTAGAGCGCAGTTGGATGCACATGTACGCAAAAACTTGAATGCGAGCTATAGCCTGGAAGCGTTAATCAGGCAGGCAAGTAAGCTGCAAAATGATGGTGTGCAATTGCTCACGTTGATTGAGCATTTAGATTTGATAGCCAGGTTTCACTCGGCATCAAATAGTCAGGCTAGTAAGCAAACCAGTCAGCGTCTATTACCTTCAGTTTGGGCGACGGCTTTTGGTGATTTGTTA
>JBKJRF010000022.1:0-18582 GCA_046594825.1 Methylotenera sp.
CGATGAGCAGCTTAGTCACTCTTTTGTAAGCCAAAATTCTGTCGCTCAAAAAAATCAGCCGCTTAACCACATTCACAACAAAAGCTTACATCATCCAAATCAAAACCATATTCTTAACGCACTGCCTTTAGTTGAGTTAGAGAGCATAATCCAACATTTAGAATTGGTGCAATTGCCATTAGGCAAAATGCTTTGCGAGTCTGGTGAGCAGCTACGCTATGCTTACTTTCCCACTAGTTGTATTATTTCTCTTCATCATATTCTAGAATCTGGTAAAACATTTGAAGTTGCTGGCGTGGGTAATGAGGGTATGGTTGGCATTGCTTTGTTTATGGGGGGTGATAGCACGCCTAGCTCAATCGTCGTGCAAATTACGGGTTGCGCTTATAGATTAGAAAGCAGCATTTTAAAGAAAGCATTTGGAAGCAATATTGCATTTCAGTGTTTATTACTGCGCTACACCCAAGTACTACTAACCCAAATCTCATTAACTGTGGTGTGTAACAGACACCACAGCTTGCAGCAACAGCTTTGCCGCTGGCTATTAGTCACGTTAGATAGGCTAGCAATCAATGAAATCACCATGACGCAAGAGCTAGTGGCAGGCATGTTAGGATTTCGCCGCGAAGGCATAACCGAAGCGGCCAGCAATTTACAGCAACAAGGTTTAATATCGTATCGCCGTGGCCATATTACAGTGACTAACCGTGCTGGAATTGAAAGACAGGTGTGCGAATGCTATAGCATACTTAAAAAGAACTGTCACGCTTATTCCCTTAGCCGCTGAATAATGCACTATCAATAGCCGAAAAATAATCTACTTAAAATGATCTTTTATGATGATAAGGAGTATAAAAATCTAGATTATTGATAGCTTGGTCTCAAATTGTAAGTGCATAGACTTGTCAGTAGCTATGGGCGTAAATTTATTCAAAGTGAGTTAATTTAGCCTCCACCTTAGTCAGCTAAACAAAAAATTGACGTGCCCATACCCACCTAGCACATAGGTAGATTGCAAAGCAACTTGTTTATATGTAACCGAAAAAAACGGCAATTGGTAATCACCCGCTACTCTAAACCGGAATAGATCAACCCCGATTTCGCCATGTCTTATCCTACTTTAGTTATGAGCATAATATATACCGAAAATTCCCGAGAACTCAATTGATTGCCAGTTAATGGACATGGTGATCGAAAGATTTTAGGGTTTATTTTGCCCATGAAATTGCTGTTCTCAACCAGCTATCTATTTTTTTGCCAAAATTTAAGTAATTTTGAATTACAAAAAAAATCAAAAACCCGAAGATGTTTTTCAAAGAAAGGCTCTTTTCAAACCTTCAGCAGCAAATTGTTGTGCTTGCTTTGCTGTGTCTAGAACTGACCCCATACCAAAAAATTCATGAGTCACGCCATAATAGCTCCTATAACGCACGGTCACTCCAGCTTCCTGCAACTTATCAGCATAGTCTTTGCCTTCAGACTTTAATGGATCAATCTGGGCTGTGATGATAGTGGTGGGTGGTAAATCTTTAAGATTTTTCTCGTTAACTAGAGAAATTAAATGATTCTGACCATCATCTGGCGAATTTAGATACTGTGTAAAGAACCACTTCATTGCATCACGACTAAGTGGCTTAGCATTAGCATTTACTATGTATGAAGAAGTGTCAAAATTATAACCAGCAATTGGGTAAACTAATACTTGATAGATTGGTAGAGGCATATCAAGCTCACGAGCTAATACACTCACTGATGCCGCTAAATTACCACCGGCACTTTCACCAAAAACAGCTATTCGATTTGGGTCTCCATTTAGTTCTTTAGAATGTTCTAGAGCCCACTTATATGCTGCTAGTGCATCATCATGGGCGGCTGGAAATTTATGTTCTGGCCCTTGACGATAATGTGTCGATACAACAACTGCATTCGTGGCGTTAACAAGTGCGCGTGGTGAAGAGTCATAAGTATCTAAATCTGCAATCACCCATCCTCCTCCATGATAATAAACAATCACAGGAAATGGACCATTTCCTTTAGGAGTATAGATGCGAATTGGGATAGGGCCACCTGGGCCATCTATATTTTTATTTTCAACATTACCTACCTCTTCAAGTTTAGGATCAAGTAGATTGCCTTGCTTTTTCTTGAGCAGTGCTTTAACTGCATCAGCTGGGGTTGGCTGGTTACGCGCCTCTACTGCAGATAAAGTATATAATGGTTTAGGTCCTAACATTTGCAACTCATCTAATACTGCTTGCATTTGTGCGCTTGGCTTTGCCCCCACACCAGTAGTGTTTTTAGCTAAGGTAAGGCTTGTCAAAGTTTTTACTGCAATATATGTAATGCTGGCAATAGAAAGATATTTGAATGTTTTATTAAGTGCGATATTCATGATATTTTCCTTTCATAACGTTATCATAAAAATTATTGGACGGTGACTTCGGCATAGTCATGGCAATCTCAAAAAATTCATATTACCAAATCGTCTTATGAAGTTTGTATTTACTTATACTACAAATACCTATTCATATAAGAATAGGTATTTTTCTCCATATAATAAATATTAAAAGGGCAGTAAATTAGTCAATCATCCGTTTTAACCTTAATTTCATTTTTGACATTTTTTACACCTTCGGTCGTTTGTGCAATTGAAACCGCCTTATCTGCATCAACTTTAGTTTTGGTTGTGCCAGTTAAGGTAACTTCACCATTATTAATAGTATCTACATTAATCTTTAAAGTATTAGCGATATGCTCTTTAGCTAATTTCGCTTTAATCTTTGTAGTAATTGCAGCATCGTTAACATAAATTTTGGCTTCTGATCTATTGGCATCTGAATCATCAGCATAAGTTGCCATGGGAACTAATAAAGTGCCTAACGTCATAACAGTTAATAAAAAATTATTTTTCATGACTTTCTACTTTTAATAAAATTTAATTTTCACATTCTTTCAAAAAATAGTTTGTTCGATAACTAACAATATTCAAAATAAATCAAAAATATTTATCCTTTTTTAAAGGTGCTAGTCAACTTGTTTTTCCTAATGCTTAAAGTGCGATTTATATTCTATAAAAATAAACGGAAACCTAATGGCTGCAATGTTTGTCATGTTATTAAATAATTTAAAATTCATTTTCAAACTCGACAATTACAGTTTAAGTGCTTAAGAGTCCTATATGTATAAGAGTTGGGCTTAATGATGTATAGGAATTTTGTAGACTAAGATAGGGGAGTACTTAAAGAAATATAGACCAATGCGTACCAATAAATTCCTACAATGGCTTAGGAGAACTATCTATAAGGAAAAGGGTGTTGTACTTTAAAAATTCACTTAAATGCATAAATTTTATGCATTTATTTTTACAATCTAATGACTATTTTACGAATTCAAGATAATGGAAATTATTTAAATAATCTTATTTTTAAGTGGTATAGCGTACAGAAAAGTAATTTCATCTAGAGCATCCTTACATATCTAAAAATTAAAACTGCATGAATAATTTAGAAATGTTAATGAGGTCTTAAATAATTCTTGGAAAAATTAGCAAAAAAATGAATAGCTAATTTATGTGTCCTTATATTAAGGAAATAATATTTATATCTCTATAACTCTATGATTAGTCAACTTTGCCATGAAGTTTCAGCAGACTTAACCCCGCTCAAAATTGAAGCTACAATGAAGCTACCTAAAATTGATTTTGATTGCAATACAGGCAAAGACGACATTGCCAACTTTTTTACTTTGGTCAATGTGCTCGCGCTTAATTATCTATCTATCCATTCAGTAAAAAAACTTAGTATATACATTTGAGAATTGGCATCATCAATACTCCAAACTTTTCTGAAAGTAATTTAATTTTTATTTGTTTTATTATTTCTGAAGATATTAACGATAAATCAAAAAAAACTAATCCAAATCAAATTGATTTTAAAAATCATATTAATGATTTAATTAAAATTGCCCTTAAATTCATTGATCAAAATGAACGTATTATTTTAAAAAATAGTGATGGTGCTTTAATTTCTTACTTAGGTTCATCGGAAGATGCCATGTTGATGGCTATTGAAATGCGTGAAGAAATTTTAAAGGCTAATGCAAAAAACTTAATAAATTTAAATGTTCGTAGTGGGATTCATTTAGATCTTATAAAAGCTTTAGAAAATTTCGATAGTCAATCCAATATAATTGCAATTGGCATTAATGCAGCCAAGAGAATTATTAGTTTCGCGAAACCCAATGAAATAATAGTTTCACGATCATATTATGAGAATGCATCAGCATTAACGCAGAGTCTCGCTAAAATGTATGACGATGGTATTGATAAAAATGTCGATCACGTAGGTTGTAGTCAAGCTTCGTTAGTTATTACAGACAAAAATATTACTATTTCTGAACTCCAGAAATCTATATCCTTTAACAACCTATTTTCATTAAATGACTCTGCTTTTTTAAAAAACATAAATTGGAAGTACGCATTTAAAACTTCACTCATTTTCATTACAATATTTTCGGTAATTAAATTTATTACTTTGCCTAATCAATCCACTATTCCCATAGTAAAAATAATTAATGCTGATCCAGAAAAAGTGTCAATAAATCTACCTATAAATTTTAAGCGAACCAAAAATGATGTGGAAACCCAAGATAACAAACAACAAAAAGCATTAGTAAAAACAGAGGTAATAAAAAATAAAATATACAAGTCTAGAGACATAAATTCAAAATTTAATAAGACTAGAGAAAAGTCAGTGTGGATGACTCTGATAAATAATATAAAGCATGGTCAAAAAAACAAATGCACACAATCGGAAATTGCTATGAAGCAATGTAATTAAATACTTTTTTACAAATATCCGCCGGAACCTGCATTTTGTTTTGATTTGTTTTTTTTGGATTTGCAAATCACGCTAAGAAAACTTTGAAAATAAAGTAATAATGGATTTACTTAGGAGTTGTCATATTAAGAAATAATCATGAAGGCTACATGATTTTTATGTGCCATTCAAGATTATCCTAATATAAATTACTGGTTTTAATTTGTTGCTGGAGCGGCACCATCTGGTTGATTAGGCTGGATTTGATTACCTTTAGTAGTGCCCCCATTTTCTTCTTTAGTTTTCATCAATTTACTTTTTTTAGTATGCGTTTTTTTCATATTATCAGTACTTCCTTTATTGGTTCGCATACTCTGCTGTTTATGCTGTGGAGATTCTGATGTACCTAGATTGCTGCCATCGTCTTTCACACTATCAGTATTCATTTCAGAAGGACCTTTATCGGTACGCATGTCCTGTTGTTTATGCTGAGGGGATTCTGAAGTGCCAATACTGCTTGCGTCATCAGCGTTATCAGGTGTTGTAGCTGCATAAGCAGAAAGTACACATAATGTAATTGTTGTGGCAAATATGCCCGAGATTAATTTTTTCATTTTGATTCCTTTAAAAAATGTAATTGGTTGAATTTAAGATTTAATTAACTTGTAGCTTTTAAAGCATCACGCATTTCTTTTACTACATCATGGTTTCGTTGTGCACCAGTCAATTGGCGCATTACGATTAGCATAGCTTTTGTAGGCAAGTCTTTTTCTAAAGCAGACCGATAAGCTTCTAGTGCAACATCTTCACCACGCTCCACTTCATTGAGTACTGCTAACTCATTGTTATCAACTATTGCTGTTTTTAGATCTACCCAACGACGATGTAAATAACCGGCAATGGAAGTTGAATCTGCAGGTTCGCCACCGAGTTCACGAACTAAATTTTGAAGTTCAAGAACACTTTGTTTAACTTCATCTGATCGTCGCAGGAAAAAAGATGTAAGTTGTTCATTAGTGACATCTTGCGCAGACTTTAGAAATCCTGCTTCACCATCTTTAGAAACTTCAATCAGATTATTAATAACAGAAACAGTATCTTCGTTGTTTAACATTTAGATTCTCAAATTTAATTATTTAGTTTTGAAATTTAACTTATGAATAATTTTGTGTTTTTTGAGCTAAATCAGACATAGGGAGATTGATGAAATTTTAGTAAGAATCTTCTTACTTTATGATTTAATTGAAAAGAAAGTATCTAGTGAGTCCATAAAACCTTCTCCATTTAAGATTGATATTTCTGTCGCTAGAGTCTATTCCATACAATTTGCAAACTTTTCATTTAGAACGAAAAGTAAAAGTTGATAGATAGTGAAATACTTTGTATATTTCGAACTATCGTGAGCTAAGTATTTTTGTCCGAGTGAGTAAATTTGAGGGAATCATATATCTTAGACTTGTTGATTAATGTCACTTGCGTCGACGCCATAACCAGCATCAATGACTGCAGATTTTAATTGTTCAGTCGTTGTTAATTTTTCATCAAACTCTACTGTAGCTACCCTGGTTTTAAGTGAAACATTTACCTTTGTTACGCCCATGATTTTTTTAAGTGTTTGCGTTACAGTGCTCACACAAACTTCGCATGTCATTCCCGTAACTTTCAAATGATCTATTTTCACTTTAACCTCCAACTCTTTTCGTTAATTTATGTAATTCCGGTCATGTTGATTAACCTCAAATATGCATAGAATGTTGAAAAGAGTGTAGAGCTATTAAAAGAAGCACTATTTATTAGGCTAAAGTTCTAATCAATTTTTCTCTATCCCACTGCCGAGTTTTTGCTGCGGTAATAAAGGCATCAATTTCTGATACATTTAGCACTCCTGCGTCCGCATGAATATTTGCATTTTGTACTAATCCTTCACCTCCCATATCTGCGGCAATGGCCTTCAAATGACCATATGCATCGCGAACAAAATCGATTGCGGACGCTTCCATAGATAATATTTTCGAGCCTTCTATAGAAAGAATAATCGCAATCGCGTCAAATAATACCGAAGGTGTACCTGCCAATTGCCCATCTACAGGAAGTATTGAGCCATCACTTAGTTTTGCACCACCAATCTTGGGACCAACAATTTTCACATTAGCACCTGCCTTGATCGCAGCCTTTTTAATGATATTAATAACAGTGGCATCTGAGCCATCTGCAATCAAAATGCCTATCGAACGACCTTGTAATGAGTCCTTCATTTTGCCGATGGTTTGCAACGCTGGTGATGGCGGCATTTCCTGTACGCAAGCAGCAGCTTTAGGCGCAGCCGGTATCTCATTGAGTCCTAAACCTTTAGCTACTCTAGTCGCAAGGTCATCTGAAATATGAAGTAAATGACCCACCATTGCTTCTCTGATATGTAAATGCTCAACTTTAGAAAGTTCAAATACTAACGCTGAAGCGATGTGTGCCTGCTCATAGCTGGTTTGGCTGATAAAAAACTGCCTCGCCTGGGAGTAATGATCTGCGAAGCTTTCAGCTCTTATTCTTCCTTTGCCTCCACTTTCGTTGACTGTCGCGCTATGAAACCCTTTAGGCGTTTCACGAGGAGAGTCTTTAGATAAAGAATTGGGTTCGTAGGCAACTCTGCCAGTTGGCTGTTCCATTTGCATGTGCCCATCACGCTGTTGATTGGCGAATGGGCATTTGGGGGCATTAATTGGAATCTGATTAAAATTTGGTGATCCCAAACGGGATAGCTGAGTATCTAGATATGAGAACAAGCGACCTTGTAAAAGCGGGTCATTGGAAAAATCAATACCTGTCACCACATGCGAGGGGCAAAAAGCGACTTGTTCGGTTTCTGCAAAGAAATTATTCGGCCAACGATTTAGAACCATTCGGCCAATAACTTTTAATGGAACCAATTCTTCTGGAATAAGCTTGGTAGCATCAAGATGGTCGAATGGAAATTTATCGGCCTCCTCTTGTGTGAAAAGCTGCACCGCAAATTCCCATTCTGGAAAATTACCAGATTCAATCGCCTCAAACATATCACGGCGCATAAAGTCTTGGTCAGCACCGGAAATTTTGACGGCTTCGTCCCATATGGTTGATTGCAGTCCGAGTTTAGGACGCCAATGGAATTTTACAAAAGTAGAATCGCCATTTTCATTAACCAGCCGGAAGCTATGGACTCCAAAGCCTTCAATCATTCGTAACGAACGTGGAATTGTTCGGTCAGACATAATCCACATCACCATATGCATTGATTCTGGTGTGAGCGAAATGAAATCCCAAAAGGTATCATGCGCTGTAGCTGATTGTGGAAAGCCCCGATCAGGCTCCATTTTGACAGCATGAACAAGATCAGGAAATTTGATAGCATCCTGAATAAAAAAAACCGGAATATTGTTCCCAACTAAATCCCAATTGCCTTCTTTCGTGTAAAACTTGATGGCAAAACCGCGCACATCTCGTGGTGTATCGACCGAACCCGATCCACCCGCAACAGTCGAGATACGAGTAAATAGTGGGGTCTTTACACCTGTTTCAGTGAGTATTTTGGCAGTTGTATATTCTTCCAAAGAGCTAGTCAATTCAAAATAACCATGTACTCCGGTTCCACGTGCGTGAACGATTCGTTCGGGGATACGCTCATGATCAAAATGAGTAATTTTTTCTCGGAGTATAAAATCCTCCAATAACACAGGTCCTAGCGGATTTGCTTTGAGTGAGTTTTGGTTATCGGAAATTCCAAGACCTTGATTAGTAGTCAGTACGGAGTGCTCACCACCAGCAAGTTGATGTAGCTCACCACCTTTAGTTACCTGTGTATTTTCAATCAATGATGCATCATCTTTGCTATTTACTGATTTCTCGTTATTCATATAAAGTTTCCTAAGGAATCACAAAATTTACATATTAATCACAGCGGTAAAGTTAAACATCAAGCTCGTTGCGCAATAAGTTCTTGTTTGCGTAAAATAATCTTGTCACCCAATTCCATCATGTTTAGATGGCTTGCCTTTGGAAACATTTCGTCTTGTTCCTCTTTAACGTGATGTTTAACATATTCACAAAGCACTTTGATTTTGGCGTCAAACATTTCGCCATCGGGCTCAATATCTTCAACTTGTGCAATGAGAGATTTCAGGCTTGCATATTCTACCGATGCTTCGGGAACCAATTCGTGATCATTCAAAGCCTTTTTAACAGCAGGGTAAAAAATCTCTTCTTCTACTTGAGCATGTACACTAAGTTCCATGAAAATTTGCGTAACAAGCTTTTTCTTCATAGCTTTTGTTGACGCTTTTGCATATTCATCGAACAGTCCACTGACCACTTTATGGTCAGCGGTTAGCAATGCAGTAGCTTCCTGCGACTTAGGTGCGGTAGCAGATTTAGCAGTCTTATTTGGTTCGGTTGTCATGATGTTTTTTTCCTTTTAAGAAATGATAGGAACTGATAATTAATATCCTGTCTTCAATGACGCTAATGGACGAATAAAGCGATCAAAATAATGATAGGAATAGGTATGCCTAGAAAAAATAGTATTAATGAACGCATGATTGTCTCCAGAATTATTGAGAGAAATAAAGGTCAGATTATTTGAGTCTATGATTACGCATCGCGACAACGTCCACCCCAAGTAGCTGCTAGGCTTGCGGAGAATGCCCCCATGAGTAATGAAACAAAAAACCATAAAGTTGCGTAAATTGAAGCTTTACGTGCCTTGTCAGCTGCCTCTTTCACAGCTATTTCTGCATTCTGTTTCTTTGACAGCATATTGGCATAGATGTCGTTGACGCGTTTTTCAGCTTCTTGCTGAGTCAAACCAGTATATCTAGAGACTATTTGGCTGACATAAGTAAGGTCTGTTGGAGGCAATGTTTTCATACTCATCGAATTGATAAAGATTCGGGTAACTTCGGGGATAGTTGTCTTCTGTGCTGTATCAGTTATAACTATGTTACGGTCAGTAGATGTAGCAGAGGACGTATTGTTGTCTGTACGAAACAGAGAATCAACGAAGTAGGCCATCGTGTCGGTTTCAACGCCACTCGCATTGTCAGAATTATGCATTTCGCTTCCAACCGCCGCAATACCGTCTGCCATAATGGCAGTCGCTGCTCCTCCAGCTAAATTAGCCGTGGTCTGCACTGCGCCATTAACGATGGCTCCAATAACGGAAGTAAGTAATGCAGCAGTAACAAGCGTGGCAACTGACCAAGCTAGAAAACCATGAGCCGTATCGCGGAAGTAGATTTCATCCATATGTACTCCAGCCCATTTAGTTCTGAGCCTTCCCGCCAGAAAACCACCCATCCCGGCTGCAAGAATTTGCGTGACGGTCACCCATACAATCGTAGATACACCAAATGTAGATGCACTAACACCTCTGTGCGCCCATGGCGAAACTGATGACAAGCCTAACCCTGCGCCTAGTAGCAATAGAATCAGGGATAAAGCAGCGGCGGCAGTAGCTCCTGCCAATATGGAAGCCCATGATACTGCATTAGCATTTACGTGGGTCTGATTAGAATAAGTTTCTGGCAGAATGTGCTCGCGGCTCAAGTCTTCTGCGCTCGTTAGATTGGATAGTGCCATGATTAATCTCCACTAATTTACACATGGAAATTATTGCATTTCTGGTTTTGAGGTTCTGTTTAACAACGCACATACGATTAAATAATTCACACTTTATTTAAACTATTTAATTTGGGCATCAAAAATTGATAGGTGGCTTAGTGTTTAGCAAACCCAATCAATGCATTACTGGGCAATAGAATTTACTTACATTTAAGTTTCGGATGTCAGAATAAACTCCACAAATTGAAAATGTGAAGGTGCTTTAATTTAAAAACTACTAGGAATTCAATTCCGACCGAATTTTAATTAAAATTTAATTCTGGACTTCACCCGTTTCAATAGACATATCATAATGTCAAAATTGGAACGGAGAGTTAAAAATGAAGGGCATCAGATATACAGCCGAATTTAAGGCTGAAGCTATCAAACAAATCACTGAACGTGATCACAACACAGCTGATGTTGCGGAACGTTTAGGGTTATCAACTAAAAGTATTTACAAGTGGATTAAAGAGGCTGAGATACAAAAGCAGCCAGTAGTGAATAAAGATGTAGCTGCTTTGAAGCAAGAAGTCATTAGGTTGAATGCAGCCCTAAAACGTGCCACAGAAGAACGTGACATTCTAAAAAAGGCCGCCGTGTACTTTGTCAGTCACCAAGAGTGTCTTTTATCTGAATGATGTTAATAGCACTTCTAAATCCCAGTGCCCATCCACATCGTCTTGAGCACCCCATCAATTTTTTTATTTTCGTAAACTTAATAGGCCTGTATATTAGACATTTGTTTAATATGTTGAATGGCGAGTTAAATGAACGAATCTAATATCCTGTTAAATACGAGTAAGTTAACTGTTACACAGAAAATAAGTAAATTAGCAAATGACCATCCAGTTATTACTGCTCTAACTGCAGTAGCTATAATTGCTGGTTTAGTGGTTTTGGTAGCTAAGACTAAAAACTATTCTGATACTGACTCAGGACGCTACACGGAGTTTGATACTAACCATGAATTGGGTGAAGAAGGGTTAGCGGGATTTTCAAAGCATGGTAAGTTTTAATCTAATGTGGATTTTCTAAAACTATTTAAAATTTGTTATGGGGACGCTAGTCTGTCCTTAAGAATAGATTTTTCGATGACCCTTGATACGTACAAATAAAAATTTAATACTCTGTAGTCTCAGTTAGACCTAA
Organism: Methylotenera sp.; assembly: GCA_046594825.1. Classification (GTDB taxonomy): domain Bacteria; phylum Pseudomonadota; class Gammaproteobacteria; order Burkholderiales; family Methylophilaceae; genus Methylotenera. Next base: position 11,598 of record JBKJRF010000022.1, read on the forward strand.
ATATTTATATTTGTGAATTATGTTTTTGGTTTCTGTATATTGCAGTGGTCAAACAAAAATACCAGTACTTCATTTAATTTTGCATCAGACTTATCTAGTAGAAATGGCCTAGCTTCTTCAATAAAATCTCCCCATAAGGCCAATAATTGTTCAATTTCATCATGGGGTGCCTTCCCAATTAGTTTTAGCACTTCTTTTTCTAGAATGCCATTTTCACGGATGCTCAGCACGATACTTTTTGCTTCAGAGACCTTTAATTGGGTCTTTGGTTGTGAGCCTGATGCGCTGCAAAGAAATAAAGTCAGGAGTAACGCATCATCTTCTGTGCCCCCTGTGAGCGAGAACCATTCTTCAGCAAGCATCTTATCGAACTTGCTTACTTTGCCTAAAGAGTCATGCAAGTAAAAATATTTACGAACTTTAAGATCAGAAAAAACTGATACTAGTGGTAGGGATTGATCGACTATTTTGGGAAGATCGTCATTCTGAATACTTAAAAGTATCTCTGTAGCATAGTTGCCAAATTCATCAGGAATATCATTCAAAAATATTTTTGAGCAAGTAACGTCACCCAAAAAGCTCCATTCTTTCCTCATTGAAGTAAAGATTTCGAATAATCCATTTTCATCAGGAAAACTAGACCTTCCACCTACTTTTTTTGTGCCATAGGCCAGAGATAATAGAGCGGTACGAATGACATGTTCAGCGGGCGTATGAAGGTTATTCAACGTAGCTAAAGGGGGCCCCATTTTATTGGCAAGCCAGCTAGCAAAGCTAATGGCTCTTTTGAACCGTTCACAGTCCTTCAAAACCTGCTTATATTTTGTGGCAGATATACCATTTATTAAACACTTTTTGAGAAACTCACTTTCCGATTCAAAACGTTCAAAGCCAAAATGATTATCTTCTGGCATTGCATATAGAGTTTTGAGCATTTGCGAACCGCCGCGGGAAATAGAGCGAAACGACTTTTCTTTTAAAAGTTGCGCAGCTTTTTCTAGTGCACCATTTGTTGTATCTTCAAGATACAAACTCACAAGGCTCACCATCAGCTTTGTGGACTCTTCTAGATTTTTCCGTAAGTGTGGCGAATAGCCAAAATATTCGGCTATTTGAATAGAGCCTGTGGCGGCATCGTTGATGATTTCATGAACTCTGACCTGGTCTATGAGGTCGTGTTTGACCGCATATTTAAATGCTTTTTCAAAGAAAGGGGCATTGTCATATGAAGCTAAGGATTGCGATTTCTTTGCAAGGGTCATTTTGGTAGGTGCTATAAATGATTTTCAGCTATAACTTGATATCACTTAGTTTTTATCATAAATAGTGTGTCAAATTAAACAGCTTATTAAATTGCGGACTCTTCGTCATCATCATTAGTTTCTGATTCAAGAATATCTACTTTTTTAACTTCATCTTCGCCATCACCTTGCTCGGCTTCAGCGTTTAATTTATCCTGAATTTTTGCTTTTAAAAGTACATGAACGATATTGTAAATATCTGAATGCTTATTTCTAAGCAGCCATGTGAGTTCTTTCCAGTCATGGTCACTGATTTCTGCGCGTGATATATCGTCTGTTTCTAGTGCGTTGAATGTACCAACAATTTCTTCCGCACGGTCTGAAAGGTAATCAGCCAAAGTTTCATATCCAAATTCAAGTTCGGCAATCGCAGTAATAAACTCGTCGGCATCCGCATCCTCACGAAATAATACAGAATTGATCATTCCTCGAAGATGCTCATGCGAAGCATCCCCGTAGAGCCTATCCAGAACAACTGCTCGTGCGAACTGTTCAGGCGTAATCAGCAAACTTAAGAGTGATTGTTTGGATGAGTCATATTCGCGAATCACAGCCAAGATGTCTTTTGATGGCATTTCATCAAGCACTTCAACAAGTGCATAATCTCCATCAGTTTCAACCAGCGCGGTAAGTAGCTCTTCTGCCCTAACTATATCTCCCGATTGAATAAGACTGCTTGCTTGTACAACTAATGAAAATGTCATTTTTTATCCTAAAACGTTTATTGTATGCACATTAAATCAAATCTATTAGTGACTATCAAATCCATGATCAGAAAGCCATTGCCCACCAGACTCAGCAAGATCGCCGGACTCATCACCGGAGTCTACTTCTTCAAACTCTTCTTCACTTATTTCATAAAGTGAATAGAGATGCTCAAGCATTACTGTTGTTAACAAAAACTGTTCACCGTCTATATCAGTTTTTAGTTTTTCTACAAGGTTGGTTGCCCAAGGCGCAAACTGGATGCTATTTGAAATAGAGTTCCATGAAGGAAATTCAGCAGGTTCTTTATCCAAAAAACTGAGGATAGTTTCTGGATTTTCAACCACAATACTTTTATGAAAAATAACAGCTAACATTTCTGGGTTAGTCTTAATCATTGGGAGTAAGTCAGGGATTTGAGAGCGCTTTTCCTTAAGTCTAGCATTCAGAACATCATCACCATTTGAGTCAGTTTTTAAATCTTCTACGTCAGCTACATAAGTAGCCATCAGGTCAGTAAAATAGTGCGATATTCTCATTTTTTTAAAATTCCATTTAAATAGTATTGCCAAATTTCACGAGCAGTATCGATAGGACTGTCTAATAAACCACGCCTGCGGTTTTCGTCATATATCTTGCGCTTATCGATATCAGAAAGTGTTTCATAGGCTTCTTGAATTTCCCTAAATTTAGCGGGCGCATCACTTGATGTATTTTTATCAGGATGTAACTGGGAAGCCTTTTTTCGATAGGCATTTTTTATTTCAGTGATAGTTGCGTTGGTCACAACGCCTAAAGCAGCATAGTAATCTTTCAATTTCTCCACCTACTTTTTGTAAATAGTTTGAATCAAAGTTTCTACCCGGCTGCCAATAAATTTATTGAATACAGTAGGACATTTGATCAGGGTAATGTTGGGCAAGTTTAAGAAGACAACGCTTAATATACAAAGCAAAATATCATTGCCGCATGATATTTATAAGGTTTTATAGAGCATTATTTGTTTATCATCTGGAATTTTTCCCTAGCGATAAAAGTGTTTTCAATGCTGTAAAAAATAACTGCGAAGTTTATCAGCAATTCTAACCTTGAAGCGTAATGTTTATAAAACCTCAGCAGGTTATTCTAGGGATGGTTTTTGACAAAACGCCATCAGTTATTTTTGTCAAAAATTAATATTTGCAAGCAGTGTATTTTCATCACTCTGCTTCAGGAGTCTCTGATAAGCCGCAATATCATCTTTGTCCATCACTGGTCGCCTCGGATAGGTTCTAGAAACAGCTAATGGATTAGCACCGAGGCTTATGGAAGCCCCTAAGCCAGCATAAAGATAGTGATCACCAAACGCCTGCTTAAGTGCAGTAAAAGCTGGTTCCCCAGTGCAATGGCTAGGAGCAACATAATCGACGTTGAATGTATCATGCAGCATAGTGACAGTTTGTGCGATTTCAGCATCCTTTGCTACCACTAAATGGTAGCCACCAGTGACTAGATGGATATGCTTATTAATCATGGTGGCAGCGCTTACAATCTTATCTAGACCTGGGTGCGAGCAGCCCACCACAAGCACTACACCTTCTGGCGTATCTATTGCTAGTGACAGTTCACGTAATTCCATTGTCATGGGTTTATCAGAAATTTGGAAAATCAAATGCACCCCAGGTAGGATTTCAGTGGTCTTATCAATTAGCTCAAAATTGGCGCTTGGCCAAGCACTGCCAAATTTCATAATTGCTGGTGGTTTGCCATCGTAATAACGTTGATCTGGGGGCAAAGTGTCATCTTTTCGATAAAATGTACTTGGAAGTGAAAAACCATACACGCCAAAATTTTCTTTGGGGGCATAAATTTTTACTTTGGGGTTAACACTGAGGAGGTATGTGAGACCGCCCATATGATCGCTATGGCGATGAGACATAATTACGAAGTCCAGTTTCGAAAGGTCTACTCCCTTGATTTTTGCATTATGTGCCAATATCTCAGGGTTATCGCCAGTATCAAACAGGATACGTTTGCCGCCATATTCGATTAGTGCTGAGTAGCCCCAGTCTTTTTGTAAAGCTGGATTCTTGCCAAATGCATCGTAAAGAACTGTAATCTGTGAGGGTAAGGGATTCGCTGTGGTAGATGGCTTTATAGGTGCGCTACACCCAGCTACACCCAGCATGAATGAAATTGAAAATATAATCCCAAACGAAATTTTCAAATAGACTTTCATTTTCTTCCCCTCTTAAATTTCACGACCAATTTGGTCGAAATATTTGGTGGCTTCGTCCTCTTTGCATGATAAATCTCAGTTGCTCATCAAGGAATGATGAGTCAACTATACCTATATTAAATTATGAATCTAATATTAAGTTTTGCCAAAATAATTGATACCTAAAAGCTTTAAGGCTATAGTAATATTGGTTTTAATAATAAATTAATGTAAAGGTATTATTGATGGTGGCTCTGCGTCCCGTTTTAATGATTGTTGATGATGACCCTTTAATCACTGACACCTTGCATTTTGTATTGAGTAAGTATTTTGAAGTCTGCGTAGCTGAATCACATTCGCAATTAAAAAGTCTATTACGGCAATTAGATAGTCCACCAGCCTTAGCGCTGGTTGATTTAGGTTTACCACCAACACCACATACCCCTGAAGAAGGTTTTAAGGTCATTAGCGAGCTCCTAGCACACTCTCCTACTATTAAAATTCATGTGCTATCAGGTCAAAGTGATGATGTGAATGTGAAGCGCGCACTTACTTTAGGCGCAGTAGATTTTATTCCTAAACCTTGTGACGTGGATAAGCTTAAAGATGTATTACTAAACGCGCTTAAAGTACAAAATGTAGAGTTAAATGAAGTTAAGGTTGAGCAAGAGCACGGTGGCTTATTAGGTAATAGCTTGCCAATGCAAGCTTTGCGTATGCAAATTACACAGTTTGCAGACTCACCTTTTCCTGTATTGATTGAAGGTGAATCTGGTAGTGGAAAAGAACTGGTAGCGGGTAGTTTTCATTATGCAAGTAAGCGTTTACAACACCCTTATTTATCAGTTAATTGTGCTGCTATATCACCGTTATTGGCTGAGTCCATCTTATTCGGACATGCTAAAGGTGCATTTACTGGCGCTATTGCTGCACATTCTGGTTATTTTGAAGATGCTGGTGAAGGTACGCTGTTTTTAGATGAAATTGGTGAGTTGCCAATAGAGTTACAAGCTAAATTGCTACGCGTGCTAGAAAATGGTGAATACCAAAGAATCGGTGAAACCCAAACAAGGAAAAGTCGGGCACGGATTGTGGCAGCGACCAATCGTGATTTACGTGCTGAAATGCGCACCGGAAAATTTAGATCTGATCTATATCATCGCTTGAGTGTGTTTGCTGTGCAAGTACCGCCGTTGCGTGACTTGGGTGAAGATAAACATCTATTACGCAAACATTTCATTGAGTTCTATTCGCAACAAATTGGGCAGGCTCCTTTTGCATTAGATGCCGCAGCAGAGGTTAGCTGGCTGGACTATCATTTTCCAGGTAATGTGCGTGAATTAAGAAATATTGTTATTCGACTCATTGCAAAATATGCGGGTAAAACGCTGAAAGAAAAAGAGTTAGTCGCGGAATTTGATTTGTCCGAGCCAGAATCTTCCAATGAAACATTAAATTTGAATGATGGGGCTGGAATGACAGCGCAAGCACAACGTCATTTGCAACGTCAAGCTAATGTAAGTTTAGACGGAGTACTTAAAGCTTGGGAGCGCGCTTATATTGAGGCTGCGATGAAAATTACGCATGGCAATTTAAGTCAAGCGGCTAAGCTGCTCAATGTGAACCGCACAACTTTATACAGCCGGATGAGCATGCAGGAAGAAAGCTAAGTATACAAACGCTTTGCAAATAAGTTGGCAGCAAAAAATAATCACACAATTAAAATTATGCTATAAGTTTTGGCTAATCTTGCCGTTTTGATAATGGGACAACCTTGTATTATCCTCACTTTGGCTTAAAAGAGCCGCCATTCAAAATCACCCCGAACACTGACTTTTTCTTTTCAGGCGGTAATCGAGGTGCAGTGCTAGACGCACTGGTGTATGCCATTACCAATGGTGAAGGCATTATTAAAGTGGTGGGTGAAGTAGGAAGCGGCAAAACTATGTTGTGCCGCATGCTGCAGGCGATATTACCTGAAAAGATAGAAAGTATTTACCTTGCTAACCCAAGTGTAGCGCCTGAAGACGTATTACACGCCATAGCCTTTGAGTTACAACTTAAGCTTCCTAAAAATGCCGACCGCTTAAAAGTGATGCAGCAATTACAAGCGCACTTGTTAAGTCGGCATGCTGAAGGTCGGCAAGTAGTAATCTTTGTAGAAGAAGCACAAGGTATGCCGCTGGCTACGCTAGAAGAAATCCGATTGCTTTCGAATCTGGAAACCAAACAAGACAAGTTGTTGCAAATAGTGTTGTTTGGGCAACCTGAGTTAGATGTTAACTTGAATCAGGCACATATACGACAACTACGTGAGCGCATTACTCATAGCTTTCATTTAGGCCCCTTGCAAACGAAAGATGTAGGTGAATATTTAATTTTTCGGCTACGTGCAGCGGGTTATTTTGGCCCACATTTATTTACTGATGCTGCCATTAAAAAGCTCTCAAACGCGGCAGAAGGCTTGGTGCGACGCGTGAATGTATTGGCTGACAAATGTTTACTAGCAGCCTTTGCAGATAATGTTCATCAGGTAACGCCCAAGCATGTAAAAGCGGCGATCCAAGACAGTGAGTTCGGTGCTAAGCCTACCAATTACAAACAGTATTTTTTATTGGCAGCGATACTGATTGCTTTATTGACTGCTGCATTAGGATACTTTTTGTGGCAATCCCAACACCATCCTAAATATAAAGTTGAAGTGAATAAAGCTAGTGTGAATAAGCCAGTCAGCGATACCAGTAAAGCGTTACCAGCCCAATTGGTTGTGAGTACTAAAGAT
>JBKJRF010000030.1:0-4199 GCA_046594825.1 Methylotenera sp.
AAGCAACGTGCACACAATGCAAGTTTGCGTTCTACTTTGCGTACAGCGATTAAAAAAATTATTAAAGCAGTAGAAGGTGGCGATAAAGCTGCAGCTACAGCGGCTTACAGTGAAAATGTAAGCGTGATTGACCGCATTGCGGACAAACAAATTATTCACAAGAATAAAGCATCACGTCATAAAAGCCGCTTAAATGCAGCGATTAAGGCAATGGCATAACGCCAAGCCTTAAAAGTAATACTTAATTAATAAAAAAGCCGAACTAATGTTCGGCTTTTTTATTATTCACTTTGAATTAATATTCGAACTTACTTTAAACTAAATTAAAGCAAGTTTAGTTATCTAGCTTAATTACCTATATCCAATTCTGCACGTACTTGCATGGCTTGTTTAATAGCTTCATCACGATTTGTGCTGATGACAGTAAAGTGCCCCATTTTACGGCCAGGGCGCGCTTGCTGTTTGCCATATAGATGCATTTTTAATAACGGATTATTAAATGCATGTTGCCAAGCAGGCTCAATTTGCTTATCCATATCGCCAGGCCAAATATCACCAAGTATATTTACCATCACGGCTGGGCTATGTTGCCTGCTGCTACCCAGTGGCAAGCCCGTCATTACACGCACTTGTTGTTCAAACTGATTAGTGATGCATGCATCAATGGTGTAATGTCCAGAGTTATGTGGTCGTGGTGCCATCTCATTCACTAATAATTCACCATTACACACAAAAAACTCTACCCCTATCACACCAATGTAATCAAGCTTTTCAGCAACGAGAATTGCCAACTTTTGCGCTTTATGATTAATTGCATCACTGCCTCGTGCAGGCACAATTGACACATCTAATATGCCGTTGAGATGGCTATTTTCCGATGTTGGAAACGTAGCAACATTACCATGCACATCTCGGGCTAACACTACTGAAACCTCATAATCAAGCGTAAGCATCTTTTCAAGCACACACTCTTCGCGCTCGAATTGTTTAAATGCTACTTGCGCTTCATGCTGATTTTTTACTCTTGCTTGGCCCTTACCATCGTAACCAAACCGCGCTACTTTTAAAATTGCAGGATAAATATCGCTATCATCATTAGGTAAGTCTTCAACCTCATTGATGACGGCATAAGGTGCGACAGGCAAGCCCGCATGTTTGAGAAAGTTTTTTTCACTCACTCTATGCTGCGCAATTGCTACGCTATAAGCACTCGGCCGCACAGGTGTAGTTTGTGCTAAAAATGACAATGAATCGGCTGGCACATTCTCAAACTCTGTACTAATCGCAGCACAACTATTGGCTAACTCTGCTAATGCAATTTTATTATCGAAGGCAGCTTGAATATGTACATCAGCAATTTTACCTGCAGGGCTATTGGCATCAGGATCTAACACCGTAACGCGATAACCCATTTCATGTGCTGCAATGACAAAGAAGCGTCCAAGTTGACCCCCACCAAGCATGCCCAGCATCGCGGGTGGCAATATCACTAAAGGATTGTTTAAAGTTTCATGACTCATAGATTAAATACGTATTTCTAATTAGTTTATTTTGAACTTAATTACTTTTATTAATTGATAATCACATCAATTTAACATCCAGGTATGGCGTCTTAACTATGGCTTTTCAGTCAGCACCATTAACTGCACTTTTTCTGCTTGCTTTGCGCGAAACTCGGATAATTTTTGCGCTAAAGATGCATCATTATTGGCAAGTATAGAAGCTGCAAACAAGCCAGCATTTGCAGCGCCTGCCTCGCCAATAGCAAAAGTGGCAACGGGGATACCCTTTGGCATTTGCACAATGGACAACAACGAGTCCTGACCTTGCAGATGTTTAGTCGGTACAGGCACACCCAATACAGGCAAGGTGGTTTTAGCGGCTACCATGCCAGGCAAATGTGCAGCGCCACCAGCGCCCGCAATAATGACTTGATAGCCTTTTTTAGCGGCAGTTTCAGCGAAGCTAAACATTAAATCAGGCGTACGATGTGCCGAAACAACTTCTGCAGTATAAGGGATATCAAAATCTGCCAGCATTTGTGCAGCAGCTTTCATAATGGGCCAATCACTATCAGACCCCATAATAATGGCTACTAAAGGTTGCTTTTCCATCGACATTCCTTCTATTATTCTTTTAAATCAAATGTGCAAAAAATTAACATTGTATTAATAAAGCTTAAATTAAAGCCAAAATATCATTAAAGTAACACTAAGTTATCTCTATGTATGAGTTCAGACTCTTCTACATAACCCAGCACTTTCTCAATATCTTTACTTGATTTACGCATGATACGCATTGCTTCATTTGCTGAGTAGTTCACTAAACCACGAGCTATTTCTAAGCCATTTGTATCGCAGCAAGCTACCACTTCTCCACGCTCAAAATTTCCCTCAACTGCTACCACACCAATGGGCAATAAGCTCTTACCATCTTGCTTAATCACTTTAACCGCACCTGCATCTAGCGTTAATTTACCTCGCAATTGCAGATGATCTGCTAACCATTGCTTGCGTGCAGTGGTTTTCATTTCGGTAGTATGCAAATGTGTGCCGATAACTTCACCCGCACTTAAGCGCACCAACACGTCTTTTTCACGACCTGAAGCAATCACCGTATTTGCGCCACTACGTGCAGCACGTTTAGCTGCAAGTATTTTAGTCAGCATGCCGCCAGTACCAACGCTACTACCTGCGCCTCCAGCCATTTGTTCTAGTGCTGTGTCACCTGCAGTAGCATGCTGTATAAATTTTGCATTTTTATCTTTACGTGGGTCCGCAGAATAAAGTCCTTGTTGATCGGTTAAAATCACCAGGGTATCAGCCTCAATCAAATTAGCCACTAATGAACCCAAGGTATCATTATCACCAAAACGAATTTCATCGGTCACTACCGTATCGTTCTCATTAATAATCGGAATCACGTTTAAATCAAGCAAAGTACGCAAAGTACTGCGTGCATTTAGATAACGTTTTCTATCTGCCAAATCATCATGCGTTAGCAGCACTTGTGCAGTATGCAATTGATGTTGGCTAAAGCAGCTCTCATACATCTGCACTAAGCCCATTTGACCTACAGCCGCAGCAGCTTGTAATTCATTTACTGCGATAGGTCGTTTTTTCCATCCCAAGCGCTGCATACCCTCTGCAATAGCCCCGCTAGAAACCAACACAATATGCTTACCTTGTTTCACCAATGCTGCAATTTGTGATGCCCATTGCGCAATCGCCATTTGATCTAAGCCATTGCCGTTATTGGTGACTAAGCTAGAGCCAACTTTCACTACAATAACTTTTGCGTCTAATAACAACGACTTATATTCTAGTGATTTAGATTCTGACGATTGCATTTTTAAACGTCTTTTTCTGTCACCGCTTTAGTTGCAGCGCTTTCATTGATCAAGCCAGCATCATTCAATTCTTTAGCAGCCAAAACATCATCAGCTAAATGCTTATTTTCTTCAATATGCTGCATGATTGCATAGGTAAGCTCTTTACAGCCTATACCGCTAATCGCTGAAATCGAGAATACTCGACCTTTCCAACCATAGTCTTTAACGAATTTTTTAACGACTATCTCTGAATCTGGCAACATATCGATTTTATTTAAGACTAACCAACGTGGCTTATCATAAAGTGACTCATCGTACTTTCTGAGCTCTTCAACAATCGCTTTTGCTTCATGTACAGGGTCAACCGCCTCATCAAATGGTGCTATATCTACAATGTGCAACAACAATGATGTGCGTTGTAAATGACGTAAGAATTGATGACCAAGACCAGCACCCTCAGCTGCACCTTCAATAATACCTGGGATATCAGCGATGACGAAACTACGCTCAGTATCCACGCGCACCACCCCTAAATTAGGATGCAATGTAGTAAATGGATAGTCTGCCACTTTTGGTTTTGCCGCAGAGACTGAACGGATGAAGGTCGACTTTCCTGCATTCGGCATACCTAAGAGACCAACATCAGCTAATACTTTGAGCTCTAAATAAAGCTCTATTTCCTCACCAGGATCACCTTTGGTGCATTGACGAGGGGCGCGATTCAAGCTTGACTTGAAATGCACATTACCCAAGCCACCCTTGCCGCCTGAGGCCATTTGTGCCCGCTGACTATGCTCGCTTAAATCCACCAACATTTGCTCAGTGGCTTTATCTGAAATCACCGTGCCGACTGGTACACGTAACAACA
>JBKJRF010000052.1:0-3653 GCA_046594825.1 Methylotenera sp.
TCGTGAAGTAAAGACAGCGCCTGATTATTTCGCCATTGAACTTTTTGCCGAAAATGGCCCTTTGGGTACCAACGATTATCGCTTCAACCCAGATGCGATAATCGTTGGTACCCAAAGGGCCATTTTCGGCAAAAAGTTCAATGGCGAAATAATCAGGCGCTGTCTTTACTTCACGATAGTTGAAATCAACTCTGTATGCATCAGCCAGCGGTTGGTCAAACTTCTTGCCAAGATCCACACTGAGCATTGGAGTCGGATTTTTAGCGCCCGTATTCATTATAGAAGCATGACAATATTTAATATTAACGTGCAATATCAATACATCACACCAATTTTCTGGGCTATTAAGTGCGGAACTAACTGTGGAAAATGGATAATCTACCACAGCATAAATTTCACCCTTTAAGTCATGAGATGATTCTGTAGAATTAAGAAAGAGTGGACGTTGAAACTGATTGTTACTAAGTTGCCTATCTAATTTAGCATATGTAGCATTTAGTGCTGTTGCTGACAGGGCTGGTTCATCTGCATAAGAGTTTTTGCTCATCAGCATAACACTGCCAATAAGCACAAAAAATGGTATGTATTGCCGTATTATCGTTTGTAATAGTTTTTTAAAGTGCACGTGTCTTACTCCTATGTAAAACTTTGTTTTCATAGTAAAAGTTATTTTTTGCTAATTTTGCAAAGTAATGGTTATTCGGTTTGCTATTCTTAGGAAACTGACTTAGTGGTCTTATAAAACTTAGTTGCTTATAAAAAGCGTGCCCACAGCCGTGCAGCTCTTTCTTTGATGCGTGAGGCAATTGAGCGTGATCTCCATGTTTCCAGTGTGACGCGTTTTGACGATTCCAAATCTTTTTCGAACAGTGCCTGCATTTTTGCACCAAAATCTTGGCCTAGCATCACAGCATTGATTTCTTGATTATTAGTAAAGCTTCGCCAGTCTAGATTAGTTGAGCCTATGGTTGACCATACACCGTCTATCATCGCGGTTTTAGCATGTAGCAAGGCATCTTGTCTTTCGTAAATTTTCACGCCAGCATTTAGCAGTTCATCATAAAAGGAGCGCGAAGCGTAATACACCATGTTGGAATCTGTCTTTTCAGGTAGTAGCAACCTTACATCTACGCCACGTCCGGCCGCTTCTTTCAACGCTGTTAGCATTTGAGGATCAGGTACAAAATAAGCATTAGTCAAAAAAACCTGTGTTTCAGCACTATTGATAGCCGATAGTAAGGTGACATACATTTGGTTATATGGCTCGTCAGGCGAACTGCCAATTGCACGCACAACCTCATTACCTTTAGTATCTGGCTCTGGAAAATAATTTTTATCTGCTAATAGATCACCTTTTTGCGAAGTCCATGAAGCCAAAAATAACTTTTGGAACTCACCAACAATCGGCCCTGCAATGCGCATATGGGTATCGCGCCATGGAATATCTGCTTTTTTGGTTGAATTAGAATCATTAGATGAATGTTTTTCCGAACGTCTATATGAGCCGCTAGAGTAAACACTACTAATATTAATACCGCCAACAAACGCAATTTTCCCATCAACAATTAATAGTTTCCGATGGTCGCGTTGATTCACTTGCCAACCTTTACGTGCGTTCAGTGGATTGATAGGATTGAATTCAAGTACATTTATACCGCTATCTTTAAGTGGCTTGAAAAACTCTTTTGGGGTGCTAATTGAACCTACGCTATCGTAAATAAGGTTCACCTGTACGCCGCTATTTTGTTTGGCAATTAGGGCTTGTGCAAAACGTTGTCCAATTTCGCTATTTTCAAAAATGAAAGTTTCCATATTAATATGGTCTTTAGCACCTTCAATAGCGGTAAACATTGCATCATAAGTCGCCGGGCCATCAACTAACAGCGTCACATTATTTCCCGCGACTAACGGGCTACCAACAATCTCAGTTTCTAATGCTAAGTGCTTATCAAAAATATTGGTGTCATCACCATTTTTTTTCAATTTGGCTAGCAAATCCTTACTTTGTTTTGCTGTGAGAGGCCCATGTGCGCCATCAATCTGGACAGCACGATGTGACTCCATCGCCATATCTGGCACCATGGTAGGAATAGATGTACAACCTGCAAGCATCGCTAAACATAGTGATATGGCTAATTTTTTATCATTCAATCTTACAAAACTAAACTTGAAAAGTTTAGGGCTTGGAGGTTTGTCGTCTTTAAGTTTTATTATTTGTAACATTATTGAATCCCACTAACAGTTGTTTTAACTTGAGTCTAAAGGACTTGAAGAATTAAGGACATTTTGTAAACTTTTTCTAATATTAGTTATTAAAAAATTTAAGAATATTAACTTAATTATTTCTGAAATCACAATACATGATAGGCAGTCATTATTCTGTGCGCTATCGCACACAGAGTTTTAACCACAGAAAAACTGACTTTGATACTTAGATAATGAGATCAATGTATATTTACTTACTTTTACTTGATTATGTTACAAAGCCTACAGAACAGCTGACACCAAATAGATAATGTATGCTTAATTAAAGTAACTGCGAGACTGGAGATCAAAATGCAAAAGATACGAAGTATGCTCATAATAATGAGCATGATATTTTGTTCAGTAAGTTTTGCTGATACTCAGGTAAGTATTGGTATTGGAACGCCAAACGTTAACATTGGCATTAATATACCTGCATACCCGCAGTTCGTTGTTGTGCCTGGATATCCAGTTTATTACGCACCACAGCTTGAAGCTAATTTTTTCTTTTATGATGGATTGTACTGGGTTTATCAAGATGATAACTGGTTTGAAAGTTCTTGGTATGACGGTCCTTGGTGGTATGTATATCCAGAGGATGTACCATTATTTGTTTTAAGAGTTCCAGTACGCTACTATCGTCAGCCGCCTAGATACTTTTTCGCATGGAGTTTAGATAGAGCTCCTCGTTGGGGCGACCACTGGGGTGGCGATTGGGAACAACATAGAAGAGGTTGGGATAGCTGGAACCATAATGTGGCGCCAAGGCCTGCTCCACTACCTACCTATCAACGGCAGTACTCAGGCGACAGGTATCCTCGTCAGGTTGAGCAACAGCATGATATTCAGCAACGAAATTACCGTTTTCAACCAAGTGATCCTAGTGTAAGGCAGCACCAGAAAGAGCAGTTTGAGCAAGCAGCGCCTTCTCAACAACAGAGGCGTCAGCAAGAAACAGGTCGACAAAATGGAGTACGGCAAGAAAGAACCCAGCAGCCTGGTAATGAACCTAACTCAACTTCACCACAGAGGAATAGAAATGATGGAGATAACGCAGTAAGGCCTGTCCCACAACAGCAAGAGACTCAGCAGCAACCACCACAGCGGCAAGAGACACAAAGGCAAGCACAGCCCCCGACAAACCTACGTGAGCAACGAATGCAAAGACCTGAAAGTCACAAGCAAGAGCAGTTCGGGCAAGAACAAAGACCACAAAACCATGAGCAGAAGAATCAAGGCCATGAACAACGGCAGCAAGGCAAAGACAGTAATTCTGGAACAAAACAGAACCAAGATCATGAACGAGGTCAGGATCAAGACCGAGGTGGGGGTCGCAATAATTAAGTAGGTTATATTAAGATTTAATTGATAATAAAAATCTGTCGGTTAAGTGCGTTAGCACACAGAAT
>JBKJRF010000115.1:0-4412 GCA_046594825.1 Methylotenera sp.
CCATATTATTCTCCGGTCTTTATGGTCGTTATAAAGGAATTTGCTGATGTGTTATTCTCATCGCGAGACCGAAGACAAACAATTCTCCTCATGGCTTACTACTAAGGTGTTACTGCGTTGCTATTTACTTACAGCAATATCAATAAAAAAAACGAGCGAGGGATTTAACCCTCACTCGTTCTGTTTTTACTAGCATTTAACGATTAGTTGATACTTCTTAATTTCAGAGTATTTCTAATATTTATATTGAATATTACAAGCTATGCATATACCAAACTACCGCCACCCCTGCAATGAGTGCTAAGTAAGGCAACACACCAGCCCGCGTAGATACGCCAGGCTCATCGCTGGCAATATGCATATCCTCTAGCATTTGCTTAGGGAAGGTACCTTTGTCTTGCACATAATGGCGGTATACGAATACAGGTAGAATCAATGATGCAAATATCAACCCAACTTTTAACGTACCTGCACCCCATACATCAGCGCCTAAACCCATGATTGCTAAGTTAACGAAGCCAAGAACACCACCTAAAGCCAATAGTAAAGTTGGCGCTTTGTAAGGACGATCCCATTTTGGACGGTCAATACGGTGTATCCAGCCGGAGTTAAGATTCAGGAAGTTGAAAATGATATAACCAACATTTGACGCTGCAAGAATAAACACATAGTCAGACATCATGAGCAGAATCAAATTGAAGCAAAGATCTGTCCACATTGCTCTGGTTGGTGCGCCATGATCATTCACATGAGATAGATATTTTGGCAACCATCCATCAACTGAAGCTTGATAAAGTGTACGTGAAGATCCAGCCATTGAAGTCATGATAGACAACAACAATGCCAGTACCAACATAATCACCATCACGTTACCAATTAAAGCACCACCGCCAACCATACCTGCCAACGCTGAAGCAACACCCATACCACTATAAATTTCCGGTGCTAACATACCATCATAAACTGCTGGTGAAGTAACCGCACCAGCTGCATCTACCACCGCTGGCGTCACTAGATGACCTAAGCCTAAGTGACCTTGGAACGCAATTGGCACCAATGTGAAGACTGCAATACATAGCAAGCCCGAATAAAAAATCGCTTTAAAAGTGTCTGTTTTTGGATTTTTAAATTCACGCGTGTAACAAACTGCTGTTTCAAACCCATAAGTAGACCATGCTGCAATAAAGAGACCACCAGCCATCAGTTTCCAGCCAGGGATTCCCCATACACCATCAATCACATTGCCAGCAGTGTCATAAGCAAGTGGTGCTAGTGGAAAGTAATTTGCGTGTACTGCGTCACCACTGATTAAAGGCACTAAACCAATCAGCATTAATGGAATCATGGCAACCACACCCAGAATCATCGTAGTTTTAGCAGAACGCAAAATACCGCCATGCTGAACCGCAAATACTGTGAGTAGAAGGCCTGCACCGAGAATAAAGGTAGCGTTGATACGCAAAGCTAGCCCTGTTTTAATGGAACCTAAATCCAACAAGGTAATTTGCCAAGTATTAATGATGGCATCAGGTGCGAATAAAGCACTGAGTAGATACCCAGCAGCTAAACCTGACCCGATTGCGAGTACTGGTGACCAAGCAAACCAATTACACCACACTGAAACAGGGGCAATAAACTTACTATACTTTACCCATGCTACCGCACCGTAAATTGATGCACCACCAGATTTATGTGGAAACAACCCTGCGATTTCTGCGTAGGTAAAAGCTTGTATAAAACCGAATGCAATGGAGATGGCCCACACAATCCAAGCGGGTTTACCTACCGTTGCAGCGATTGCACCTATTGAAAACAACACAAGTGCAGGAACGCCACTTGCAACCCAAAATGCCCCCTTCCAATCTATCTTGCGATGAAGACTGGCATGTTGCCCTGCATCACTGGACGCGTCTGCACTTAGCACACCCGATCCTGCCTTATTAACTATCAATTTAAGTCCCCTTAATTAGAGAAGAGCCTAGCTATTTATTTATTCACTTTTGAAATTAATCTAAGTGAATTTACTGCTTAAATATCTATGCTCGCCACAGTTAAATCTAACGTATCACCTTGTGAAATTAACATTACAAAATGATGAAATTAAATCACCTGCCATACTTGCGCATTACGTACATTCTGAGTTTTAGATACCCCTGTTTACAATTCTCTAGAAGGATTACTCCCTTAGGAGTAACTGCCAACGAGCACCTAGAACCGGAAATTATGGATAAGATTGTCTCAAGTTAAAATACTGCTTAGGGATTACCCCTTCAAGATAATTTGCAATCCTAGGATGGCCAGTTACCCTTAGCCTTACTTTTATTCTAACTAATTAAACGTTACCGATAACTTTCGGTAATCAAGCATAAATAGAGACCTCAAGCATGACGCACCATCAACCCCCTAATCCAGATTCTCCACGGCAGTCTTTGTATGACCAGATCGGTGGAGAAAACGGAGTACAGCGCTTAGTCAAAGTTTTTTACGATATTATCCAAACTAGTCCAGAGGGTCATAAGTTACACTTATTACACCTTCGCGGTAACGGCATAGCTCATTCACGTATTGAGCAATTCAATTTTCTTTCTGGTTTTCTAGGTGGACCTAAGCTTTATGTTGAACAACATGACCATTCAAATGTTAGGGCGATGCATGAGCATGTAGAAATCAATCATGAAGCAAAAGAGATATGGCTTAAATGTATGGTGATGGCGATAGATGAATTAGGCATACCAAAAGTCACTAAAGATAAACTCATCGATAACTTCACGATAGTTGCAGAACGGCTAGTCAATCGCAGCGATTAAAATTCGACAACAGCTAGAACAAGCTAGGTAGTGTGCTCATCATAACTTGAGTAACTGGTCTAGCTTGCTTAATCAGTGAAGGCGACTCTTCAACAAGAGCAACTAAGCTACCTAAATAGCACGTCGCTATGCATCGCCAATGAATTCTGTCACTTCTAGGCCAAAACCTGCCATGCTGGGTATCTTGCGAGGCTCGGCCATCAACCGCATTTTTACCACTCCCAAATCTCGTAATATCTGCGCACCAATCCCATAATCTTTAAGCGTGTGTTGGTTGCTAACTGGCTGATCTGCTGATTTAATTGCATGGATAAGGTCCTCACTTTTTTCATCACGTCTTAACATCACAATGACACCTACTTCTGCTTTGCCAATCATTTGCATGGCATGTGGCAAGCTCCAGCTGTGACTCGCACTGCTGGCGTCTAGCAAATCAAATACAGATAAAGGTTCATGAACCCTAACCAGCACACTCTTATTAGCGGCAACATCGCCTTTTACTAAAGCAAGATGTGTTTCTTTGGCAATAGAATCATGAAATGCAATCAAATTAAATTGACCGTATGGAGTTTCAACCACTCGTTCAGCAACACGCGTAACAAGCCGCTCAGTTTGGCTGCGATGTTTAATCAGGTCTGTGATAGTGCCTACTTTTAGATCATGCTCTGCTGCAAACTTAAGCAGATCAGGCAGGCGTGCCATTTCACCATTGTCTTTTAGAATTTCACAAATCACAGCAGCTGGTTCAAGGTTCGCGAGTTTCGCAATATCACAACCAGCCTCCGTATGCCCTGCTCTTACCAGCACACCACCTTTTTGTGCAATCAATGGAAATACATGTCCTGGGCTAACTATATCTACAGGTCGTGCATTCACGTTCACTGCAGTCTGAATGGTATGTGCTCTATCAGCAGCAGAGATTCCAGTAGTTACGCCTTCTGCAGCCTCAATTGACACGGTAAAATTGGTACCCATTTTCGTACCATTTTTTTTCACCATAGGCTCTAAATTAAGTTGCTTGCCCCGCTCTTCAGAAAGTGTAAGGCAAATTAATCCGCGACCATGCTTAGCCATAAAGTTTATATCTGCTGCTGTGACGAATTCTGCAGCCATCACCAAGTCACCTTCATTTTCACGGTCTTCATCATCGAGCAAAACCACCATACGTCCTTGGCGTAACTCTTCAATAATTTCGACAATCGGGCTAATTGATACCGGGCTAATGGATAACAAGTCCAATGGCAGCATCGGCTTTGGCTGCTCTAAAAACTTTAAATTAACAATATCATTCATGATTTATCTACCAAAATTTAGACATTAAGATTAAGTACTAGCAATACAAGCGTAGGCCGAATGGTTATGAATGGATTCAAAGTTTTCACATTCCACTATGTAATTTTGCACACGCGATTCATTGTTAAATGCTGCAGCAATGTCTCGCACCATATCTTCTACGAACTTCGGATTATCATAAGCGCGCTCAGTTACATATTTCTCATCAGGTCGTTTTAGTAGGCCGTAAAGTTGAGATGAGGCCTGCTCTTCCACCATAGTAATAATGTCTTCAACCCACATAAAATCATTTAGCTGGAGGGTGACCGTGAC
>JBKJRF010000184.1:0-12078 GCA_046594825.1 Methylotenera sp.
TTTTTTATTCCATGTTGCATTCATTACCATCCCCTTAATTTAATAAATCATTTTTATATAACTTGATATTGTTAACAAATATTAACAATGATAATGATTCGCATTATATATTAATAATATTGATTTAGTTAAGATTTTTGGACTCAATTGCTTAATTAACACCACTAAAATCGTAGTTTGTAGTGTGGCTTGATATATAGTGCTGAAAACTAATAATTTACTAAATACTAAATATTCAACGTCTATGCAATTTACACTACATAAACAAGATGGCCTTGCTCGTCGCGGCACCTTAAAACTTAACCATGGAGAAGTACAAACACCTGCTTTTATGCCAGTAGGTACTTATGGCACCGTTAAAGCCATGTCACCATTAGAGCTAAAAGAAATTGATGCTCACATTGTGTTGGGTAACACTTTTCATTTATGGCTACGTCCCGGTTTAGAAGTGATAGCGGCACATGGCGGCTTGCACAAGTTTATGGGCTGGGATGGCCCGATACTCACGGATTCTGGCGGCTTTCAAGTTTGGAGTTTGGGTGCATTACGCAAAATCACTGAAGAGGGTGTTAAATTTCGCTCTCCCATCAATGGTGACAGCTGCTTTCTAACGCCTGAAGAATCAATGCGCATACAAAAAGTATTGAATTCTGACATTGTGATGATTTTTGATGAATGTACGCCCTACCCGGCTACACAAACAGAAGCTAACGACTCAATGCAACTGTCATTACGCTGGGCACGCAGAAGTAAAGACGCGCATGCAGGTAATGAAAATGCACTATTTGGAATTATTCAAGGTGGAATGTATGAAGACTTGCGCGATACTTCACTAGCTGGATTAACCGATATTGACTTTGACGGTTATGCAATTGGTGGTTTATCAGTAGGCGAACCTAAAGAAGACATGCTACGCATACTAGCGCATACCGCACCAAAAATGCCGCAAAATAAACCGCGTTACCTGATGGGCGTTGGCACACCAGAAGATTTAGTGGCAGCAGTTTCGCAAGGCATAGATATGTTTGACTGTGTGATGCCAACACGCAATGCACGTAATGGCTGGCTGTTCACGCAATATGGTGATATTAAAATTAAAAATGCAGGTTATAGAACTGACACACAGCCTTTAGATGCCGATTGTAGCTGCTATACATGCCAAAACTTCAGTCGCGCTTATTTGCATCATTTACATAAAGTAGGCGAGATTTTAGGCTCACGTTTGAACACGATTCACAACCTACATTATTACCAGGTACTAATGACAGGCATGCGTGGTGCAATTGAGGCAGGTACATTTGAGACTTTCAAAGCTGAATTTTCTACAAAACGCGCCAGTTTGTCTTAACGTTAAAATAATCAATAAACTTGAACTAGTACGATAATTGACTATCCTGCAATAACATACAGTCTGTGCTAAAATCCGAAGCTAATTTTTAGTAGTTTTAACTCAATTTTTAAAGAAGGTAATCCCGTGTTTATTTCAAATGCATACGCAGCAGGTGGTTTAGCAGGCAACGACATCATGAGCTTTTTACCGTTAGTCGTGATTTTCGTATTATTTTTCTTCATGATTATTCGTCCACAAATGAAGCAAGCTAAAGAGCAACGCAATATGATTGCGGCACTACAAAAAGGTGATGAAATTGTCACTAGCGGCGGTATTGTTGGCAAAGTTACTAAAGTGAATGATGATTTTGTAACCGTAGAAATTGCCGCAAATACCGAAATTACAGTACAAAAACAAGCAATACAAACTGCTTTGCCAAAAGGTACGATTAAAAGTCTTTAAGAAACCATATTTAATGAATCGAGCAATACATATTGCTTACTACTCAAACCACAACCCGTTATTGACTAGAGCCTCACTATGAACCGCTATCCAATGTGGAAGAACATCCTAGTTGCAATCATGATTTTGATTGGACTAATTTATACAATTCCAAATTTTTTTGGTGAATCCCCTGCGGTACAAATCACCCCTGCTAAAAGCACCTCGACTTTGAACCCAGCATTATTGGCCCAAGTAGAAGCTATTTTTAAGCAGGAAAAAATTCAATATGATGGCGTGTATTTAGATGCTCGTGGTGTTAAAGCGCGTTTCGCCAACACAGATACGCAGATTAAAGCTAAAGACGTCCTACAAGCAAACCTTGGTAATGACTATACGGTAGCACTTAATTTACTCTCGCGCTCACCTAACTGGCTCCGCAGTTTGGGTGCAAAGCCTATGTATCTAGGCTTAGATTTACGCGGTGGTGTACACTTTTTAATGCAGGTAGACATGAAAGCTGCGCTCAATAAAGCGGCAGATCGCTTTGTTGGAGACTTTAGAGTAGCGCTGCGTAAAGAGCGTATCTCATACACTGGTGTAACCCGTGAAGGGCAAACCGTACAAATTAGTTTTAGCGATGAAGCAGAACTCATCAAAGCTAGAACCATCATCAGTAAAGATTATCCAAATCTAACTTTAGATGAGTCAACTAACGGTCAAGAAAAAGTATTGAAAGCCTCACTCAATCTTGCAGAACAAAAGCATATTCAAGACTTTGCTATCAAGCAAAACATTCAAACGCTACATAATCGGATTAATGAACTCGGCGTGGCAGAGCCAATTATTCAACAGCAAGGCGCTGACCGTGTGGTAGTGCAATTACCAGGCGTGCAAGATACCGCTAAAGCAAAAGAAATTCTAGGCCGTACCGCTACACTCGAAATCCGTATGGTAGATGAAGAAAAAAGTGACATGGCTACCCTTGAAAACGCTGCCAAAGGCCAAGCCCCTATCGGTGACGAAGTGTTTAAAGACCGCCAAGGTCGTGCGATTTTAGTTAAAAAGACTGTAGTACTCACAGGCGAGTACATTACTGATGCGGGCCCTGGTGTCAATAATCAAACAGGTCAATCTGTAGTAAGCGTGACACTTGATGCACGTGGCGCACGTATTTTCCAACAAGTGACGCGTGAAAACGTAGGCAAGCGCATGGCAATTCTGCTGATTGAAAAAGGCAGTACAGAAATCGTCACAGCACCGACTATTAATGAAGAAATTGGCGGCGGTCGCGTACAAATCTCTGGTATGGCCAACACACAAGAAGCTACTGACATTTCACTATTACTACGTGCTGGCGCACTTGCAGCACCAATGGACATTATTGAAGAGCGTACTGTTGGCCCTAGCATGGGTCAAGACAACATCAATCGCGGTATGCATTCCACACTTTGGGGCTTTGCAGCAATTGCGGTAATGATGATGATTTACTATGTGGCGTTTGGTGCAGTTTCTGTAGTCGCACTGGCAATTAACTTACTATTGTTGGTCGCAATATTATCTATGTTGCAAGCCACACTTACCTTACCTGGTTTGGCGGCGATTGCACTTGCGTTGGGGATGGCCATTGATGCCAACGTGCTCATCAACGAGCGTATTCGTGAAGAGTTACGCAACGGAAATACACCGCAAGCTAGTATTCACGCCGGTTATGACCGTGCATTCGACACGATACTAGACTCAAACGTGACTACGCTGATTGCTGGTTTAGCACTATTTATGTTCGGTACTGGTCCAATCAAAGGTTTTGCCGTGGTTCATGTATTGGGTATTTTGACTTCTATGTTCAGTGCTGTACTGGTATCACGAGCGATTGTGAACTTGATCTATGGTTACCGTCGTAAAGTTGAGAAATTGTCCATAGGCCAAATTTACAAAGCCTAGCATTTACGAAACTCATTACAAACATAATTACTGAAAATTATTTAGAGTAGAAAACATGGAATTATTTAGAATTAAAAAAGATATTCCCTTCATGAGTTATGGTCGCCTCACGACCTCTATCTCATTGATCACATTCATACTAGCGATTATCTTTTTAGCTACACGCGGTTTAAATTTTGGGGTTGATTTCACTGGCGGTACCGTCATGGAAGTGAATTACCCAAAAGCTGCTAACCTAGAAAGCGTACGAAGTGCCGTGGACAGCATAGGTTTGAAAGAAGCCACTGTGCAGAATTTTGGCTCTAGCCATGATGTATTGATTCGCTTACCTGTAAAAGCAGGCCTATCCGTTTCACAGCTTTCTGAACAAGTAAAAGCAGCGCTAGTGAAGGCAGACTCAACAGCTGAAGTGCGCCGCGTAGAGTCTGTCGGCGCTCAAGTTGGTGAAGAACTGTATGCCAATGGTGGGCTAGCACTGTTTTTTGTGTGCGTGGGTATTGTGTTATACCTATGGTTACGTTTTGAGTGGCGCTTTGCAGTAGCGGCAATTATCGCCAATATGCATGACGTAGTGATTATTCTAGGCTTCTTCGCTTTCTTCCAATGGGAGTTTAACCTTACTGTACTGGCGGCTATTTTGGCGGTATTGGGCTACTCAGTGAATGAATCAGTCGTCGTGTTTGACCGAGTACGTGAGAACTTCCGTAAAATGCGTAAGGCTTCAGTAGTTGAAGTGATTGATAACGCGATTACCCGCACGATGTCACGTACCATTATTACCCATACTATGACGCAAACTATGGTTGGCTCTATGTTGCTATTTGGTGGTGAAGTATTACATAACTTTGCCTTAGCACTGACTATTGGCATCTTGTTTGGTATTTATTCTTCAGTACTAGTAGCTTGCCCAATAGCGATGTGGTTAGGTGTGAATCGTATTAACTTAATTGGTGACATTGAAAAGAAAGATTTAGAGAAAAAAGCAGCTGGCAAGAAAAATGATGTGGCTGAGCCATCTCCTTCAGAGTTTCAATCTTAATCATTTCATTGATAAGCGAATCACCGCTTACATAATCAAGTGCGCTTAATATTAACGCACTTGATTATTATTAGCCCTCACGTATACACTAGCATCATCTTGAACATCAATACTCTACCCCTTGGATAACATTCCTATCTCTTGGCAGCTAATCGCTTTAGCGTTGCTGTTATTACTTTCTGCATTTTTCTCTATTGCTGAAACCAGCCTCATGTCTTTAAACCGTTATCGGATGAAGCATCTGGCAAAACATGGTAATCGCGGTGCAAAACTTGCCAGCATATTGCTCGCAAAAACAGATAAGTTATTAGGCGTTATTTTATTAGGTAACACCCTGTGCATTTCTGCTTCATCCACATTAGTCGCAGTGATTAGCGTTGATTTATTTGGTGAAGGCGAGTTTGTGTTGATGATAGGTACACTCGCAGTTACTTTTGCCATTTTGGTTTTTAGCGAAATCTCACCCAAAGTCATCGCCGCCGCCTATCCAGAAAAATTAGGTTTTGCTTGTAGCTATGTTCTCTATCCATTGTTATGGTTACTCAACCCAGTTGTGTCCTTCGTGAATTTATTCGTTAAAGGTTTTGTGCGACTACTCGGTATTAAAGTACATTTTGAAGAGACCATGCATGCTGTTACTACTGAAGAATTGCGCAGTATCGTGTCTGAAGCCGGGCATTATATCCCCAAGAAAAATCGTACTATTCTGCTAAATTTGCTGGATTTAGAAAAAATCACGGTCGATGATGTAATGACTGCTCATACTTTAGTGGAGACGATAGATTTTGACGCACCACTAGAAGATATATTGCAGCATATTTCAAATAGCCATCACACGCGCTTACCTGTGCGCCAAGGTGAAAATGAAGAAATCATCGGCATTCTGCACATACGCAAAATCATAAGCCAGTTACGTTCAAATCATAATAGCAATAACGAGTTAGACAAAGAGGCTTTGCGTGAAGTAATTGCTGAGCCATATTTTATTCCTGCGGGCACGCCACTTTATACGCAAATACAGCAATTTCAAGAGAAACAACAGCGTATAGCCTTGGTAGTGGACGAATATGGCGAATTTAAAGGCCTCATCACCTTAGAAGATATTCTAGAAGAAGTGATTGGCGACTTTACTACTCAATCTCCGTCACGTCTTGGGAGTTATCGCAAAGAAGCTGATGGTAGCTGGCTGGTAGATGGTAGTAGCACGTTGCGCGATCTTAATAAAAAACTGAACCTAAGTTTACCGCTAGATGGCCCACGTACACTTAACGGCTTGGTATTAGAACATTTTGAAGATATCCCAGAACCAAACACCAGTTTCAAAATTGGTACACACACCTTAGAAATTGTGCAAACGCAAGACCGTATCGTGAAAAGCGTCAAAATCTTCCCTTAGTACTGACTCCAAGCAAAATTTTTAAATAATCTCCATAACCCTATTCAAATTGGGCTTGAATTTTTCTCAGGTTGGCTCAAAATAGGTTCATATGGCTAACCTAACAAACATACCTAAACTTGCTACACCGGCAGACAACAACACAGCGCTTAAACCTGAAGTTGCAAAACCAAAATTGCCCCCCATGTTTAAAGTGTTGTTGTTAAATGATGATTACACGCCTATGGAATTTGTAGTGGAGTGCATAGAACGTTTTTTTAATAAAAGTCGTGAACAAGCAACGCAAATTATGCTCAAAGTACATACAGAGGGCATGGGTGTATGTGGTGTATATCCACAAGACATCGCAGAAACAAAGATGAATCAAGTACTTACCTGTGCAAAAGAAGCACAGCATCCTTTGCAATGTGTGACAGAGCCTGCTTGATGCTAGCTTTTAATTAAAAAGTGAGCCTAAGATTAGTATAAAGATTAAGTGTTATAGCTTAAAGTTGGCTTAGAAATTGCAAGTAATTTTATAAGCTTTAAGCATCAAAGAAGTTAGCAAAAATAGAAGTTCCAAGCGTAAAGATAATATTGAAAGTTAAGGTACAAAAATGATCGCTCAAGAGTTAGAAGTTAGCCTACACATGGCCTTTATGGACGCTAGACAAAAGCGTCATGAACTCATCACGGTTGAACATTTGTTACTAGCCATGATAGATAACCCTACTGCAGCTGAAGTACTAAGAGCATGCGGGGCGAAACTTGAAGTGCTACGTACAGAGCTTTACCAATATATTGAAGAACATACACCAACGGTGATTGGTCAAGAGGATGTTGATACACAACCGACCCTTGGCTTTCAACGTGTTATCCAACGCTCCATGCTGCATGTGCAGTCATCTGGTAAAAAAGAAGTCACTGGCGCAAATGTATTGGTCGCTATTTTTGGTGAGAAAGATTCACATGCCGTATTTTTCTTGCATCAACAAGGCGTTACCCGCTTGGATGTAGTTAATTTCATTTCGCATGGTGTTTCTAAAATTGCTGAAACCGCTAAACCTGAAGGCGCTGACCAAGATTTGGATACTGAAGCCGCACCAAATGGCGCTCTAGAGACATATGCCCTAAACCTAAATGCACAAGTTGCAGCGGGGAAGATTGACCCGCTGATTGGTCGTGGCCCAGAATTAGAACGTGTCGTGCAAACATTATGCCGTCGTCGCAAAAATAACCCGCTATTAGTTGGTGAGGCTGGCGTAGGTAAAACTGCAATTGCTGAAGGTTTAGCGCGTCGCATCGTAGAAAAAGATATCCCAGATGTATTGGCTAACGCCATTGTTTATTCCCTAGACATGGGCGCTTTACTTGCGGGAACAAAATATCGCGGTGACTTTGAACAACGCTTAAAAGCGGTAATGAAACAATTGGCCGAAAATCCAGATGCAATTTTGTTTATTGATGAAATTCATACCTTAATTGGCGCCGGCTCGGCTAGTGGCGGCACTTTAGATGCGAGCAACTTATTGAAGCCTGCTCTTTCTAATGGCTCACTTAAATGTATAGGTGCAACTACTTATCAAGAATATCGCGGTGTATTTGAAAAAGACCATGCGTTAGCACGTCGCTTTCAAAAAATTGATGTGGCTGAGCCTAGCGTGGCTGAAACTATTGAAATATTAAAAGGCCTTAAATCCCGCTTTGAATTACACCATAGTGTTAAATATACAGCTGGCGCTTTAAGTACCGCAGCAGAACTATCAGCCAAATACATTAACGACCGTCACTTGCCTGATAAAGCGATTGATGTGATTGATGAGGCTGGCGCTGCACAGCGTATATTGCCAAAATCTAAACAGAAAAAAGTCATCGGCAACAAAGAGATTGAAGACATTATTGCAAAAATTGCGCGTATTCCGCCCAAAAATATCTCTAGCGATGACCGTAGCGCACTTAAAACATTAGAGCGCGACTTAAAAGCTGTAGTGTTTGGTCAAGATAAAGCGATTGAAGCGCTTTCATCTGCAGTCAAAATGGCGCGCAGTGGCTTAGGTCAAGGCAATAAACCGATTGGTAGCTTCTTATTTAGCGGGCCTACTGGTGTAGGTAAAACCGAAGTAGCGAAACAATTAGCCTATATTATGGGGATTGAGTTGATTCGCTTCGACATGAGTGAATACATGGAGCGCCATGCTGTTTCACGCTTGATTGGCGCACCTCCAGGCTATGTGGGTTTTGAGCAAGGCGGCATGATGACAGAGGCCATTACTAAACACCCTTATTGTGTACTGTTGTTGGATGAAATTGAAAAAGCGCATCCTGATATCTTTAATATCCTATTACAGGTAATGGATCACGGTACGCTTACCGACAACAATGGTCGCAAAGCAGACTTTAGAAATGTGACGATTATTATGACCACCAATGCTGGCGCTGAGAATCTATCTAAATCAAGCATAGGCTTTACAAATGCTAAACAAGCAGGCGACGAGCAAGAGGACATCAAACGCTTATTCTCTCCTGAGTTCCGTAACCGTTTAGATGCTACCGTGTCATTCGCTTCACTGTCACAAGACATTATCATTCGTGTAGTCGATAAATTCTTGATTCAGCTTGAAGATCAATTACATGAGAAAAAAGTCGAAGCAACCTTTAGCGATGCCTTAAAAGCTTACTTAGGTAAAAAAGGTTTCGACCCAGTGATGGGTGCACGTCCGATGGCGAGATTGATTCAAGATACGATTCGTAAAGCACTTGCTGATGAATTGCTATTTGGCAAACTGGCTAACGGTGGCAATGTACACGTAGATATTGATGATAAAGATGTAGTAAAGCTTATTTTTGCACAAGATAAGGAGTCATCAGAACCATCACTTGCAACTGCTGAATAAAAATTATCTTTAGCAGTACATAAAAACAGCCAACTTACTCAATGTAAGTTGGCTGTTTTTCCATGATGCTGACGAATAGCTCAGATTCAACTAAATTCTTCAACCATGCCTTAAGTTTAGGATAGGGTGCGGTTTCAAACCAAGCGGTATCTACACCTGAAAATTGCCGAATAAATGGAAAGATTGCAATATCGGCCAAGCAAATTTGGTCTTTCAACAAAAACTGCAATTGACCCAATAGCGTTTCCAGTTTCAGCAAAAACACTTCACCTTCTACTCTGTATGCTACTGAGGATTGTTCTGGGAAACGAATCGCATACTTGTACATATCAAGCGCTTTCTTAAAACTACCATCGTTTTCAGCGATCAGTTGTTGAGTCATGATGCTATCAGCAGCTAACCAACCGTCTTTATCCTTATGCTGCAAAGCCCAATACATAATATCCAAGCTCTCTTCAATGACGGTACCGTCTTGCAATAGCAATACCGGTACCGTAGCTTTAGGTGATAGCTTGAGCATTTCTTTGGGCTTATCTCTTAAGGCTATTTCGCGAATTTCAACAGCGATATCCGCATATCTCAGCGCCATACGAGCGCGCATAGCATAAGGACAACGGCGGTATGAATAGAGAACTGGCAGCATCATTACAAACTAGACACTAGCCTAGTGTTTTACAAATATCATGTATTAGTTTCGGCCCTTTATAAATCAAACCGCTATACACTTGTACCAAGCTAGCACCGGCCGCAATTTTTTCAACGGCATCTGCACCGCTTAAAATACCACCTACGCCAATAATGGGTACTGCGCCTTGTAGGCGTTGTGATAACTGTTGGATTACCAAAGTTGATTTCTCGCGAACAGGTGCCCCAGACAAACCACCTGTCTCCTCGGCATTTTTTAAGCCCTGTACCAAGTCACGTGAAAGTGTAGTGTTGGTTGCAATCACACCATCTATATTATGCTCCATGAGCAAATCAGCAATTTCATTGATTTGCTCACGCTCTAAGTCTGGCGCTATTTTTAAAGTGATTGGCACATAGCGGCCATGCTGATTTGCAAGTTTAGTTTGCTCCAATTTAAGTGTAGCGAGTAAATGCGACAGCGCTTCTTTTTCTTGTAATGCTCGTAGATTTTTTGTGTTAGGTGAGGAGATATTTACCGTGATATAACTGGCAAACTCGTACACCTTTCTCATGCAAATCAAATAGTCATCCACTGCGTTTTCAATGGGGGTATCAAAATTTTTACCGATATTGATACCAAGCACACCTTTATATTTGGCAGCTTTTACATTCTCAATGAGATTATCTACTCCCAAATTATTAAAACCAAAGCGGTTCACAATACCTTGCGCTTCTTTTACACGGAACAGCCGCGGTTTAGGGTTACCCGGTTGTGGTCGCGGCGTTACCGTACCCACTTCAATAAAACCAAAGCCTAGTGACACCATACCATCTATCACAGCGCCATTTTTATCTAAACCAGCAGCCAAACCTACAGCATTAGGAAAATTAATGCCCATGACCTCTCTAGGTAGACAAACTGATGGTGTTGGGTAAAATGCCAAGGCGCCCGTTTTTTCGGCAAGCTTAAGGCTTTTTAAAGTGAGGTCGTGAGCTACTTCAGCATCAAACTGAAATAACAAGGGTTTTGCGAGTGAGTAAATATCCATGACCGAATTTTACTTGAAAAGTATTTAGCTATAGAAAATAACTAAACAATAAAACTTTATTAAAGTTACTTAATATTTATCTAAGTATTATTTCTTCATAGGAACGATGCTAATCGTACCGCTAGTTTCTAAAATCCCTGAATGAACTTCACTAACACTGCTACACCCCCCTTGGCGCAAGGCCGTATCTAACTCATGCTGTGTTATTTAAGCCTTAGCCATCATGTCTTCAAAGAGCTTGCCATTATGAATCAGTATTTGTGGGCGCCCTTCAATTAATGCCTCCAATTTTTGGCTTTTATAAGTGGCGAAACCTACTAAATAATTGATTAATACTAATGTAGTAGCAATAATCAAACCGCCAATCAGTGAGTTATCGCCACCACTCATCGAGTTTTGCACTGCGTTAGATAAAATAAGTAGCAGCACCAAATCAAAAGGTGCCAATTGCCCAATTTGGCGTTTACCTGAAATCCGTAAAATAAAAATCAAAAATACATACACAGCGATGCTACGTACGATAAGCTCCCACACTGGCACAGTCAGATTAAACATTACCAATCCCTTATTTTTTAAATATAGGTTTAATACTAAGTTTTTGAATACTAAAAGCGGAACCCAGCAGAAAGCCGTGTTTGATTACTAGGGTTAAAATTAGCATATTCATCACGCGCAACTCTCGCAAAATATTGCTTGTAGCCATAATCCACTGACAAACCATAGCCATGTATGAAAACATTATCCGTATCCAAGCCAGTCTTATAGCTGGCATCAATGCTAAGCCGCTGATCATCAGCAAACTTATAACGCCACACAAAATGGTTGTTACGTTGCCGCGTTTCTAAGCGATCATCAAACACCTGAAAAAGATAAATCTCATTATTTTCAATAGCACGTGACCCCACTCCTACCGTCAAGGCATCGCTAGGGTCATGCCCTAAATCATAGTATTCCTGCAAGTTAGTACGCGCAATGCCCAAAATAGCAAAGTTTTTATCACCAATCTCTGTACTTACACTTTCGGCAATATAACCCTTAGTAGCTAACTGCACAGAAAATGTTGGCCGAATAAAAGTAAACTCTGGGCTAAAGGCATAACCCGCACGTAACTGGCGAAAACCATCTCCATCGCCATACTCACCCACCCAAGCCGTATGCATATCATAATTAGCCCGTAAATTCACATCGACAGCATTGTTATCATCAGACGCACCTAAATATGTGGTGGTGAATTTATAGCTAACTTTCGCGGGCTCAGCGGGAGTAGAAGAATCAACCGAATTTTCTGCAGCATAGGCGCTACTAAAACTCAGCACACAAGCTAGTAGGCATAAGGTTGGTTTAACATTTTTTTGAATATTCGTCATAGGTTTTAAGAA
>JBKJRF010000179.1:0-26914 GCA_046594825.1 Methylotenera sp.
AGAGTTGCGAGATGCAAGTCAAGATGCCAAAATTTATGCAAGTGCGGATGAACTGCTGGTGAATTTGAATGTGTTGGTTGATTCACTTAAAGAACATGGTGGTGAGGGTTTGATATATCCGCGCATAGGTAAATTGGTTAAGGCGATTGAAACATTCGGTTTTCATCTTGCGACTATTGATGTGCGCCAATCTTCTGATGTGCATGAGGCTGTGATTAAAGAGTTATTTCACAAGGCTGGTTACGAATTTAATTATGATGAACTGACTGAAGAAGAAAAAATCCAGACCCTGCTAGATGAACTCAAGCAACCGCGTTTATTGTTCTCACCTTACTAGCAATATTCCGAGTTGGTACATAGTGAAATTGATGTGCTCAGTAAAGCCCGAGAAATGCGCAAACGTTTTGGCAATCGTACAGTTCGGCAATATATTATTTCACATACTGAAACACTGTCTGACTTACTCGAAGTCGCGTTATTGCAAAAAGAAACAGGCATGCTGAGAGGCGTATGGGGTTCGCAAAAGATTCAGCTAGACCTCAATATTGTGCCGCTGTTTGAAACAATTGCCGATTTACGCCATGCGCCGATGATTATGGGGCATTTTTTAAGCCTGCTGGGTGTGCGGCATGTATTACGCAATCAAGGTAATGAGCAAGAAATTATGCTGGGTTACTCAGATAGTAATAAAGATGGCGGCTTTCTTACTTCTAATTGGGAGCTTTATAAGGCTGAAGTTTCACTGGTGGAGTTGTTTAGCCAGGCTAAAATCAAGCTACGTTTATTTCATGGGCGTGGTGGCACAGTAGGCCGCGGCGGCGGTCCTACCTATCAAGCGATTATGGCTCAGCCACTAGGTACAGTGGATGGACAGATACACTTAACCGAGCAGGGCGAGATTATTGCCAATAAATACGCAGACCCTAAAGTCGGCAGACAGCATCTTGAGACGCTTATTGCGGCTACCATGGACGCTACTTTTAACTCAACTGTGTTACCCCAAACCACGTTAGATAATACAAAACACCGAGCGTTTGAAACGGTGATGGAAGATTTATCAACTCCTGCGATGACAAGCTATCGCAGTTTGGTGTACGAAACACCAGGTTTTGCAGATTACTTTTTTAATGCCACACCGATTTCAGAAATTGCCGAGCTAAATATTGGTAGTCGTCCTGCTGCCAGAAAAGCCACTCGCAGGATTGAAGATTTGCGTGCGATTCCTTGGGGGTTTTCATGGGGTCAAAGTAGACTCTTGCTGCCTGCCTGGCTGGTTTGGACTTGGTAGTGCAATTCACCAATATTTGAATGCCAATGAAAGCCTGACAGAAGCACGTACCAATATGTTAAGAGATATGCTGGTAAATTGGCCGCTATTCAAAACACTGATTGCAAATGTAGATATGGTGTTAGCGAAGACTGACTTAGTGGTAGCGCGCCATTATGCACATCTAGTAACAGATAAAACATTAAGAGAATCCATTTTTAATAGGATAGAGCGTGAGTATGTACTTACTACTGAAGCGCTAAATCTACTTTTAGGTAGTACTGAACGATTAAGTAGCAACCCAGCGTTAGCTAACTCTATCAGAAATCGTTTACCGTATTTAGACCCGCTCAATCATTTGCAAGTAGAGTTGATTAAACGCTACCGAGGGGGTGAAACTGATGAAAAACTCAAGTTTGCAATTCAACTTACCATCAATGGCATTGCTGCTGGATTGAGGAATACTGGATAGTTACCTTTTATCAATAGCAATAAAAAAGACGACCTAAGTCGTCTTTTTTATTGCGTATGACGGCTGATTACATATGCAACAGTGGCACTATTAGTAACGCCACAATATTAATAATTTTAATCAATGGATTCACTGCTGGCCCTGCTGTATCTTTATACGGGTCACCTACAGTATCACCAGTCACAGCCGCTTTGTGGGCTTCTGAACCTTTGCCACCGTGATTGCCATCTTCAATGTATTTTTTAGCATTATCCCAAGCGCCACCGCCTGTACACATTGAAATTGCTACGAACAAGCCTGTAACAATCGTTCCCATGAGCAAGCCACCTAGCGCAACTGGCCCGAGTATCAAGCCTACAGCCACTGGTACTGCAACAGGTAGTAATGATGGAATCATCATTTCCTTAATGGCTGCAGTGGTGAGCATATCCACGGCTTTGCCATATTCTGGCTTACCTGTTCCATCCATAATGCCTTTGATGTCTCGAAATTGACGGCGCACTTCTTCAACTACTGCACCTGCTGCACGACCTACTGCTTCCATCGCCATGGCGGCAAACAAAAATGGAATCAAGCCACCGATAAATAAACCAATAATCACCATTGGGTCGCTTAGGTCGAACTTAACGTCGATGCCAGCACCTTGAAGTTTATGCGTGTAGTCGGCAAATAATACCAAAGCTGCTAAACCTGCTGAGCCAATCGCATAGCCTTTAGTAACTGCTTTAGTCGTGTTGCCAACTGCGTCCAATGGGTCGGTTACATCGCGCACGCTGCTGGGTAATTCAGCCATTTCTGCAATACCACCCGCATTATCGGTAATTGGGCCATAAGCATCTAAAGCCACTACGATACCAGCCATACTCAACATTGATGTCGCGGCAATGGCTACGCCATATAAACCAGCTAAGTGATGTGATACAAAGATTGCAACGCAAACTGAAAGCACAGGC
Source organism: Methylotenera sp. (assembly GCA_046594825.1). Taxonomy (GTDB): domain Bacteria; phylum Pseudomonadota; class Gammaproteobacteria; order Burkholderiales; family Methylophilaceae; genus Methylotenera. The sequence continues at coordinate 2,693 of JBKJRF010000179.1, forward strand.
CAGGCGGTAGATTTCATGGAGATGCCAATACCCGCAATAATGTTGGTGGCGTGGCCAGTGGTTGAAGCTTGTGCAATGTGTTTTACTGGCGCGTAATCAGTGCCTGTGTAATATTCCGTGATCCACACCAATGCCGCTGTGAGCACTAAGCCTACTGCACATGCGCCAAATAGCTGATTTGCAGATATGGCTAGCTCACCGGCAACCAAGCCTTCTGGGAACATTTTCATAGTCACAAAATAAAACGCAATGAGTGATAATGTTCCAGCGACAGCTAGACCTTTATACAAAGCTGGCATCACATTTTTCATGCCTGGAGACGCTTTAACAAAGAAACAGCCAATAATAGAGGCCACAATAGACACTGCCGCCAACATGAGTGGATACATCATGCCATTAGGCCCTGCATTGGTCAGTAGCAGGCTACCCAGCACCATGGTGGCAATTAATGTCACAGCGTAAGTCTCAAACAAATCTGCTGCCATACCTGCACAGTCACCCACGTTATCACCTACGTTGTCGGCAATTACGGCAGGGTTGCGCGGGTCATCCTCTGGAATGCCGGCTTCTACCTTGCCCACCAAATCCGCGCCAACATCTGCGCCTTTAGTAAAAATGCCGCCACCTAAACGTGCAAAAATTGAGATGAGAGAGGAACCAAATGCCAAGCCAATGAGTGGGTTTAGATTGGTTGCTTTTTCTGCACCCAGAAAGGCATAAAAGCCAGCAACACCAAGCAAACCTAAACCAACTACTAACATGCCAGTAATAGCACCACCTTTAAATGCTACATCCAAAGCTGGGCCTATTCCCTTTGTTGCCGCTTGTGCAGTACGTACATTGGCTTTAACTGATACGTTCATGCCAATAAAACCACAAGCACCAGATAATACCGCACCAATTACAAAGCCAATTGCGGTGGTCACGTTGAGAAATATGCCGATAAGTATAGCTAATACGATGCCAACGATGGTGATTGCTTTATATTGACGGGCTAAATACGCTGCGGCCCCTTGTTGAATAGCACTGGCAATTTCTTGCATTCGTGCGTTGCCGGCTGGTAAGCCTGAAATCCATTTACTCATTAGTACGCCATACAGCACCGCTAAAACAGCAGCTGCTAAGGCAATCATTATTGCGACTGACATGACTTCTCCCTATCTAAATTTTTATAGAATCCGTTGCATTTAATTACGTACTATTTAATTAAAATTGCTAATTAAAAGCGTAAAACGTCAAAATAAAACTAGTGTGAATTGAAACCAAACCGAGTGCTGAACTTTAATCTTGCTAAACAACGTATGTCGCTATGCATTTTCCTTTGCATGAATTGCGATTGAAATTAACGCTAAACTTCTCCCAATAACCATTGAATAAATACTGTTGGATGATTGTTACAAAGTATTTAATGATGTAAATAATTTGTAACAATGGTTCATTATTGCACTATTAAGCAGGGTGAACAATACCTAGATTAAATGACCAGACCTAGTTGCTTAAGCGTTAATATAGCTGTGTAAAACAGTAAAAGAAGCAGTGATTATTTTTCAATCTGATTTTGTAGCTAATCTGGCTAGAGCCTCACCGAGTGGGGTGCCAGCTAGCTTTTCGGCTAATTGATGGAGGTCCGATGCAGCTTGTGCGCTGAGTTTTTTGATGGGTTTTGCCTTGACTTGTGGGGTAGATTTTACTTGCACTTTCACCCGAATTGAAGTAACTTCACACTCTTGCTTTTCTAGCTGAATCAATAAACTAGGTATGAAAAGCTTGATTTTTGCAGCAACCGCGTTGCTGTTTGCAAATATGGTGAATTGTTGATTTTTGATACTCGTCGCATGACTGAATTGCGCTAAGTTATCGGGAGCAATTGCCATCCAAATTTTTTGTGCAGCCTCTTGTTCTTTATTGTGCGCATTTAGCGCGATGAACTCGGGTTGCTTAAGTAAAGTATTAAATTGTCGCACGGTATCTTGAGTATAACTTAGGTTTGCTAACGGTGATTAGGAATGCTATGAATATCATCTTTGTCTCAAATAGTATGGCGAAAGCAAAAACATTATCAGTGCTGCAAGTGAGCATGATTGCACTTGCTTTGGTATTAGTACCTGTTTTGCTGACGCTATTTTTTATAGTGCCACAGGAGTCAGACCCGCAACAGGGGGTAAAGTCATTGATTCCTGCGCATCTCAAATTCTCTTTTAATAATCCACAAAAACATCTTGATGCCTATGCAATCCAGTTAGGTGAAATGCAAGCGCGGATGATGCGTTTAGATGCGCAAAGTGAGCGACTATCTAAACTGGCTGGTGAGAAAAAAGATGTGCATGATACTGGCGGAACATCAACTAAGCCAGAAACTGTAAAAAAAGATGCTAATACAGTGTCGCCTGCTCGCGGTGGCCCTCTGGTGCTTGATGCACCTTTATCAGAAGCAGATTTACAGAAAAAAATTGCCGAACTACTCGCACAAATTGAGTTCAGTACTGATCACTTAAGTAATTTAGAAGCAAAGTTATTACAACAAAGTGTGTTGAAAGACACACTGCCAAATAGTAGCCCTGTCACTGTAGCATTTAATTCATCGAGTTTTGGCTGGCGCTTAGACCCATTTAACGGCCATAAAGCCTTTCACGAAGGTTTGGATTTTCCAGCAGATACAGGTACACCAATCTACGCTGCTGCTGGCGGCATTGTGACGACTGCAGAGCAAACGCCTGATTATGGTAAACTTGTAAAGATTGACCACGGCTCTGGTTTAGAAACACGTTATGCCCATGCTTCACGATTATTAGTGAAGGTTGGAGACCGTGTTGAAAAAGGTCAGGAAATAGCTGAAGTTGGCAGTACAGGCCGCTCTACAGGGCCGCATTTGCATTACGAAATTAGGTTGGATGGTAACGCGTTAGACCCTAGACAATATCTCAAAGCCAGTAGTTGAATTGGTGAAAGTAAGCCCCATTTATACATTAATGTTTTTTCAAATTCAAGTTTTTAACTATCAATTTTAATTGCACCTAAAAAAAGTCATTTATCCTTAAGCGGAAAGTCCTTCATTTCATGATATCCACGTTGTTCAAAAAATTATTCGGTAGCCGTAATGACAGGCTTGTTAAACAATACGCACAAAAAGTACACCAAATCAATGCACTAGAGCCTGCGATGCAATCCTTAAGCGATGAAGCGCTAAGAGCGAAAACTGCAGAGTTTAAACAACGTTATATCGACGGTGAAACTTTAGACGATTTGATGCCAGAAGCATTTGCCGTGGTGCGTGAAGGTAGTCATCGTGCATTAGGTATGCGTCATTTTGATGTGCAGATGATAGGTGGCATGGTACTTAACGCAGGGAAAATCGCTGAAATGCGTACGGGTGAAGGTAAAACGTTAGTCGCAACGTTACCAGCTTACCTAAATGCTTTGAGTGGTAAAGGTGTTCATGTGATTACCGTGAACGATTATTTAGCTAAACGCGATGCTGAGTGGATGGGACGTCTTTACCAATTTTTAGGTTTGACAATCGGTATCAATTTATCGCAAATGCCAACTGAGGCTAAACGAGCAGCCTACGCAGCCGATATTACTTACGGTACAAATAACGAGTACGGTTTTGATTACCTGCGCGATAACATGGTTTACAGTGCAGAAGAGCGTGTACAACGTAGTTTGAACTATGCGTTGATTGATGAGGTGGATTCGATCTTAATTGATGAAGCGCGTACACCATTGATTATTTCAGGCCAAGCAGATGATAGCGTGGCGCTATATAACCGTATTAACGCAGTCGCTGCAAAATTAGTACCGCAGACTGAAGAAGAAGGCGTTGGCGACTTTTGGGTCGACGAAAAAGGCCAAAATGTAGTGATGTCCGAGCAAGGCCATGAAAATTCTGAGAACTTGCTGACGGAAGCTGGATTGTTGCCTGAAGGCTCTAGTTTATATGAAGCGGCGAACATCACGCTAGTGCATCATTTATACGCTTCGCTACGTGCGCGCAATCTTTATCATAGAGACCAGCATTATGTAGTACGTGATGGTGAAATTATTATTGTGGATGAATTTACAGGCCGTATGATGTCAGGTCGCCGTTGGTCTGATGGCTTGCATCAAGCGGTTGAAGCTAAAGAAGGCGTTGAGATTCAGAAAGAAAATCAAACGCTGGCTTCTATTACCTTTCAGAATTTCTTTCGTATGTACACCAAGCTTTCAGGCATGACGGGTACAGCTGATACTGAAGCTTATGAATTTAACCAAATTTATAACTTAGAAACTGTTGTCATTCCTACGCATCGTCCTATGCAACGTAAAGACAATATGGATAAAGTCTATCGTACTGCACGCGAGAAGTATGAAGCGGTTATTTTAGATATTAAAGATTGCCAATTGCGCGGTCAGCCAGTGCTGGTTGGTACGACATCGATTGAAAACTCAGAATTGATTTCTAAGTTATTAGACGAAGCGAAACTAGAACACCAAGTATTGAATGCTAAGCAGCATGAGCGTGAAGCACATATTATTGTGCAAGCAGGTCAGCCAGGCGTGATCACTATTGCCACTAATATGGCGGGCCGTGGTACCGATATTGTATTGGGCGGTAATCCTGAGCCTGATATTGCATTGGTACATGCCGATGAAACGTTAAGTGAAGAAGAGAAAAAATCTCGCATTGATAACATTAAAGCTGGCTGGAAAGTCACGCATGATGGCGTGCTTGCAGCTGGCGGTTTACATATTATCGGTACAGAGCGTCATGAATCACGCCGTGTAGATAATCAATTGCGCGGTCGTTCAGGTCGTCAAGGCGATGCGGGCTCAAGCCGTTTTTATCTGTCCCTAGAAGATCAATTATTACGTATTTTTGCTTCTGATCGCGTTTCAGCGATTATGGAAAAACTTAAAATGCCTGATGGTGAGGCGATTGAGCATCCATGGGTCACGCGTGCGATTGAAAATGCACAACGCAAAGTTGAAGGCCGTAACTTTGATATTCGTAAACAATTACTTGAATATGATGATGTTGCCAACGACCAACGTAAAGTGATCTATGAGCAACGTAATGAGTTGTTGGAAGCTGGCGATGTTGCTGAAACCATTAAGGCCATGCGTGATGATGTGTTGGTAACTATAATGGCCACCCATGTTCCACCTGATAGTGTTGAAGAGTTATGGGATGTGCCTAGTTTAGAAAAAGAGCTTAAATCTGAAACTGGCCTAGAGATTCCATTGCAAAAAATGCTGGAAGATAACCCAGACTTGCACGAAGAGACCTTGCGTGAACGTATTCTGGAAGCGGCCGAAAGCGCTTATAACACTAAAGAACTGCAGGCAAGCCCAGAAATCATGCGTCAGTTTGAGCGCTCTGTAATGCTACAAAGTTTAGATAATCATTGGCGTGAGCATTTGGCTGCGCTAGACCACTTGCGTCAAGGTATACATTTACGTTCTTATGCGCAAAAAAATCCTAAGCAAGAATATAAACGTGAGGCATTTGAGTTATTTGAAGGCTTGTTGAATACTATAAAAACTGAAGTAACAAAAGTTACTATGTTAGTGCAAGTGAAAACAGAGGCCGACGTTGAAGCGGTTGAAAAGCCAGCGGGTCTAGAAAATGTGCAGTATCAACATGCAGACTATGATGAGGCATTGGCTGTACCAGTCGCTGAAGATAACCAGGAGAAATTGTCTACAACGCCAGTCGTACGTGCTGGTGTTAAGGTGAGCCGTAATGATCCTTGCCCATGCGGGTCAGGTAAGAAATATAAACAATGTCATGGTGCTTTAAGTTAGTCTAGAAAAACATAACTCAACGCAAAAAAGGCAGTTTACGTATGTCGAATGATTCAAGTATGGCAAATAATTCGCAACAAGAAGTTAAATCACCTTGTATAGGTGTATGTGCAATAGATGATATGAATGGTTTATGCCAAGGTTGTTACCGTACTATCGATGAAATTAAGGGCTGGTGGGATATGGGCCAAGCCGACCAGCAAAATTTGTTATCAACGATAGCAGAACGTGAGCTAGAGTTAGCAAATTTTGACGATTAGTTTTTAATAAAAGTGGATTAATCCCCGGGTGATTAATCCACTATCACACCAATAATGATGCCCTGCGTTTTAAAGTCTTGTAAAATTTCTAAGCCAAATTGAAGCACGCTTTCAGGTTGTGGGTGTGATAATTCGCCCGCAATTCTAGTGAGCGCTTGCTTACCAGTTGTCGATTCTTTCTGCAATAATTCAATCAGCCTGTATGTCACAGGGTTTAACTCCACAAACTGTACTGCAAACTCAACATCACGATACACTAACAGCTGTGTACTCCGTTTTTCTTTAGATTTATGCCGTGGCGAGATTCTTTGCACTGCATAGTCATAATTGAGTATCTGCATAGTAGGGGTGAACGCAGGTCGATGCTCCATTAAATCATCCGTACAAGTGATTGTGCGAATATTGATATCTAATTCACTAGTAGAGGACCTATAAGACGCAACAAATAATTCTACCCACTCGTAATGACACAAGCTCATCAAATATGGTGGAATATCAGTTTGAGTGTTTAGGTAGATTAGAAACTCTTCAGGAATTTCACGAAAAATTGGCGTATTTGCAGAATGGTCACGTAAAAATGTACGAACTAAATTGAGCCAAGCACGCTTGCCTAATACATTTTGCGCAACTGGGAAGCAGGCTGAAATAGACTCGAACAGATTGTTAAATACGATTTCTTTATACACTGCCATGCGTTTGACTGGCACATTGAGTGGTCTTGGCTGGTTTAAGGGGTCGCGAATGTATGCGCTGAACGCTAGTTGATAGCGTTGAAAGCTCGGTAAGTTTTCATCCATATTATTGATGTGATGAAACTAAAGCTGGTTGATGACTGGGTTTGGAATTTCTAGTATAGCCACTTTGTAAGGTGGCAATCTTATTTACTTCACCCATCAAAACTTCAAGTGGCGGTATATTGTTGTCGCGCTCTAGTAGCGTTGGAAATGTACCAAACAGCTGATATGCTTCATCCAATAACGCCCAAACTGGATCAACTACATCTGAGCCATGGGTATCTATTAACAGATCAGGCGCTTCTTGATAATGCCCTGCTACGTGGCTATATATAATACGTTCACCTGGAATGCCACGTAAAAATGCATGCGCATCAAAGCCAAAATTGATGCTATTCACATAAATATTATTGATATCTAGATGCAAAAAACAATCAGCTTCACTGAGTACGGCTTTAAGGAACGTTAACTCATCCATTGTTGAGATTGGGGCCGTAACGTAAAAGGAGGTATTTTCTATAGCAATGCGCTGCCCCAAAATATCCTGCGTTTGACGTATTCTTTTTGCGACATAGTGAATTGCCTCTTCAGTAAATGGAATAGGCAATAGGTCATATAGGTAGCCTTGCTGGCCATTATAACCGTCAGTGGCATAGCTTAAATGTTCGGTATAAAGTGGAATTTCGTACTGATGAAGGAATTTTTTAACTTGTTGTAAAAAAACTTCATTGATGGGGCTTAAGCCACCAAGAGATAAACACAAACCATGACAAACAATAGGAAAGCGCTCTACGAACCAATCAAGCTGAATAGCAGCTTTACCGCCAGCGTTAATCCAGTTTTCAGGGGCGATTTCTAAAAAATTAATATTGGCAATATAGTCTTTACCAAAGGCGGATTGGATTTGAGGTATCAGCTCGCGCTTTAACCCCAATCCCACACCGTTGATTTTAGAGTTTGCTAGATTGAGTGTAGTCATATTAAAAAGCCTAAATTACAATCTAGTTAAATCCCTAATTAAAATAATTTTATTTAGCTGAGTTTTCTTTCATTTTTTCTCCAGCACTTTTCTTCATTTCAGCACTGCATGAACCATCTTTCATCTTTTCAGCGCTACATGAACCTTCTTTAGCTTTTTCTGCAGCAACTTTCTCCATCGCCATTTTTTTGCTAGCTCCACATTTACCGGTGCTACATTTACCATCTTTAGCTTTCATTTCGCCATCAGCGACTTGATAACCTGAAGATAATGATTTAAATGCAAAAGGGTTAGATGCAGCGTTCACTGAAGTGACCGCCATTGATAATGCGAAGGCGCCGCCTATGGCTAGTGCGATTGTTTTTTGTGTTTTGTTCATGGTAAAAATCCTTAGTAAATAATTGTGAGCTAAATAAAACGAAAAATATAATGCTATGATTTATACGGTGCTCAATGGTTATTAGATTCAATGCTGCTGCTAATCCTAGCTTTAGCTTCTTTAGAAAGCTGTATAGAACTATCATCTTCGGTTTGTAGCGCGGCGCGTTTTACCGCTATCCGTAACTGATTTAATTGTTGTTTAAATCGACTACACGCATTACAAATAAAAAGATGAAACCGCAACTTCATACGACTAGATAATGATAATGGGCGATCTAAAGATTGTGAAATGAGCTTGCTAGCTTGTTTACAAGTGAGCATACATTTACCTTTCTTTATCCCGTGACCCAGTTCATTTCTAGACATTTTCTTAATCCCATTCTGGCTCTATATAACATCACCCAAGCATTCGTCGTCGTAATATCCAGTTCCTTACAAATAGTTTCATTTTCAACCTCATGTACATCACGCATCAAAAAAATCGCCTTTAATTTAGTGGGTAGTTTTTCCATACATTCACTCAAAATACCTAAAAATTGTTTTTGTTCCAGTACGCTATCAGGCATGTCCCATTCTTGGGGTCTATCAATCCAATGCCCTGATTTATCGAAAAAATCATCCATGCTGTTGTCAGAGGCATCTAAATCGATTAGATCAGATAACGGTTGTTCGCGGATTTGTTTGCGTTGTAAATCGATAATCTTATGTTTAAGTATGCCTGTGAGCCAAGTGCGTGCTGAAGACTCACCTTCAAAGCTATTACTTTTAATAGCAGCTAGCATAGTTTCTTGCACAGCATCTTCCGCTTGATGTGGATCGCGTAACCTTGCTAATGCAAAGCGGTATAAATAATCACCATGTTCATTAAGCCAATCGTTTACATTTTTCGTCATTGCGTTTGCCTAGTTTTTAATTTAACTTAGTATTTTTAATCTAGTCTTTTGGTTTGAGCTAATCTTTGGTTTAACCAAATTGTGGCTTTAATCCAGCTTATGCTTTAATAAATTTAGATAATTTTCGCCATCTAACGGCATATTATTGCGCTGTGCTTGCCAGATAGTTTCGGCAAGGCATTCAAGTAAATCGTTCTGCGCTTTGTGCTTATCATTGTATCTTTGTAGTAATTTATCATAAACTTGAGTAATGCCCATAGGCTGGTTAATGCTAATTTGTTCAATCACTGAAATATGTAAACTTAAATGTAAAAATGGATTGGTTTCACCCATTTCAGGAAAGTATTGCTGATTCATATAACGTTCTGGTGAATCTAATACCACATGATATTCAGGATGCATTTGTATCACTTCGACAGCGATTTTCTCTAAATCGGTCAGTGGTAAGTGTTGTTTGAATTTTCCCCAAGCATCGAATAAAAACTGGCGGGCTTGGTCTCGGCTAGGATTGTATAAACTCATATTTTAGTTTGGTGGTCATGTTGAAAGTGTAGTAAATAAACTTAATACGGCTGAATAAGGTAGTAGTTGATTGATACCGCCAATCGAGGCAATTTCACCGTTACCATAAAACCCTAATAGGGGCATATCGGGAAATTGTTGAGTTACAACCTTTAAGTCGCGGTCTATGCCACCGTAAAAATAGGGGCCACGACCCAGACATGAAAAAAGTAGGCCAAAATCAGGTATACCATTTATTGAACTGAGATCTAATTCTGTTAATAGCTGACGTGAAGCCAAGGTTAAGTCTGCTTCGGCTGCGGTTTGGTCACGAAATCCCCAGCTCAAATATTGCCCAGCGGTTAGTTGTTGTGCCAGTGTAATACTGCCATCATGTTCGTCGTAGCTAATTAAATGCGTTTGGTTGTATTCACCTTTGTTAATTGCATTAGCACTGTTTGCATAAGTCGCAATGATTAAATGTAACGGAATGGGATCATCAGTTTTGTTATGTGTCTTCCAAGCTTTTTTTAATGCCGTGATGGGTGCTTTGTTATCTAGGATAGTGATATCGTAGCCATTCACGTGTTGGATTTTCTTTGGTTTCGTTAGTAGTTTTAACCCATGTGAAGCTTTAGTTGCGACTTTAACGTTGGTAAAAAACGCATCTACATAGCCTGCTACATCGCCCTTAGCATTCTGCCAAACAGAAAAAGGCCCTTGGCCAATGGCATCACCAGAGACGCCGCCAAAACGTGCATTACCACTATTGAGCCACGTGCTATTGATGGCATTAGGTGCGGTAAGTGTCAGTAGCGGTTGCTGAGTGTGGTTAAATTTTGCTAATTGCAGGCTTATATCACCACCAAATACCATGGCAGCAGCAGCAGGTGTATCAAGCACCCAATCTTCTTCAGTAAAAATACCCGTGGCAGAGCAGCCCATGACTTGTGTACAGTTAGCTGCTTTTGCTGTCGCTTTTATTGCTGCTTGTGGATCAGAGGCAAACTCAGACGTGAGTAGCAGCAATACGCTGTTTGCTGTAGTAATGCCAGCCTTATGCATGGCTTGGGACACCGCCTGTGCTGCTAAAGCTGGCGTAGCTTTAAGCCCTAGTGCTATGCTGGTTGCGACTTTCATTGTTTTACTTTCATTGCCAGTCTTTCAATTTTTGGTTTTCAGTGGTTTTAATGGCAAGGTTGCTGGAGACTAGTATTCTTTTGCATCATATTCACATAAATCTTCAATACAACATTCAGCGCACTTTGGTTTACGGGCAACGCAAGTGTAGCGGCCATGTAAAATTAGTAAATGATGTGCATCATGCATGAATTCTGCTGGAATCGTTTTTAGGTATTTTTTTTCAACTTCTAGCACAGTCTTGCCCATAGCAAGTTTAATGCGGTTACCCAACCTAAATAAATGCGTATCTACTGCGATAGTAGGTTCGCCAAATGCAGTATTTAAAATCACGTTGGCAGTTTTGCGGCCTACACCTGGTAAGGCTTCTAGAGCGGCACGGGTATTGGGTACTTCAGAATTATGATGCGTGATTAGCATTTGGCAGGTAGCCAGCACATTTTTAGCTTTGGCATGATACAAGCCTATGGTTTTAATATAGTGCTCTAAACCATGTAGCCCAAGTGCCAGTATAGTTTCTGGTGTATTGGCAACGGCATAGAGTTTATCAGTAGCGAGGTTCACGCCTTTATCGGTAGCTTGTGCCGATAAAATGACTGCTATCAGCAGTTCAAACGTACTGCTATGTTTGAGTTCTGTGGCTGGGTTTGGTATCGCAACACTTAAGCGCCTGTAGATTTCAAAGCGTTTTTCAGCATTCATAGAAATAAAGAGGCATCAATGGCTTAACACTGGTTTGAGTTGCGGTGTGGGTGAATTGGTTTTAGCGGCCTTCCTGATTTCAATCCAATTACGTATTGCAATTAAGGTACCCAAACCTAAAAAAGCACCAGGTGGTAACACTGCCAATAAAAATCCATGATAATCAGGAATCACTGTAAACATAAAGGGTTTAGCGGCTGCACCGAAGACTAAATCTAAACCTGAAAATAATGTACCTTTGCCAACTAGCTCACGCATAGCGCCCAAAAGACCTAACACTAACGCTAAGCCTGAACCCATCATAAAGCCATCCAGCATGGAGGGCACAGGGGCGTTCTTAGCAGCAAAAGACTCTACCCGTGCGAGCACGATACAATTCACTACAATCAAAGGAATAAAAATCCCGAGTACTTTATGCAAGGGATGAGCGAATGCATTAATGGACATATCAATGACCGTGACTAAGGTCGCAATGACTAAAATAAATACGGGTACGCGAATCTCACTCGGTACCAGTTTGCGCACTGGCGACACTGCGCCGTTTGCCGCGGCCATTACCAGTGCTGTTGCTATGCCTAAGCTCAAACCATTTACGGCATTGGTAGTTACGGCAAGGGTTGGACACAAACCAAGCAATTGCACCACGCCTGAGTTTTGCTTCCACAATCCATTGATTGTAATTTCCTTGTAAATATTACTCATGATAGGTCCTTATGCGTTCTTAGCAGCAGGCAAAGTATTAGGTACTTTTGTTGATGGTACAAAAAGTGTTTGTTTGTTAGCCTCAAAAAACTGTAATGCTTTAAAAACTGCTTTTACTACAGCACGTGGCGTAATGGTCGCGCCCACCATGTAGTCAAATTTCCCGCCATCTTTCTTCACATGCCATTCGGTTTCAATGAGTTGTTTGGCAACAGTTTTGCTCAAAGATTCATCATTGAATAGTTTAATCCAATTGCTATGTAAGACGTCAATATAATCACCCAAGCCTGGTGTCTCTTTGTGTGCGAGAACGCGTACACCACTAATAGAGCCATCGGCACGAATTGCGATGAGCAGTTTAATATCACCGCTGTAACCATCATGGGCAATTGCTTCTAGTATTACACCGGCAATTTTATTGTTTAGCTTTGCTACGTTAGCCTCACTTGGTAAAGCATTACCCAATAGCTCACTCGGTGCTATTTGCACCGTGTCTTTGAGTAAATCATTATCGTGCGCACTTTCAGGCAAAATTTGCTTAAATAACGCTAAACGCGCTTCTTTTTCGCTCGCTTCAATTGGTGCGCGTGTGATTTCAAATATATAAGCCAGTAATGCAGTGCCCACAAATGCAAATGCAATCATGGTGATAGCAGTTTTTAACGTATGTTTAAAGACATTATCTGACATGATTTAAATAGTTAAATTTTCTTATGACCAAAAACGCGAGGCTGTGTAAGCGCATCAATCAGCGGTACACACATATTCATCAGTAATACAGCAAACGCAACGCCATCTGGGTAGCCACCATATACGCGGATTAAGTAAGTTAGTAGGCCAACGCCTGCAGCAAAGTAGAGCTTACCTTTTGGCGTTGTTGGTCCACTCACTGGGTCGGTAATAATAAAGAATGCACATAACAATGATGCACCGCTCATTAAGTGAAATAGCGGATTAGCAAAATGTGCTGGGTCTATGACGTAAAAACTTAAAGAAATAAGAGCCAATGCTGCTAAAAATGCTGTAGGTAAATGCCAGCTAATAATACGTTGCTGCAATAAATACAGGCCACCTAATAGATACGCACTTGTAACTATTTCACCGCCTTTTGCGCCATAATTACCAAATATTGGTGCTTGAGTAATATTGGCAACTTCATGTTTCAACATCAATTGCGTTTTTAAATAATCAAGCGGTGTGGCCGAGGTGATGGCATCCACTTTAATATTAGCAGGCAGCACGTTGCTAAAAATAAAATGTAGTTGGTCTATAAAACTTAGTGGATGTTGTGCAAGCAATAAAGGTGCGGGCCATTTCGTCATAATAAGCGGAAAAGAAATGAGCAACACTGCATAACCAACCATTGCTGGATTGAAAGGGTTATAGCCCAAGCCACCGTAAAGTTGTTTAGCAATTACAATCGCAAAGAAAGTGCCTACAATCACCAGCCACCAAGGTGCTAAAGGCGGCAACGCTAATGCTAATAACCATGCGGTGACTACGGCACTCAAATCCATTAGAAATGGTTGAATAGGCCGCTGCCTGATTTTAAGCAAAGCAGCTTCGGCGGCTAAAGCAGTGATTGTGGCAAGTGTCAGTGATATCAAAATGCCACCACCGTATACCCATACATAGGCAATGATACCGGGAACGAGCGCCAGCAACACCTTGAGCATGATGGTAGTAACGGTTGGTGCATCTGTTATGTATGGTGAACGATTCAAATAGGTATCCTAAACAATATTATTATGTTGATGCTTTTGTATTTGTAGTTTCTGTAGCTTCAGAAGGTTGCGCTACTTTTTTGCGAATCGTATCAATCTCATTTATTTCAGCTTGTACTGTAGCACTGACGTTTTCAATGTTTTTTGGTGCAATGCCAGCCTGTAAAGCGGCTAACTTCTGCGCTTTCGCACGTTCAATCGCTGCTGCAATTAATGCTTGTTTAGCTAGTTTGGCTTGGGTTTCATTTGTTGGTATTTCAGCTTCATTTGTATCAGCGGTTTTAGGTGTTTCAGTCGCGATGACTTTTTCTGTCGATACTGCTGCAATATCAGTCGTCGCCAACTTTTGTGCCTTAGCACGTGCAATTGCAGCAGTAATGGCGGCCTGTTTGTCAGTAACTGTTGGGACGGCTTCTTTATTTTCTGACAGTGCCGTTTCTGCCTTAATAACATCACTGTTTAATTCAAGGTTTGCATCAACTGTTTCTTCATTAGGCTTTACCGCTGTTTTACCAGCCTGTGCACGCTCGGCATGTTTCTGTGCACGTTCTAATTTTTCACGTTCGATGCGAGCGATTCTAAAATCGTTACGTTCACGCGCCATGTCGGCGGCTTCTTTGGCTTTATCAATTGCAATAATTTCACTTTTTGCGTAGCGATAATATTGCACTAATGGGATGTCGCTAGGGCATACATAAGTGCAGCAGCCGCATTCAATACAATCAAATAAATTGTAATCGCGTGCTTTTTCAAAATTATCAGACTTTGCAAACCAGTAAAGCTCTTGTGGCTGCAGGTTAACAGGACAAGCATCTGCACAGCGCGCACAGCGTATACATGGCATAGCAGGCGGTGGTGCCGCAAATAGCTCTGGTGCTGCGGCGATAATGCAATTAGCCGCCTTGGTAATAGGAACATCTACATTAGGTAAATCAAACCCCATCATTGGCCCACCCATAATGAAGTGCGTGACCTCTTGTTTTATTCCGCCAGCAGCAGCTACCAGTGACTGTAATGGAGTGCCAAAGAGTACTTCAAAATTTTGTGGTGTTTTAACGCTGCCCGTCATGGTCACAATGCGACTAATAGACGGTTCGCCAAACTCAAAATAACGATAAAGTGCTAACACGGTGGCTACGTTAAATACTTGTAAGCCAACCTCAGTTGAGCGCTTGTCACTGGGGATTTCAGTACCTAGTAATAAATGCACTAAGCGTCGCGCGTCGCCACTTGGGTAAAGTGTAGGAACTACTTTGACCATGATGTCGGAGTAATTAGCACAGGCGAGAGACATCGCCGTGGCGGCCTCAGGTTTATTATCTTCCACCCCAATAGTGCATATTTCAGCACCCAATAAATATTGTGCAATGACTATGCCCTTAATAATTTCATCAGCACGTTCGCGCATGAGCATATCGTCGCAGCTAATATAGGGTTCGCATTCAGCGGCGTTAATGATTAAAGTATGTACACCAGACTTGCCATCGGCACGCAATTTAATGTGAGTAGGAAATGTCGCGCCGCCCAAGCCAACAATCCCTGATGCGCGTAGGCTGGCTATGAGGTCTTTTTTCGGCGTGTTTTGCCAATCAAGTGGTTGTAAGGTAGCCCAAGTGTCTTTGCCGTCAGGTGTTAATGTAATGCACATATCAGGCAAGCCTGAAGGATGTGGGATGATTTGCTCGCTGATAGCACTGACTGTGCCAGAAGTTGGCGCATGAATGGCTGCAGACACCGTGCCTTCTGCCTCGGCTAGCATTTGACCTTTAAGTACATAATCACCCACTTGTACTTTAACTTTGGGCATATTGCCCACATGCTGACGCAGCGGCAGTGTTAACTTTTCAGGAATAGCAAGCTTGCCTATCGGCAATGTGGTTGATTCTGCTTTATGCTCAGGTGGATGTACACCACCATTGAACTTGAAAATGTCCGTCAGGTTGCTTCTAAACGATTGATCATTGTTGAAGCTGTTATTAAACAACTTATTTGTAAAGTTGATAATTGCGTTCATATGGTTGTACTTTTTGCACCAACATGTGAATCCAAAGGCATAGCTATAATCGGGAATACGGGATATTTCCACTTCCAGTTGTCTGGTGTTTGAGCTAAGGGCACCATGGAGATGCAGTCTACAGGACAGGGCGCTAGACATAATTCGCAGCCCGTACATTCAGAGGCAATGATGGTATGCATGTGTTTTGCTGCACCCAAAATCGCGTCTACAGGGCAAGCTTGTATGCACAATGTGCAACCTATGCAGACCGCTTCATCGATGAAAGCAACTGATTTTGGTTTAGGTGTGCCGTGTTCAGCATTAAGTGGTTTGTATTCCACACCCATTAAATCTGCCAAGGCATGCGCACCCGCATCACCCCCTGGCGGACATTGATTGATATCGGCTTCACCACTCGCGATGGCTGTTGCATAAGGTTTACAACCAGGGTAGCCGCATTGCCCGCACTGTGTTTGCGGCAGAATAGCATCGATACGTGCAACCAGTGGATCACCTTCCACTTTAAGCAAGAGAGCAGAAACGCCTAGTAAGATTCCAAGCAATAGGGCCAAGCCCAGCATGATATAGAGTGCGGTTAACATAGGCTACAAGTAGAACTTACTCATATTTAATACTTGTCCAAACCAGCAAAACCCATGAACGCCAAACTCATTAATGCCGCCGTCACCATTGCAATAGCAGAACCTTTAAGTGCAACGGGGATATCAGCCGCTTCTAAACGCTCGCGCATCGACGCAAATAAAATCAGTACCAATGAGAAGCCGATGGCGCCACCCATACCAAAAAATAGCGACTCCATGAAGCTATGGCTGGCCTGCGCGTTCAGTAAAGGAATGCCTAGCACAGCACAATTAGTGGTAATCAACGGTAGAAAAATACCCAATACTTGATGTAACGGAGGGAAATTCTTTTCCATGACCATTTCAGTAAATTGCACAACACCCGCAATAATTACAATGAATGAAAGCGTGCGTAAATACTGCAAGCCATTAGGTTCAAGTAGGTAGTGGTTAATGCCCCAGCTAGTCATGGAACCAACGCTCAATACAAAAGCAGTGGCACCAGCCATGCCGATGGAGGCCTCTAACTTTTTAGAAACGCCCATGAATGGGCATAATCCGAGAATTTTAACTAACACGATGTTATTCACAAACACAGTGCCGATTAAAATCATGATGTAATGATGAAAACTAAAAGTCATATTGAAATTACACCCAATATAATCCTAAAAATGTGACTTTAAAAAAGTGACTTATAGTACCGTTAAAAGCCTAATAATACATGAGATTATATCGCGTTTGCTCGTTACTCAAGCAATCTAAAGGGCAACTATTTCTATTAGATGTGCACTTAAGTGATTGGTTTTAAATAGGCCAAGCATAGAGATCAAATTTTTACAATAAACAGCATGAAAGTTATGCAGACCACTATTTGTATATATGCACAACCTTACTTAAGTTTACATCTGCACAATGTTTATTTTGTAAGCTTTTAAGTTAAAATGTAAGATTATGAATACTTTAGGTTTGTGTATGTTGCAAGGTAGTTCAGTAACTAAAGGTAGTCTGGTTGCAATAGTGACTCCAATGTTTGAAGATGGCAGTTTAGATATACCTTCTTTAAACGCGCTGATAGATTTTCACATCGCGCAAGGCACAGATGGTATTGTCATTGTTGGCACTACTGGTGAATCGCCAACGGTAGATTTTGATGAACATTGCTTGCTCATTAAAACGGCAGTCAGCCAAGTGAATGGACGTGTGCCTGTGATTGCTGGTACAGGCGCTAATTCAACTAAAGAAGCTATTACCCTTACACAAAAAGCCAAAGCGCTGGGCGTTGATGCATGCTTGCTAGTAGCGCCATACTATAACAAACCTACTCAAGAAGGCATCTATCAGCATTTTAAAGCGATAGCTGATGCTGTTGATATTCCACAGATACTATATAACGTGCCAGGACGTACCGGTTGTGACATCACCAATGACACTACCATCCGCTTGGCAGTACATCCGAATATCGTCGGTATTAAAGATGCTACTGGTGGCATAGAACGCGGTACGGATTTAATACTGCGCGCACCAAAAGATTTTGCAGTATTAAGTGGTGACGACGCTACAGCGATGTCGTTAATGTTATTAGGCGGAAGCGGTGTGATTACGGTGACTGGCAATGTAGCGCCGAAACTCATGCATGAAATGTATGTGGCAGCTACGGCTGGTGATGCTATTGCAGCGCGTGAAATTAACGCGAAACTCTTTCAATTACATCAAAAATTGTTTATTGAAGCTAACCCGATGCCAGTGAAATGGGTATTAGTACAAATGGGCTTAATTAAAGCGGGGATTAGATTACCTATGGTTAATCTGTCACCGCAATATCACGATGTGTTGCGCAATGCTTGCAAACCTGCCAACATTTTATAAATAATCTTTAATACTTAAAGTTAGTACGGTTTTATAAAGAATTTTACAAAGAGGTCTGAATGAAACAAGTTAACATCAAGCCAAGCACCAATAATCTAAGCACAAATCAATATACCAGCGTCAAACACGCTGGGGTTTATTTGCTTTTAATCGCCAGTTTAGCTGGTTGTGATTCTATTCCGTTTATCGATAACTCTTCGGATTACAAAGGTGCCGGTCGTTCACGCCCATTAGAAGTGCCACCTGATTTAACGGCAAGCCCAACCAGTGATGCTTATTCTATTCCTGGTAGTACTACTTACTCTACTTACAGCCAAGCACAAGAAGGCCAAGAAGTCGGTGTAGAAAAAGTGCTTAGCTCACCTGAGGGTGTCAGGTTAGAAAAAGCAGGCGCACAACGTTGGTTAGTGGTAAATGCACCAGCAGAGAGAGTTTGGCCAGTGATACGCGACTTTTGGATAGATCAAGGTTTTGCAGTTCGCGTAGAAAATGCACAACTTGGTGTGATGGAAACCGAGTGGATAGATTCTGAAGCGATTAAAAAAGATGAGTCAGGTAATTTTGGCAAGAAATTTGATAAATGGTTAGATAAGTTATCCGGCTTTGCAGATAAGAAGAAGTTTAAAACTCGTTTAGACCGTGGTAACGAGCCAAATACTACCGAAATTTATATGACACATCGTTCAGTGACTGGTGCACCAGATGATGGTAAAAATAGAGTGCAAACGCAATTAGGCGAAATCGAAACAGGTTATAAGCCTGGCGCAAAAACCGTCGTAGAAGAAGATGCCAGAGATGCTGAACTAGATGCTGAGTTGTTGCGTCGTTTAATGGTGAAATTGGGTGTTGAAGAGCAGCGTGCTAAGTCAGTGATGGCTGAAGCGGTAGTGCTAAAACGTGCAGAAGTGGTTAAAGAGCCAGATGGTAGCGCGACTTTGATGTTGAACGACCCGTTTGACCGTGCATGGCGCCGTGTAGGTTTAGCGTTAGATAGGATCGGTTTTGTGATTGAAGATAAAGATCGTACTAACGGTGTATTCTTCGTACGCTATGCCGATGTCGATATTGACGATACACCTAAGAAAAAGAAAGGCTTATTTGAGACCTTAAAATTCTGGGGTGATGATGATAAAAAATCAGCAGAAGCAGCACCTAAAGAAGAAAAAAGCATGGTTGAAAAGCTAAAATTCTGGGGTACTGACGATAAGCAAAAAACGAATCCAGAAAAACAATACCGCATCAAGGTGGCGAATGGTGATAAAGACAATGCTACGGTGACGGTGGTAGATAAAGACGGCGTTCGCGTTCGTACCACTACTGCAAATCGTATCGTGGCATTAATGTACGAACAATTAAAATAGTAGATAGGTTAACACTATGCGTTTTGCCTCGCTAGGTAGCGGCAGTGCTGGTAATGCGCTAGTGGTAGAAGTTAACCAAACTAGGCTGATGCTAGATTGTGGTTTTAGTATTAAAGAAACGCTTCTTAGGCTAACACGGCTAAATCTAGCACCTAGTGATTTAGCTGGCATCGTTATTACGCATGAGCATGATGACCATGCAGGTGGCGCCTTCAAATTTGCTGCTAAATACAAAATACCGGTGTGGCTGACCTATGGCACGCTTAAGATGGTCACACGTTATATGCCCAATCAACATGATTTGCAGTTGAATGTGATAGATAGCCATAGCCCTATAGCCATCAATGACATACAAGTACAGCCATACCCTGTGCCACACGATGCACGAGAGCCCATACAATGCGTTTTCTCTGACGGTAGGCATAGCTTAGGCGTATTGACTGATGTGGGCCGTACAACACCACATATTGAGGCGCAATTAAGCGGATGTAATGCCTTGATGTTGGAATGCAACCATGATGCCAGTATGCTACAAACGGGGCCATATAGCTGGGCGTTAAAAAAGCGTGTGGGTGGAGATTTAGGCCACTTAGAAAATCAAGAGTCTGCCAATTTATTGGCAAAGTTAGATAATAGTAAGTTGCAGCATTTAGTTGCGGCCCATTTAAGTGCTAAAAATAACATGCCGCATCTAGCTCAGTCTGCATTAGCAAAAGTATTGGGCTGTGAAACGAGCTGGGTTGGTATTGCAGATCAGATGTTAGGTTTTGATTGGCGGACAATAAGTACGTAATTCACAGTGCCAATACTTCATTACGATTGTTTAATATTGATAATGTAATTGAGACGCACATAAAAAAAGCCGACTAAAAGTCGGCTTTTTTTGCTTCTGACTAGATGCTATTAATTACTTAGCAGCAGCTGGAGCAGCTTCCATTGGTGCAGCATCAGCTGGTTTAGCAGCATCAGCAGGAGCTGCAGGTGCAGCTTCCATTGGTGCAGCTGGAGTAGCTTCAACAGCTGGAGCAGCTTCAACAGGAGCAGCTTCTTCTTTTTTACCACAAGCAGTAATAGCAAGAGCCAATAGTGCAGCAAGTAGGATAGAACGTGTCATTTTTAATTCCTTAGAGTTTAACTAGTTAAAAAAACTTTTTCGATAACCGCGCTAAGATATAACTTACGTTCCAGTTTTACCTAAATTGCTATACCGAGTGGCGCAAATTTTACCAGTTATTAAGAAAAAAACCAGTATTTTTCGGGGCAAGGTGCGTCATAGTTAATAAAAATACAGGTTTTTTTGCGAAAAACACAAAATTTGTATTATTCAACACGAATTGATAGCTGATTATTTTGCGATTGGTTGTTACTTTGTTTGCTTAGAATCGCGCGGCTAACCTCATCTTTTTGCTGCATGGTGCCAGCTAAGTCAAACCATTCACCGCGATTTATGCGCACAATGGTTGATAGTTCTTCAAAATCAATAAAACCATTTTGGTTTAGCTTAGCAATTCTTGGCGTAATTTCTAACTCAATTTGGTCACCTATACTACGCGGACGCACAGCAAACCCTGTAGTGACATCTAAAAATTCAGTTGTTTGCTGCACATGTGCATATCTATGGGTCAGGGTCACCCATTCCTGCGTAAATGGTACCGATTGTCCCACGCGAATAAACGCCTGTTCACCATCAATCACATTTACAAATTGATTACCATTGGTGTTTGAGCTATTTTGACTGTTCTCAATGCCAATTTGCACGCCTTCCCTAGTACTTCTAGGGTAGTTGTTGGTGCCTATCTCAACATTACCAAAGCGCTTATGGCCATTAACAGTAACCCCGTCACTTTCACTTTGCAAGTTACTCTGGTGACGTACGGATATTCTTATATTTTTACGCTCTACATCAAAATTAGCGATGATTTGTTCGATTTCTGCCATATTTTCAGGGCTGGTACGAATAATCAGCTGATTTTGTATGCCAGTGGCGGCGCCTTCACTGCCGACAAGCGGCCTAATAGTCGGTAACATGTCTTCAGCAAACCGATGTTGCAAGGTAATGATTTTGAATTCTGTTGCAGCTATCACTTGTAAAGAAAACATCAGGTAACAAAACGCAAGCACTAGTCTGGTAAATAAAGCTTTCATATAGACTTTATAATCCAATCTTTGTCACGGTAATAACATCTTGCCTTGCTTCAAGTAGCTCTTTGAATCTGCTCTCTAGTACTTTAATGTCTTCTGCATCATTCAGCGCATACTTAAAGCGTGCTTGATCTATGTGAATGCGCTTAATATAGTGTTTATTATCCGCCAATATAAAGCAGTCTTTTACGTGTTTTGCAGAATGGTTAGTTTCATACATGGTCATTTTGTGACCATACAGCGTGAGCAAATTAAAAAGACGTGGGCACTTTTCATTAAAAAATGTCGTGCTTTGCAAAATTATCGTTAAGTGACTTGTTAAACTTTTGCTTAAAAATTGCTGAAATAACTCGTATTTTTGTAAGCTGGAAAAATCACCATGACTGAAATCCTGGTCAAAAATAAGCAGTTCATTTTCTGCGTTTGCTAAAATAATATTAATAGCATCGGCATATAGCCGCTCTCCGACAAGGATTTGGTTAGGAATAAGTTCTGAATCGTTGTTCATTATTTTATTTTAAGACCTTTTATCTTGATTAAAGTTAAAAGATTTAGCTAAGGTCAAAAGACTTTAGTTGAACTCAAAAGATAAGTAACCAGCGATATACCAACCATAAAGCTGTTGTAGCAAATGTACATCTTCAATCGCCTGAGGAGCAAAAACCCGATTATCTGCTAATTCTTTTAGAGTCTCCGCAGACGCATCCTTGAATATTACACCTTCACCATTCATAAAAAAATGGTCATTAAAAAACAACATCTGGCTTTTTAAATCTAGTGCAATCCCCATTTTTGCTAACTTTTCACTAAAAGTGGCTAGCGCCATTTTTTTGTTTACTTCAAATATTACATCCGTTTTTGGTTCAGAGAGATATGTACCCAAAAACTGCGCTACGTCACTATCTGACCATACAATTTTTTTCAGGTTATCACTGAACTTACTAATCATGATATTGCTTATTTCAGCCGGGTGGTTTTGTAATGCTAAATTAGTATCTTGATACATGCCCGCTAGTTGTAAATGTTCTTGTGCTAATTTATCTTGCATAAAACCTAAAAACTCACTGGCGAGCTCTTGGTTTTTTGGTGCGCGAAAACCGATAGAGTAAGTCATACAATCTTCAATGCCATTTGAAACTGCAATGCCCCAATGAGCAAGCTGTGGCGGTAAATAAAGCATATCACCAGCCTCTAGTAGCCATTCTTGTGCTGTGTAGAAATTTTTCAAAATACGTAAAGGTGCGCCATCCACTAACGTTAAATCTGTTTGTTCACTTATACGCCATAGCCGTTTGCCTTGGCCTTGTAACAAGAACACATCATAGCTATCAAAATGTGGCCCTACACCGCCGCCATCTGGTGCATAGCTCACCATTAAGTCATCGAGCCTAGCATGCGGTATAAAATCAAACTGTTGTAAAAGTGCAGTCGCTTCTGGTAGGTAATGGTTTACGCTCTGTACCAGCAATGTCCAATCTTTTTTAGGCAATTTACTAAAATCAGCATCATCAAATGGGCCGTTCTTAAGTAGCCATTTTTCACCTTTTTGCTGCACTATTCTGGATTGCACATCATCTTCACAAGCTAACCCTGCTAGTTCTTCTGGGCTTAATAATCCTGTAAAGTTAGATATTGCTTGCTTGATCAGCAATGGCTTTTTCTGCCAGTATTCAGCTAGAAACTGCTTAGGTGTAATGCCACCCAGTAATTGTAATGCTTGATTTTTTGACATAATAATTCGTTAATTTAATGCTAATAGTTAAGTGACAAATATGCCATTGCAATGCTATACAGGTGGGTATATATTAATGGATATAAAAAATATAAAGTAACCTGAAAATTTTAGCTACAAAATTTAAGTCATAAGAAGTCCATATAAATCAAAGTCTGTACAAATATTAGTGGAGAGTAATATGAACAAGCTAGTTGATGAGTCAGTTAAAACCTTTCACGGCGGCTGTCCGCATGATTGCCCAGATACTTGCTCTATGGTTTATACGGTCAAAGATGAAAAGCTCATCAGCGTAACAGGCAATCCAGATCACCCGATGACGCGCGGCGGCCTGTGCGTCAAACTCAAAGATTACGAGAAACGCCATTATCATCCTGATCGCCTGCTTTACCCGATGAAAAGAACAGGTCCTAAAGGTAGCAAGCAATTTACAAGAATCAGCTGGGATGAAGCGCTAGATGAAATTGTGGCACGTTGGAAAGCAATTATCGCCGACCAAGGTCCACGCGCCATTATGCCTGCCAGCTATTTGGGTAACCAAGGTTTAGTGCATGGTTTAAACGGTGGTGATGCGTTCTTTAACCGTCTTGGCGCCACTGTGACTGAGCGTACATTCTGTGGTGAGGGCTCATGTACCGCATGGTTATTGACCGTCGGGCCAACTGCCGGGGTAGATCCGGAAAGCTTTATCCATTCTAAATACATTATTATTTGGGCGTGCAATTCTGTTTCCACCAATTTGCA
>JBKJRF010000181.1:0-5963 GCA_046594825.1 Methylotenera sp.
CAAGCAAGGCGTCACCGTCTTTGTTAAGCGCCGCCTCAACCGCCTCCATCAAACGCACGGCATCTACCCGCTCTTCGCTGAGCACACGCGCATCAGCGTCGTCTTTGGCATAATTAAAACTGGCTTTCAACATTTCCGCAATTTCGTTGTCACTTAAACCATAGGAAGGTTTCACTTCGATCTGGGTTGATATGCCACTCACCGTTTCGCGTGCCGCAACCGACAGCAAACCATCTGCATCTACCTGAAATGTCACCTGAATGCGCGCAGCCCCTGCCACCATCGGCGGTATGCCGCGCAGCTCAAACCGCGCCAGTGAGCGGCAATCTTTTACCAACTCGCGCTCGCCTTGCACCACATGAATCGCCATCGCGGTTTGACCATCTTTGTAAGTGGTAAATTCTTGTGCACGTGCAACTGGCAGTGTGCTATTTCTATGAATCACTTTTTCAGCGAGTCCGCCAAAGGTTTCCAAGCCAAGTGAGAGTGGAATGACATCAAGCAATAATAAATCAGCATCACTTTTGTTGCCTGCTAATACATCAGCCTGAATGGCAGCACCTAGTGCTACCACTTTATCGGGATCTAAATTAGTGAGTGGAGTTTGTTTGAAATAGTCGGCAACTGTTTTACGTATTTGCGGCATTCTAGTCGCGCCGCCCACCATTACCACGCCTTTAATATCTTCGATATTTAGGCCTGCATCACGCATTGCTTTACGAGTAGGCGTGAGCGTTTTTTGTACTAATGTGGCTGTTAATGCAATGAATTGGTCAGTGCTTAATGTTGCGTTAACAAACTCACCATCACTTAATAAACAACTGATATTGGCTTCTGCATGTTCTGTAAGCCACTCTTTGGCTTCACGTGCTTTGCTTAATAGTAAGCGAGTGTCATGTGCATTGCGTGGGGATAGTTTCGTTGTTTCCAAAATCCAGCAAAAAATACGTTGGTCAAAGTCATCACCACCTAGTGCTGAGTCACCATTTGTCGCTAGTACCTCAAACACACCTTTACTAAGCTTGAGTATTGATACATCAAACGTGCCGCCACCAAGATCATAAATTACATAAACGCCTTCACTGGCGTTATCTAGCCCGTAGGCTACTGCAGCGGCAGTGGGTTCATTCAGCAGTCGCAGAACATTAATGCCCGCTAATCTGGCTGCATCTTTAGTCGCTTGGCGTTGGGCATCATCAAAGTAAGCTGGCACAGTAATGACTGCGCCAACCAATTCACCACCTAGTCCTTTTTCAGCGCGAGTTTTAAGTACTTTTAATATCTCAGCTGAAATCTCTACAGGGCTTTTAATGCCTGCTCGAGTTTCAATTTGCACCATTTTGTCATTGATAGATTCAGTACCAGTTGAGTCTTCTACAAAATGATAAGGTAGCATGGCTATATCTAAATCTTTTAACCCACGCCCCATAAAGCGCTTCACGGAAGTGATTGTATTGTGAGGGTCTAAATTTTGCTGTTTTAGCGCAGTAAAACCAACGTCTACTGTGCCATCAGCAAGGTAATGTACTACAGAGGGTAGTAAAGCATGGCCATGTTCATCACTGAGTATGCTACTCAGTCCACTACGTACAGTGGCTACTAATGAATTGGTGGTGCCTAAATCAATGCCAACCGCCAACTTATGTTGATGTGGTGCGGCGCTCATGCCTGGTTCGGAGATTTGCAGAAGTGCCATAGTTTATTATTTAAGGTATGTTTCTAGTTAAGCTTGTAAGCTTGCTAATTAAAATCTGTTAATTCAGGTCTTCTAACTTTTCGATTACTTTGTTGATGTCCATGCATACTTTGTCGATAAAAATCAATTTACGTGTGGCTTCTGTAG
The DNA here is from genome assembly GCA_046594825.1 of Methylotenera sp. Classification (GTDB taxonomy): domain Bacteria; phylum Pseudomonadota; class Gammaproteobacteria; order Burkholderiales; family Methylophilaceae; genus Methylotenera. Next base: position 1,844 of record JBKJRF010000181.1, read on the forward strand.
CTGCTTGATAATCATGATTCTTATCGATTAACAAGGTTAGCGTTGTATTTAACGCATTAGCTTCTTGCTGCATTTGGCGAAGTAAATTATCTAATCCAGAAATATCTTTAGCGTTTTTTGCATCATCAATTGCTTCACGCCATTCCAATTGCTGCATTAAAAAATCCATAGGCATCGCGGTATTGGTCTCGCTAATTGCTTCTATGCCTTGTAGTTCTAATAAGTACTTTGCCCGGTTCGCTGGTTGTTTGAGTGTTTGATAACCTTCATTCGCAAGCGTTGCCAGTTGCATAGACTTTAGCTTTTCAGCAGGAGTTGCAGTTACAAAGCGGTCGGGATGTGAGTCAGATTGTATTTTTCGAAAATTACTTTCTAGCATTGCAATATCAATATTAAACTTAGAATCAAGCCCAAATAACTCAAAATAGCCTTGTGTCACACCGTAAAGCTCTCGCCGCAACCACACTCGTCTTTCACATTAGGGTTGTTAAATTTAAAGCCTTCGTTTAGTCCTTCTTTAGTGAAGTCTAATTCAGTGCCATCAATGTAAACCAAGCTTTTAGGGTCAACAATAATCTTTACGCCGTGGCTTTCAAAAGCGGTATCTTCTGCGTTGAGCTCATCTACAAACTCAAGGGTGTAAGCCATGCCAGAACATCCTGTGGTTTTAACGCCCAGACGCAAACCCACGCCTTTGCCACGATTGGCAAGGAACGTTTCAACACGATTTGCAGCGGTTTGAGTAAGGGTAATTGCCATAAATATTATCAACTTTCCAATGTCGTCATTGCTGCGTTAGCAGGAACAAAGTAAATGGTCATGCTGTCTCTTTCGCTAATTGCTTTGCTTTAATGTCTGCTACAGCTGCTTTAATCGCATCTTCTGCTAATACTGAGCAGTGAATCTTTACTGGCGGTAACGCCAATTCTTCAGCAATCGCAGAGTTCTTGATTGCATAAGCTTCATCAATAGTTTTGCCTTTTAACCATTCTGTTACTAATGAGCTAGATGCAATTGCAGAGCCACAACCATAGGTTTTGAATTTAGCATCTTCAATAATGCCGTTATCATTTACCTTAATCATCAGCTTCATCACGTCGCCGCAAGCCGACGCGCCTACCATACCTATACCTACATTTAAATCGAGTTTATCCAAAGTGCCCACGTTACGTGGGTTTTCATAGTGATCTAAAACTTTATCTGAATATGCCATGATACTTACTCCTTAAAATATTTCGTTACAAAGCAAATCTTTGCTTATCAACATTTGCTTTAATGTGCAGCCCACTGCACTTTAGTTAGATCAATTCCGTCTTTAAACATTTCCCAAAGCGGCGATAATTCTCTTAATTTATCAATTTTACTTTTCATTAACTCAATGGTGTAATCCACGTCATCTTCAGTCGTGAAGCGGCCAATTGAGAAGCGAATTGAACTATGCGCTAATTCGTCACTTCGACCTAAAGCACGTAATACATAGCTTGGCTCAAGGCTGGCAGATGTACATGCAGAACCGCTAGATACTGCAATGCCTTTTACTGCCATAATCAATGATTCACCTTCAACATAGTTAAAGCTGATGTTCAAGTTATGTGGCACGCGATGCTCTAAATCACCATTAACATAGACTTCTTCTATGGTTTCTAAACCATGTAAAAGTTTATCGCGTAGTTTGCGAATACGAGCATTCTCAACATCCATTTCTTCACGTGCGATTCTAAACGCCTCACCCATGCCGACGATTTGGTGGGTAGCTAATGTACCAGAACGCATACCACGTTCATGACCACCGCCGTGCATTTGTGCCTCAATACGAATACGAGGTTTACGGCGCACATATAATGCACCAATGCCTTTAGGACCATAAGTTTTATGGGCGCTGAAACTCATTAAATCAACTGGCAGATTTTCTAAATCAATCTTTACTTTGCCTGTTGCTTGCGCAGCATCTACGTGAAAAATCACATTGTTTTCGCGGCAAATATTACCAATTGCAGTAATATCTTGAATCACGCCGATTTCATTGTTTACCAGCATGACTGAAGCTAATACCGTATCTGGTCGAATCGCAGCTTTAAATTTTTCCAGATCAATTAAACCATTTGGTTCTGGCTCTAAATAAGTTGCCGTAAAACCAACGCGCTCAAGTTCTCGCACTGCATCAATCACCGCTTTGTGCTCGGTGGCGATGGTAATGATATGTTTACCTTTACCACTGTAGAAATTTGCAGCGCCTTTTATGGCAAGATTGTTTGATTCTGTCGCACCAGAAGTCCACACAATTTCACGTGGGTCTGCACCGACTAATTTCGCAACTTCTTCACGTGCATTTTCAACCGCTTTTTCAGCTGTCCAACCATATGGATGGCTGCGTGATGCTGCATTTCCATAATGTTCAGTGAGGTATGGAATCATCTTTGCAGCCACACGTGGATCTACTGGTGTTGTGGCAGAGTAGTCTAAATAAATCGGCGGCATGTCCAAGCTATGGCCATGCAACTCAGCATGCAAATCTTTAGCGAGACCATTTGCGTCAAATAAATCTTTTTTAATTGGCATTTCTATTGAAGCTGACATTCTTTCATTCATCCTTGCATATTTATAATTTGGTTACCTTGAGCAATCTATGCTGCTTCATGCGGCGTTTTTTCAATTGCAGCTTTACGCTGCAACTGCAGTCAATTGTTTCAATCTCAAAATTTCATTATTCAATGTAGTTAAAAAGTCACTGACTTCTACCACAGTATTGCTAGATCCAAAACTTACGCGTACTGCGCCACGCGCTGTATCTTTATCTACGCCCATAGCAAGCAGCACATGGCTAGGCTCAGTACTGTCGCTGGAGCAGGCAGAGCCACTGGCAACGGCATAACCTTTACGATCTAACGCCATGACTAAGGTTTCACCTTCAATGTTATCAATGGCGAAGAAGCTGGTATTGGGTAAACGCGCCACTTTATTGCCAAAGATGGTCACGTTCAGATCACTACTCAATTTCAATAAACCGCTTTCAAACTGATCACGCAGCATTTTCGTATGTGCAGCATAGTGACTTTGATTCGCTACTGCTATTTCGCTAGCGACACCAAACCCTACAATCGCCGCCACATTTTCTGTCCCACTACGTAAACCTCTTTCTTGCCCGCCACCATGTAGCAGTGGCTGTATATCAACTTTCTTATCTAAAATAAGCGCTGCCGCCCCTTGCGTACCATGAATCTTGTGGCTTGAGACCGTCATTGCATGTACATTTAAGTCTGAAAAACTTAACGGTAATTTACCTAATCCTTGTACTGCATCCGTATGCATAAAAGCACCGGCGGCTCGTGTCATTTCAGCTATTGTTGCAACTTCCTGTATTACGCCAGTCTCATTGTTGGCTAACATTACCGAAACTAAACTAGTTGGCGCTGCGAGTTGTTGCTTTAACTTTTCTAAATCCATCTTACCGTTTGCATCCACAGCAATTTGACGGCTTATATAATCAAATTGCTGCATAGACAATGCTGGTCGCGTCACGCATGGATGCTCAATTGCGCTGGTTAAAATTTGCGTTGCCGGTCTATGTTGAACCATGCCTTTTATCGCAAAATTATTCGCTTCAGTCCCATTGGCAGTAAAAATTACTTGTGAACTATAAGCACCACAAGCCTCTGCCACCTGCGCTCTTGCATTTTCCACTGCTTCTCGAGCAGATCTTCCGTATACATGGCGGCTTGTAGGATTGCCGCTTTGTGCATGCATCCACGGAAACATTGCTTCTAACACGCGACCATCTAGCGCAGTTGTTGCATTATGATCAAAGTAAACGTGAGCCATAGTTTTAAGTACTAATCTTAATAAGGTAACTTTAAACTAGGCAGCTACTACTTCTTCTGCTAAATCAGTGGCAGTGATAGTGACATTCTTGCTACTACTTCCACAAGTACGTGGTGTAATCAACACTTTTTGGCCGCTGGTTTGCGATGCCACCATGTCAGCTAAACTCACGCCTGCAAGGTAATCTAAGATTTTACTGTTCAACGTTGCCCATAAATCGTGCGTCATACAACGACCTTCATCGCGGCAGTTTTCATGGCCACCGCACTGTGTAGCGTCAATTTGCTCATCTACCGCGTTA
>JBKJRF010000240.1:0-6166 GCA_046594825.1 Methylotenera sp.
CACGTAGAAACAACGACTATCAATGGTAAGTTGGAAGGGCATCTTCCATCATGTGAATACCGAGTAAAGCTTGAAAATGCTGGTTACGAGGCAATCGGCTGTTCTGAAAAACCTGCGTCATCTGATGCTGATGATTTTGATTAATTGTTGACTAAAAAATAAAAGGCTTAATTACCCATTCTTTAGGAGGTAATTGAAATGTCTATTGAATTAAATATCTTAGACCATTGAAATACCAACGGACTACTTTTAATTAAAATAACTGCTTTCTGCTTTTGCGACGTTGCATTCTTTGTATAATCTCGAATATCGCCATGCCGCAAATCATCGCAGCCACGAAAATCAGAGGTTTACTGCCACCTTGGGCAATAGACGTCAGCGCAGGTCCAGGGCAATACCCCGCCAAGCCCCAGCCAACACCAAACAATAAGGCACCTAAAACTAGACGCAGGTCAATCTGATTAGCCGTTGGTAAACGCATTACATCACCTAGAAGTGATTTTTGACCAGCCCTTGCAAAGCGGAATGCAATAACGCCGATCAGAACTGCACCACCCATCACGAATGCCAGTGAAGGGTCCCAACTGCCAGCAAGGTCTAGAAAACCAATCACTTTAGATGGGTTAGTCATACCCGATAAAATTAAGCCTAAGCCAAATATCAAACCTGCTATAAATGCCATGATTATTCGCATACTAAACGCCTTAATTAAGTAAATGCCGAACAACAAAAACAGTTACAAAACCTGACAACATAAATAACAGAGTCGCAACTAAAGATCTTAATGACAGTCGTGAAATGCCACATATACCATGCCCGCTGGTACAGCCTGATCCATAGCGCGTACCAACACCTACCAACAATCCTGCGACAATTAATGTTGCCATATCGGCATCAACCATCACATTTGGCAAAAGAGCTACCAAGCCATAAACAAATGATGCAACAATCAGTCCCAAAATAAATGCAACCCGCCACCAGACATCTCCTTTTACAGGTCGCAACAGACTCCCTACGATTCCACTAATTCCCGCTATACGCCCATTGAAGAGCAGCAACATAGCCGTTGCCAGACCAATTAGTAAGCCACCTGCCAACGATGCCCATGGCGTGAAGTTTGCCCAGTCAATATTCATCTACCGCCACCTTTTCTTAACCTTTTACTGATAGTCAACTATTCGAATCTCAGGAAGCTTAAATTTATTAAAAGACTACTTTTACAGCAAGTGCAATTGCCATCAAAAAAGCAAGACCAGCAAAAGTGCGCTGTATCGCCTGATTGGATATTTTATTACTTAAAAACCTTCCCGCTAACATGCCTAATATTGTCGCAAGGCTAAACGGTATCGCTATCTGCCAGTTGATTGCGTGCTGCGTGATATAAGTCACTAAACTCGTGATAGATACAAGCGCAACCACAGCAAGGGAAGTAGCAACGATAGACTTCATGTCCAGATTAGTGACTTTATGCAACGTTGGCACGATGACGAAGCCCCCTCCTACTCCCAGTAAACCTGAGAGAAATCCCGCCACACTGCCTGTTGAAATAAGTCTTTTAGTACAAGGTGCAGTCCAAAATAGTTTTGATGTAGCTGGATTAACTTCGCATGCTGGGGCTGGTTTATCCAATTCCATTTGTAAATCGCTCCAGCTATGCTTCCACATTTGCCACGCCACATAAACTAACACTAATGCGAATACCAAACTTAGAAATTTATTGGGAGTGCGATGTGCCAACCAAACGCCGAGTGGAGCAAAAATAATACCGAAACTTGCAATCAGCGTAGCCGCCTTATAGCGCACTAGGCCAACACGCAGGCTTTGTATTGCTGCGATTGAAGAAGCGAGCATTACAGCCAGCAGCCCAATTGGCGCGGCCTCTACGATGCTAAGATTTAGGCTGAATGCTAATAATGGCACGGCCAAAATAGAACCACCTGCACCTGTCAGTGCTAACACAAGACCGACAAATAAACCTATACCTATGCTGATGAAGTTAAGATCCATAGCAATCTAAAGTTAGGTCTCTTTAGGTTTACTAGGACGTGCTAACCATTCACGGCCTTTCAACATACATTGCCAATAGACTCTGGGCAGTACGTGTTTTTTTAATAACCAAAAGAAGCGACTCGGTAATAAGGCATTAATGAATGAGAACGTTGGTAATAGTGCTCCACCAAACCCAAACTCGGCTAATACAATTTTTCCTTTTTCCACCGTTAAAGGGCATCCGCCATAGCCGTAATAAGTTGTCGACATAGGTTTTCCATCTCTGACAGCCAGCAAATTTTCAGCAACTACAACAATTTGCTGGCGCACAGCCGCGACTGTTTTTGCATTTGGCGACGAGCAAACATCACCTAGGCTAAAAATATTGGCGTATTTATTGTGCTGTAATGTATTCTGATTGACATCTACCCAGCCATCTGCATTTGCTAAGGGGCTTTGTTTAATAAAGTCTGGCGAGCATTGCGGTGGAACTACATGCAGCATATCAAATGTTTTTTCAACTTTTGTTATATCACCTTCAGCATTTTTTACATTGAACCAAGCTCTTTTTGAAGGTCCATCTACCGCCACTAACGCTGAGTTAAAACATAATTTTGCATTGTAACGTTGAACATATTTCATGAGTGGCGGCACAAAAGCTGCAACGCCAAATAACACTGCGCCAGCATTATTGAATTCAACCTCTATATTCTTTAATAACCCAGTTGTTTCCCATTCTGAGCAAGATAAATACATGGCTTTTTGTGGTGCACCCGCGCATTTTATTGGCATAGGTGGTTGGGTAAATATAGCCTTGCCTGATTTCAGGCCTTGAGTAAGTTTCCAAGTATAGGGGGCTAAATCAAAACGATAATTTGAGGTAACGCCATTTTTACCCAATGTTTCATTTAACCCAGCAATCGCTTCCCAATCAAGTTTTAAACCAGCGGCCACAATGAGTTGCTTATAACTTACAGCGCCAGCCGTATCGGTTTGCACAAGGTTATTATCCGGTTCAAATGCAGTGGCCGAAGCGTGTATCCAAGTGACGCCTTTAGGTATGCAATCCGCCATTGGACGTACAGTGTCAGCGCTTGCAAACGCACCGCCGCCAACAAGTGTCCAGCCAGGCTGATAATAGTGTTTATCAGCGGGCTCAATAATGGCAATATTCAATGAAGGCTGACGCTTGAGCAAACTTGCTGCTACTCCACCGCCAGCAGCGCCTCCACCTACAACTACAATATCGAAAATTGTTTTATTTTTTTTGTATGAAGACATCAGTACACTCTACATGTATGGTTAATAAAATTGGATAGGACTCTTTTTATAAATGCCAAAAACATATCGTTAAAGATTTATTTTAGTTATGCCAGTAAATATTTTGAGTCAGGGGATTTATTTTAAAACATTTGAATTTGCGAGCGCTAACTTTAAAATTGAACTCGCTCTATTGCCTGTTCTACAAAACCCTAGAATAGGCTTGGCTGCGTTAGCATAAGCGATGCTAAATGCATCAATTTGTGCAGATTGGATATTGTTTGGAATAAGTGGAATATAAAAATAGGCTAGGCCTAGCTTCTCTGCGCCCGCTTTAATCTGCTCACTAGTCGGCTGGCTTGCACCCCCTTCATTATCCGGGCGATTGTTGATAATAGTATTAAATCCTAGTCTAGCTATTTCTGCGATATCTTCAACGCTAATTTGCGGCGCAGTACTAAAGTCTGGTGATTGTTGGCTAATTTGTAGTGACATAATTATCTTCCTTAACTTTTACAGATTTCTTGATGCAATACTTGCATCACCGCCATCGCAGATTGGCTGGATATACTATAAAAAATACTTTTACCTTCGCGTCGTGTCGCAACCAACTCAGCTTCGCGTAAAACCGTAAGTTGCTGAGAAAGTGTCGGTTGCCGAATATCTAGAATTCCTTCCAGCTCCCCTACCGACTTCTCACCCTGCGAAAGCTGGCAAAGCAACATCAAACGGTCTGAATTTGCCATCACTTTCATTAAGCTAGAGGCCTTGTCTGCAGAAGCACGTAACTCATCAAGATTAGTTTCTTTGATTTGAATCATATTTTCGTCAATTAGTTAATATTTTTATATTATATTTTAATATATAATATTATTCAATATTGTTTACGGTTTTCAGGAGTATTTAAATATGTTTAAACAAATGTTTGACGCCGAGTCTTCCACTTTGACTTATTTAATAGTCGATGATAATTCACAAGAGGCAGTGTTGATTGACCCCGTAGGGAGCCATGTTGACGATTACATTAGAATAATCAATGCGCTTAACTGCCAACTAAAATACTCTTTAGAAACACATGTGCATGCTGACCATATCACCGCCAGCGGACTATTACGTGGAAAATTAGCGACACTAACGGCTGTCAGTGAGTTGTGTGGCGCACCTACCGCAGATTTACAGCTAAATGATGGGGATATATTAACTTTCGGTAACCAGCAAATAAAAGTAATTGCAACCCCAGGCCACACAGTAGGTAGCCTTTCCTTTTTATGGAACGACAGAATTTTTACAGGTGACGCCTTGTTAATTAACGGTTGCGGACGTACTGACTTTCAAGGTGGAAATGCGAGCACTCTATTTAGTAGTATCAACAACAAAATATTTAGCCTACCCGATGAAACACTAGTGTACCCAGGCCACGATTACAATGGTCGGCGTGTAAGTTGTGTGGTGCAAGAAAGAGCCATTAACTCGCGTCTAGCTGGCAAATCATTAGAAGAGTTTGTCACTATCATGAATAATCTAAACCTGCCAAAGCCAAGTTTGATGGATATAGCAGTGCCCGCAAATAGAATGTGTGGAATCCCGGAGGAAAATATTCCACAAGGCTAATTGCATTGCAAATTAAGAGTTTTATATGGCAATTTACCGATCCATACTACAACGTCCACGCCCTCTTTAAGTAAAGTCACAACACGTTCAAAGTACTGTGCTAAATAGCAAAACCCAACCCAAAGCTGCCTGTTGAGTTTTCAGATTTTTAAGTAATATCGCGCTCAGAATAGAGGCTATAACAAACCATTTGCATCCCTGCTTACTATTTATTATTATATGACTAGGGTAACCACTAACTTCAAGATTTAAAAAGAAAAAATCATGAAAAAATCGATATTCTCAATATTATTAAGGGGATTAACGCGTCCTCTTAATAACAGTTAGAAGCTTATGGCTATCCGCGAGTATTTAAATAAAAAAAGCCTTTTATCAATCGTATACATTTTTATCGCAATACTTCTATATATTGGCTGTTTCGTTCTCGAAAAGCAAAGCCTAGAAACTGGGTTTATTATTCTTGCTTCCATTTGTGTTTATGTTGGGGTAATTAGGCTCGCTTTTCTTCGTTGCTCAAAATGCAAAAAGAGTATTTCCAATCATAAAATAAAAAATAGCCATAGAATTAACAGCTGCCCTTTTTGCGGTGTGAGCTTTGATGAAAGTACTTAGCTCTAACACAAACATTAAGAGATGACTTGCTCACGCAAATCCCTGGTGAGAAAAAGTATACCTAAAGGAGAAATTTGCGCTTGAAGCCAAGAGTTACTGTGATCACTATTGGCGTTAACGACTTAGAAAGGTCTATATGCTTCTACCGAGACGGGCTTGGATTTTCTACTGAAGGCATCATTGGCAAGGAGTTTGAATATGGTGCGGTTGCCTTTATTCAACTCCAAGCAGGGTTGCAGCTTGCTCTCTGGCCAAGAAAAAGCATAGCACATGACACTGGGCTCACATTGGCGCCTATCAGTGCAACCGAAATGACACTAGGGCACAACGTTTCTTCAAAAGCAGAGGTTGATGCAGTCATGACTCAAGCTAAAACGGCAGGTGCAGTTATTGTAAAGCCTGCACATGACACTTTCTGGGGCGGATATTCTGGCTACTTTCAAGACCCAGATGGTCATCTTTGGGAAGTGGTCTGGAACCCACAATGGACTGAATAAATGCAAAGCATCATTTAAACGCTATGCCTTCTCTTATGCTTCTAATGAAGGTTTAAATAAACTTTCCAGTACAGGACTAACAGTAGCAAAGGGTATAGAACCTTTGAAGTCTTGTACCTAGAAATTCAGTGATAGAACATTGGGGTACGAAAGAACCTATCCCGATGACGACCTCAAAGCCATGCTGGTTGACAGTT
>JBKJRF010000014.1:0-3974 GCA_046594825.1 Methylotenera sp.
CTTCTTTGTTGTGCTGGATATCTGTCATGGTGCCAATGATGCTTGTTCTTTCGCCAATTGAGGTAGAGGTGGTTTTAGCACGCATGACTATCCAATTAGGGTCTCCACGAACCGAGAGTAGTCGGGCTTCAATGGTGCAATTGGTTCTTTTGCCTTGTGTAAGTGAGTTTAACCTAGCCTCTAGCATAGGCTTGTCTTCTGGGTGAAAAAAGTCTATCAATAACTTATCTAGGCAATCCTGAACTTTATAGTCAAGCAAACGTGCCCATGAGGGGTTCAGGAAAATAATTCGACCTTCAGCATTTAGTTGAAATACAATTTCCTCAAGCCTGTCGATAATTGAGTGATAATTGAAATGTGTTTCGTAATCATCACTTAATGGATATATAGTAGAAATTGGCGTGAATTGAAACAGCATTAAATTATTTCGGCTGTCTTCGCGCATACGGGTAAGGCTGGCATTAGATGGCAAAATAGTGCCATCAGCACACAATAGACGAATTTTGGTGGGGTCAGCTTTAGTTTTACCCATATTAGCTTCCACGGTGAGTTCAGCTAAGCTTTGATGGTCAGCTGGATGGATTAAGTTGGTGAATGGCATGCCCATAATTTGGTCAGCCATTCCGACCATACCCAATGTTTGGAGAAATGGTGTGTTTACAAATTTAACCATATAGCCATCAAGCACGGCCGCAGGAGAGGATAATGCGCTAGAAACTTCTTTGCCCCATGCGGCCTCCTGCGGAAGTTCCTGGCGTGAGCGCGATGACCTTGAATATACTGGTTGTATCAGTGTTAAAACCGCCGCTGAAAAGATAGCCACAGCTGTTGAAACCAACATTACAACATGTAACAAGAAAGGACCTTGAATGTTGTACCATGAACCAAGAAGGAACAAGAAAATGACACTAATGATAAGTGTTGAAAATATGAATATACTCATTAAGCTAACTCTGAATACGAAGATAATATAGTATAAAAAGAACTAGAGAAAAAATGCAGAATATTTTTAATTTTCCTAAATTATTAAAAGATTTTATTAAAAATCATAAGCTATATGCTAATTTACATGCATTAGTCGTGTCTATGGTGCTGTCCGTTATATTGATGCAGGCGGGCTCACTGTTTCTCTTTGACTATATCCCAGACCATCTTTCCGTTATCCATAACGCTTATCAAAATCAATCCGTCTGGAAGAACGAGCTTTATAAATTAAATAATGATTTTGATAACAGGGATGTTATTTTAAGTCGATTAAATAAAATTCAAAATGATTTTGACGGGCCTATTTATTCTTGGGCTAAAAATCAAAAAGATACTGGGTTAGCCAAAGCTTACGAACATTTAAAAGCTGTACAACAAAATTTCACTAAAACCAGTATGCAGGATGGTTCTAATGCAGGGATGCTAGAAAAGGGCAATGAGGTCATTAAAGCTTATGACAAATTTCTCGTAGCGGCAGAGGATGATGTAGTAATCAAACAGTCTTTAGTGTCATTGATTCAGTTTGTATGTTTGTTTTTAGTATTTTGTATTGCAGCCTGCATTATGCTGACATCATGGAGTATTTTGATTAACAGGCTTGGCAAAACCGTTGCCATCTTGCCAGATGATATTGTGGTTGCAAATGCAGGCAACCAATATGATGATGAGTTTGAGGTGCTGGAAAAACTCACTGCAGAAATGTCTGCAAGGCTTCAGGCCATTCAAGTTGAAACAAAATGGATCAATAAGACCAGTACAGAAAAAGTCAGGAAGATGCTGCTTTCACAAGACTTTCTGTTTAAGCTAGCTAAGTTAATAGGCAGTTCAGGACTGAGTGAACTTACGATAAAAAAAACCCTTTACTCGCTTGAGCGAACGTTAGGCGTTGCTAATGTGGCGTTAGTTTTTAGCGAAAATGGATCTAGAATTTCAGCACAGCGTGCACTTTTTTCTAGTTACTGGCCATTGTCTTTTGATGAAGGTATGTTTGATGAAACGACTAACCCTCTCTCGGTAAGCCATACTACTAAACTTATCAAAAGTGAGTGTGTGCAGTGTGTAACGCTTCCACTACCTAGCCCTAATGGCTGGTTGGGTATTTTGTTACTAGAAACCGAAGCGAACCATTATTTTGATGATGCTGAATTACAGTTATTTGAGGTTACTGCACAAATGCTTGCATTATCCATGGGTTTCCAGGCGAGAGAGCAGGAAAGCCGACGAGTGGCATTGCTAGAGGAAAGAGCAGTCATTGCAAGAGAGCTACATGACTCGTTAGCGCAATCACTTTCTTACATGAAGTTTCAACTGGCACGCTTGCAGACTAACTTTGGTGCAAATTTGATTGAGTCTGGTGCTGATAGTATTGTGAACGATACGCGAGAAGGTTTGGATATTGCTTACCGTGAGTTAAGGGAGTTGCTGACTACATTTAGGGTGCAAATGGATGTGCGTGGGCTTGATCATGTACTAGAAGAAGCCATTGAAGAGTTTTCGCAACGATCTAGCTTGAACATTACGCTGGATAACAGATTACAAGAATGCCGGCTAAGCGTTAATGAGGAGTTCCATCTGTTGCATGTAGTGCGCGAGGCCCTATCGAATATTGTTCGCCACTCAGGTGCTAAAAGAGTCACTATTGCACTAGTTTTACAATCTACGGGTGAAGTCATGGTAACAATTGATGATGATGGTAAGGGTTGTACTTTTGATGAAACTAAGCCACATCATTATGGTTTAGCTATCATGACCGAACGTGCTTATTGTTTGGGTGGCACAATTGAGGTATTGCCTAGACGCCGCGGTGGAACTCGCGTCAGGCTGCTATTCCGACCAAAATGAGTATTCAAAATTTGGTTAGTATTAATAATAAAATAATAGGCTGGAGAACATTATGCAAACACCTACTACCGTATTGATTATTGACGATCATGCTCTTTTTCGTAGGGGGGTGCGCCAAATGATTTCTGCTGACCCAGAGTTCTTGGTAGTAGGTGAGGCCGCATCGGGTACAGAAGGCATTGTTTTAGTGGAACAACTGAAGCCAGATCTGGTATTGATAGACCTCAATATGAAAGGTATGAATGGCATACAAACGCTTACTCATATTAAAGAGGCTAAGCTGGAGTCCCGTTGTATTGTGTTGACAGTGTCAGATGCTGAAGTCGATTTACTGGAAGCTCTGCGTGCGGGAGCTGATGGTTATTTGCTTAAAGATATGGAGCCTGAGGAGCTTTGCGCTAACTTGAAGAAAGCCATGTCTGGTGTCACTGTGTTGCAAGAAAGCCTGACAGAAATCCTTAAAAACGCACTTATTCATCCAACGCTTAACAGGAGCGAAGAGGAAATATCACTCACTGAACGAGAGAGGGAAATACTGGAGTGCTTAGCAAACGGCCTTAATAACAAAACCATTGCCAGGGCCTTAGGGATTAGTGATACCACTGTTAAAGTGCACATCAAGCATCTATTAAGTAAGCTCAAATTAACCAGCCGGCTAGAAGCTGCCGTTTGGGCGCATAGAAAGAAATAAACACCAGTTTGGTTAATTTAGATTTAATTAACTGGTGATTTATAAAGGTTTTATATGCATCAAAAAAACAGTAACCTCTCAACAAAGTGCATACATGCAGGCAAGGGCCATGATCAATATGGCTCGCCTCATACGCCACTTTACGACACTACTACTTTTAGTTTTGACTCTACTGAGAAAATGTTGGATGTCATTGAAGGTCGACAGCCAGGCTTTCTTTATACGCGTTATGGCTCAAATCCCAGTATTGTGAATGTAGAGAATAAGCTTGCGAGTATCGAGCAAGCTGAGGGTTCGATTGCGTTTTCTTCAGGCATGGCTGCTATTTCAACCACGCTGTTAGCGCATGGCGAACGTGGTGTTATTTGTGTTGGTGAGGTTTATGGAGGCACATGGGAGTTCATGACTCTGCAGCTCCAAGCACTTGGCCGACAGGTTAGGTTTTTAGCCGCTGATG
>JBKJRF010000037.1:0-12770 GCA_046594825.1 Methylotenera sp.
ATTAACGTATGCTGTGGCGGCATCATCGGCATGGGCGAATCGCGTAACCAGCGTGCAGGCTTGTTAGCACAATTAGCGAATATGGAGCGCCCACCAGAAAGTGTGCCTATTAACTTACTTACACAAGTAGAAGGTACGCCATTGCATGGCACCGATGAGTTGGATCCTATTGAGTTCGTACGCACTATTGCCGCAGCGCGCATCACCATGCCGAATAGTTTTGTGCGTTTGTCTGCAGGCCGCCAGAGCATGCATGAGGGCATACAGGCTTTATGCTTTATTGCCGGCGCGAACAGTATCTTTTACGGTGAAAAACTACTGACTACAGGTAACCCTGAGGCAGCGACTGATAAAAAACTATTCGCTAAATTAGGTATTAACAAGATTTAAGCATGTTAGCTTCACTCCAATTAGCATTAGATAAACGTAAAACCGATGGCTTGCTCCGTCAGCGGCGATTATTAGACTCACCGCAGGCAGAGCATATTGTGGCAAATAACCAAAATTATCTGTCGTTTTGCAGTAATGATTATTTAGGCCTAGCGAATCATCCTAAATTGATTGCGACCATGCAGCAAGCCGCTGGTGACTCAGGTGTCGGCAGCGGGGCGTCGAATTTAATTACAGGCCATCATCGTTATCACGATGAGTTAGAAAAGCAGCTGGCAAAATTTGTAGAGTTACCTGCCGCGCTATTGTTTTCTACTGGCTATATGGCAAATATTGGCGTGCTAGGTGCATTAATGGGGCGTCATGACGCGATATTTGCCGATAAACTGAATCACGCTTGCTTGAATGATGGGGCGTATTTTTCGCATGCTGAGTTTCATCGCTACCCGCATAATGATGTAGCGGCACTTGAAAAATTGCTTAAAGCTAGCACGGCGAAAAATAAGCTCATTGCTGCAGATGCTGTGTTTAGTATGGATGGAGATATTGCACCAATACCAGAATATCTAGCACTCTGTGAAAAATATGATGCTTATCTGTATATAGATGATGCACATGGATTTGGTGTGATAGGTGAGCATGGCAAAGGTAGCTTGAGTCATTTTCAGGTGACCCAAAATATGCCCAAGTCGCCACGCATCATCATGATGGCCACTTTAGGTAAAGCAGCAGGCGTTGCAGGTGCTTTTGTCGCAGGTGAAAAAGTGGTGATTGAGTATTTGATCCAAGCAGCTAAAAGTTATGTCTACTCAACGCCAGCACCGCCAGCGCTATCTGCCACACTTGCAGCATCAGTGAGTTTGATTGAGCAGGGCGATGATTTACGTGCGCATTTAAATACTTTGATTGCGTACTTAAAAAACAATCTTCATTGCAAGAAATGGCGATTGTTACCGTCAGATACATCCATACAACCTTTGATTGTAGGTAGTAATCAAGATGCATTGGCATTAAGTGAATACTTACAGACGCATGGCATATTAGTGCCCGCCATACGTCCGCCAACAGTGCCTACTGGCACAGCTAGATTACGCATATCGCTTTCAGCCGCGCATTCATTAGATAATATAAAACAGCTAATTGCCGCCATTCATCAAGCCGAAAGCGTTTTATGATCATTGCACCTGCAAATCTTCATATTGAATCTACTGGTACCGGCCCTAATTTAGTATTGCTACATGGCTGGGGCATGCATGGCGCCGTATGGCAACCACTGGTTAAAAGGCTCAGTAAAGTTTTTACCCTGCATCTGGTTGATTTACCAGGAATGGGTTTAAGCCGCCCGATTGAACCGTTTCATTTATATGCAGCGGCAGAAAAAATTGCCGAAATGTTGCCCGCACATGCAGATATCCTTGGCTGGTCTTTGGGTGGGCAGGTAGCAATGCGAATTGCTATCGACCATCCAGATTTAGTCCGTAGATTAGTGTTGGTAGGAACAACACCCTGTTATGTAAATAAAAATGATTGGGATAATGGTATTGAGCCTACGGTTTTTAGTGGCTTTGCCGATAATGTGAATACTGACTATCACAAGACGATGACGCAGTTTTTAACCCTACAATGCATGGGTGCTAAAGATGCACGAGCGACAGTGAAATTATTACGTAAAAAATTCGCAGAACGCCCAGTACCAACTTCACAAACCTTGCAAAAAGCGCTCAACATTCTACTAGAAACAGATTTACGTGCTGAAGTTGAGCACTTAAGAAAGCCAACATTGTTGATACATGGCGATAGAGATACTTTGGCGCCAGTTCAGGCTGCGCATTGGATGATGCAAAACCTACCCACAGGCTTTTTGCGTGTCATTGCAGGGGCATCACATGCGCCATTTTTATCGCATCAAGACCAGTTTATAGAGGCTGTTATTCAGTTTTTAGAGCCTGTAGCGTCACCAGCACTATCATAAGTATGGACGCAAAATTAATAGATAGTTACCACATTGATAAAGTGCGTGCGCGTGCTTCATTTGGCCGTGCGGCAGATACTTACGATGCAGCCGCGATATTACAAAAACAAGTGCGTGAGGAAATGCTAAACCGACTAGATTTGGTGAAAATTAACCCACAAGTCATACTGGATGCAGGCTGTGGCACAGGTGCCGCCAGCCATGCTTTGCAAAAACGTTTTGCAAAATCGCAAGTAGTGTCGTTAGATTTTGCCTTGCCCATGCTGCAAAAAACACGTAGTACTAGTTATCAAGTTGGTATGCTTAGCCAGCTAAAATCAATGTTTGGCGTTACAAACCAAAGTCTGTTGTGTGCGGATATTGAATCGCTGCCACTGGCTAACGCAAGTATAGGTTTCGTCTGGTCTAACTTGGCTATTCAATGGTGTAACGATTTAGATGCGGTCTTGCAGGAATTTCATCGTGTGTTGCAACCTGAAGGTTTGTTGATGTTTAGTACCTTTGGACCTAATACTTTGCGAGAGTTGCGCATTGCTACTACCCAGCAGAGTGCAGATAAGGGCGGTTTTACCAGTGTGAGCAGATTTATCGATATGCATGATATTGGTGATGCGCTAGTTCGTGCTGGTTTTAGTGCTCCTGTGCTAGATGTGGAGCGATTTACACTAACTTATGATAATGTAAAAAGTGTGATGCGTGATTTAAAAAGCATAGGTGCGCATAACGCGACTGATGGCCGTGCACGAGGTTTGTTAGGGCGTGGTTTTTTAAAATCACTAGAAGCTAATTATGAGCAGTTTCGTACGAATGGCAAGTTACCCGCGACCTTTGAGGTGGTGTATGGCCATGCTTGGCGCGGTAAAGATAAACCTGCAGATGGCTTTTCACCTGTAACATTTAGGCCTAGAAATAAATAAGAATCGTATATGGCAAAATCCTACTTTGTGATTGGCACCGATACCAATGTAGGAAAAACCTATATTGCTAGTGGCTTGGTACAACACTTTGTGCAAGCAGGTTATACCACCATAGGCATGAAGCCGATCGCTTCTGGTTGCGAGGTCAATCAACAGGGCGAACTGCTGAATGAAGACGTGATTAAGTTACGCGACGCTAGTAATGTCCAAGCCACATTAGATTTAATCAACCCATACCGATTTACACCAGCCATTGCCCCACATCTTGCCGCCGAGCAAATAGGTGTGATGATGCAGTTGGGCAACATAAAGCAAGCCTATTTACAGCTTACAACAATAGCAGAAGTTGTGATTGTTGAAGGGGCAGGTGGATTTTTTGTGCCTATCAATGCGACTGAAACCTTAGCTGATTTAGCTTCTACACTTGATATCCCCATCATTCTGGTAGTTGGTATGCGCTTAGGTTGTATCAACCACGCATTACTCACTGTAGAGGCGATAAATGCCCGTGGATTAACTCTTGCAGGTTGGGTAGCAAACCAAATTGATGAAAATATGTCTATGTTTGATGAAAACTTAATGAGTCTTAAACAGCGGATTTTAACGCCATGTTTGAGTGTGGTAAGGTGGCAAGGGCACGTTCATTTTGTCGGAAACTTATAACTGACGTTATTTGTTAATTACCAATCACTAAACAAATGAATATCAAATAAGTGTATGCTTTTAGTTAACTAAATGTATTGGGGAAAGAAGATGGCAAAAGTTCCAGCACCTAAGTCAGAGTTCATTTATCGCCATACCATCCCTATCCGTATCATGCATTGGACTAATGTTATATGTTTTACCGTTCTGCTCATGAGTGGTCTCAACATATTTAATGCGCATCCAGCGTTGAATCTAGGCAAGTCTTCTTACAATGGCCTGCCGCCAATCTTAGAATTGAAAGCGCTAAGATTACAGTCTGGTGAATTGATAGGTAAGACCAAGATTTTAGGTGTCGAGTTTAATACTACGGGTGTATTGGGCGCATCCAGTGATAATGGCGAGTTTATCTCACGAGGATTCCCATCTTGGGCAACTATCCCGAGCTCCCAATGGTTGGCGATGGCACGGCAGTGGCACTTTTTCTTTGCTTGGTTGTTTGTTATCAACGGTATTTGTTATTTAACGTACTCATTTCTCACTAAACATATTCAACGGGACTTGTTGACTACCCCTAGCGACCGTGCCTCAATTTGGCAATCTATCAAAGACCATGCGCGCTTTCGCCACGCCAGTGGGGAAGAGGCAAAACGTTACAATGTACTGCAAAAAATCGCCTATTTAAGTGTGATTTTTATATTGTTGCCTCTGGTGATATTAATGGGTTGGGCGATGTCACCATTTTTAGATTCACTGATACCAGGCTGGGTAGATTTGTTCGGCGGCCGTCAAACTGCGCGTACCATTCATTTTATTGTAGCTTGGCTATTGGTAGCTTTTGTATCTATCCATGTGTTTGAAGTGATTATCACCGGTCTTTGGAACAATATCCGCTCCATGATTACTGGTAGGTATAGGGTTGATATAGACCATGATCAAAAGAACGCAGGAGAAAAATCATGACGCACCAAACTGAAAGAAGACGTTTCTTTGCAAGAGCGTTAGCCGGCTTGGGTGCAGTGGCTTTGGCTGGTTGTGACCGATTATCCCAGTCAGAAGGGTTTACAAAACTATTGAGCACAGGTGAACGATTAAGCCAAGGTGCGCACCGTCTGGTATCACGAAAAACGATGGCGCAAGAATTCAGCGAAGCGGATATGTCACCTAGTTTTCGCAGTAATGGTACTTCAATGCCGAATAGTGCCGAATATAAAGCCTTGGTCGAAAATAGTTTTTCAGATTGGGCATTAGAAGTAACTGGTTTAGTAGAGCAACCGCAAAAATTTAGTATGGCGCAATTACAAGCGCTACCAAGCCGTACGCAAATTACTAGGCATGACTGTGTTGAGGGCTGGAGTGCCATTGGTAAATGGACAGGTGTGCCTTTGCATGAAGTGTTGTCACATGTTAAGCCATTGCCAAAAGCACGTTACGTTGTATTTTACTGTGCTGACCCGATGGAAGAAGACGGCACTAAAAATTATTACGAAAGCATCGATATGGAAGATGCATTCCATAGGCAAACCATATTAGCCTATGCGCTAAATGGAGAAACACTACCGGTTAAAAATGGTGCACCTATCAGGTTGCGCGTTGAACGCCAGCTTGGCTACAAACAAGCAAAATACATTATGCGTATAGAGCTAGTGGAATCATTCGAGCATATTGCAGGCGGTAAAGGCGGCTATTGGGAAGATGAAGGTTATGAGTGGTATGCGGGCATCTAGTAAGGTACTGTACCAGCTATTTTGCTAACTCTGCACTCTCAACTATAACTTTGTATAGTTGCAATTCTTGCTGCGTTTTGAGTCGTACACCTCTTACCAAAACTTGATCACGTTTATTTGGCGCGATGTTAGCGCCAATTAACAGGGGTGCACTTTGTGCAATCGGCCGACCTGTAGTGGCGTCATATTGTACAACCCTTACTTGCACCCGACTAATTGTTACAGTGGTTGGATTTTGTACCACGGCATATAAGTTACCGTTATTATCCACTTGCGCACCAGCTTGTAAGTACTTAGCAGGGTGTTGTGGTAAATCTAAGCGTGTATATTCTGCGATAGATTGTCTACCAATGTCAGAATTTGAATCTGCAGCCACTTGATAATTTTTAAGTGCACCTGTGATGTCGCCGCGCTCTTCAGCGATTTTCCCGAGTAAATAATGGCTAGGTGCCGTTGGTAATAAACTATTACTTTTTATAAAGTATTTTTCAGCCTCGTCCTTGCGCCCTAAATTGAATAAAGCGATGCCAGCTTGTACATGTGGCTTGAAATAATCTGGCTGCATTTTAATGGCTTTGTCGTAATAGCTTAAAGCCTCTATCGGCTTTTTCTCCGACAAAGCAATATCCCCTAACAACTCCTGAAAGCGTGCCTCACGTGGTTCACCGGCAATGGCTTGCTTAGCAAGTGTCTTTGCTTTCTCTATATTCTTTTCACTGAGTGCTTTTACGCCTTCGTCATAAGCTTTATAAGCGGCTTGTGTAGATTTAAGCTTAGCCACTTTTTGTGCATAGATTTCTTTGCCCCAATCGCCGCCTGCACCTATTTCTGCAAGGGTAGCTTTATTTGCTGTTACCCTTATTTCTGAAGGGGGGTGGCTGGCAAATAATCCGTCAATAAAATTACTTTTACGATCAGCGCTTAAACGTACAAAGGTTTCTTGCAAGGTAACAGCTGAGGCGGGGTCGTATCCCGCTTTTTTCATATAGCGCATACCGTATAAATCGGCTTCGCTTTCAGCGTCACGGCCATATTTACTGGTGGCTAATTGCGAACCAAGCTGCGCTCCACCCACAATTAAATTTGCATAATTGGTATTTTGTGTACCAATCCCTACTGCAATCATCGCACCCTGCATTAGTATGCCGCGCTCCATGCTTTTTGCGCCATGCCTAGCGGCCGTATGTACCATTTCATGCCCCATTACCGCAGCAAGTTCAGCCTCACTATTTAATTCATAAAGTAGACCACGGTTAAAAGCGATTTTACCGCCAGGCATCGCCCAAGCGTTGGGTACAGAATCATTCAGTATGGTAAATTCATAAGGTAGTTTACGGTCAGAAACTGCTGCGAGTTTATTGCCTACGCTTTGTACATAAGCTGTTAATTCAGGGTCAATGATGTAATCACCACCTTGCGATTGTCGAGCTGGCGCATAGTTTTGTTGGCCGATTGAAATTTCTTGTGCTTCTGACACTACTTGAAACTCTCTTTTCTTGGTGACTGGATTAATGCCACACGCAGAAGTTAGAAGTGTTAGCGAAGCTAAAATGATAATTGATAAATTTTTTTTCAACATAATTTACGTGCTTATAAATCGTAGAGTTGGTGTGTATAGATATAATCAATGACGCTATCAGGCATTAAATAACGTGCTGAATGTTTATGTTGTAATGCCTGCCGAATGGCGGTGGATGAAATATCCAGCGCCGTGATAGATTGCATGGTGATAAAGCCCGTTGCAGACTCATGTAAATCATCGCCATTTTCCGTATAGTGATTGTGTAAGAAAGTCTCTAGTATTTTTGGCAGAGGCTGTTTTTTTAAGGCTTCATTTTCTGATGTTAACGGTCTTTGTGCCAAGGCTATATGGCATAGCTGAATGAGCTCTTCCCAACGATGCCAAGTATTGAGTTTGGTAAAGGCGTCGCTACCCATTAACAATACTAAGCTAGCGTCGTTACCAAGTTCGTCACGCAAGCTTTGCAAAGTATCTATTGTGTAAGATGCACCTTTTCTATGTAGCTCACGGCCATCAAACTTAAAAATAGGATTGCTGGAAATACCTAAACGCACCATCGCAGCACGGTGTTCTGCTGTGACTTGAGGTGTAGGTTTATGTGGCGGATTTTCCGAAGGGATAAAATGCACTTCGTCAAAACTTAATGCATCAGTGAGTTCTTGCGCCATGCGCAAGTGGCCGTAATGGATGGGATTGAAGGTACCGCCAAGAATACCTATTAAAGGTATTCGATTTTTAGGGTCGCCAATCAAGCCCAATTTAATTTCCTTTTAGGCTCTAATGTGTCCGTCGCCCAGTACAACATACTTAAGCGAGGTTAAGCCTTCCAAACCTACTGGACCACGTGCATGCAGTTTGTCTGTCGAAATGCCGATTTCAGCCCCCAGACCATATTCAAAGCCATCGGCGAATCTGGTAGAAGCATTCACCATCACGCTACTGGAATCAACTTCACGTAAGAATCTGCGTGCTTTGGTGTAATTCTCAGTCACA
The DNA here is from genome assembly GCA_046594825.1 of Methylotenera sp. Taxonomy (GTDB): domain Bacteria; phylum Pseudomonadota; class Gammaproteobacteria; order Burkholderiales; family Methylophilaceae; genus Methylotenera. The sequence continues at coordinate 8,164 of JBKJRF010000037.1, forward strand.
ATCGCTTCAGTATGTTGAGATGAGTGTTGATTAATATGCGCAATCGCCTCATCTAACCCGCTGACTACTTTGCAAGAGATAATCGCTGCTAGATATTCTGTATAGTAATCTTCTTCGGTAGCTGGCTTGGCTTCTTTTACTAGCAAACATGTTTCAGCGCAGCCGCGAATTTCAATATCATGAGCAGTCAACATCTCAGCTAATTTTGGCAACATTTTTGTTGCAACTGATCGAGCAATCAACAAAGACTCTGCAGTGTTACAAGTGCCGAGTCTTTGAGTTTTGCTGTTTTCAAGTACACGCAACGCCTTATCAAAATCGGCTTCGTCATCTACATATACATGGCAATTACCATCTAAATGCTTAATCACTGGAATGCGTGCATCGTTAGAAATGCGCTCAATGAGTCCCTTGCCGCCGCGTGGCACAATAACGTCTACGTATTGTTTCATGGTGATTAGTTCACCTACGGCAGCACGGTCTGTAGTTTCTATCACTTGAATAGCTGTAGTTGGCAAGCTCGCTGCGTGTAGCCCTTCATGCACTAGTTTTGCCAGCGCTTGATTACAATATATCGCCTCGCTACCGCCACGTAAAATTGCTGCATTACCAGATTTAATGCATAGCCCAGCTGCATCTACGGTCACATTAGGCCGTGCTTCATAAATGATACCAATGACGCCTAAAGGTACACGCATTTTGCCGATTTGAATGCCGCTAGGTAGATATTTAAAGTCAGTCATTTCGCCGATAGGATCAGCAAGGTTGGCAATCTGCTTTAAGCCTTCCGCCATAGTGTTGATAGATTTATCAGTGATGGCGAGCCTGTCTAGCATCGCTTCATCTAAACCGTTAGCACGCGCGGCGTCTAAATCTAATTTATTTGCAGCTAATAGTGCTGATTTTTCACGCAAGATTGCTGTCGCAATATGAGTGAGCGCTAGGTTTTTGGTGTTGGTATCCGCGCTGGCCATGAGTCTTGAAGCGGCTCTAGCGGCTATACCCACGTTTTGCATGTATTGTTTAATATCCATAAACTGATTATACTTTTTTTATGCCTATTTTGCTTTAGCTTAGGTGCACTAAGGACTAAGTTTGCTTAACATCAAATTTGCTTTAGTAAGGCTATATGCAAGTGGCTATCTAGCGTCCGCGTACTTTAGCCAATCCAAAACATAGCCTAGAAATCTCCAGCCATGCGTCGCCAATCATTACGCCTTTAGCAGTTTTATCAATATCAGCCAATTTTTGTAAGGCGGCTTCAAGTTGGCGCAAACTTAACCTTGCTAGTGCACGTTTCACTAATGATTGCCTATCGCCATAAATCCGCGCGCTAGACATAGCATTTATGATGTTTTCACCACGCATCTCTGCTTGTTTAATGCGCACCAAAGGTCGCAGCACCCACATCAATGGGTTCATTACCGCAACTGCTTGCTCACCTTCATCTTGCAAGCCTTGCAGAATGCGCACTGTACGTGCTGTGTCTCCAGCCAGTACTGCTTCACCTAATTGAAACGCATCATAACGCGATACATTGAGTACTGCTTCGCGCACAATTTCATCTGACAATTCGCCTTTAGGGTATAGCAGCCCCAACTTCTGTACTTCTTGATTAGCTGCAAGCAAGTTGCCTTCTACCTGATGCGCTAAGAAATCTAGCGTTTGTGTGCTGGTATGCTGACCTTGCTGAGACAATCTATTTGCTATCCATTGCGGTAAATTAGCCGCATCTACCTCATCTAAGGTGAGGCTTACTGCTTGCTTTTCAAGTGCAGTAAACCATGCGCTACTTTTCGTTTCACGTTCTAAAGTAGGTAAAATAATAACCACACTGGTATCAGGCATAGCCTTGTTGGCTAAGGCTTGCAGTGTTTTACCACCATCAATGCCAGGTTTGCCGGAAGGAATATTGATTTCTAACAATCTGCGGCTGGAGAATAGCGAAATCGATTGACCATAAGTTTGAATTTGCTGCCAGTTAAAATAGCGCTCTACAGTTAAACTCGTACGCTCATCAAAACCTTGCGTACGTGCAGCAAAACGAATTGCATCCAGGCATTCACGCTGCGCAAGTGGTTCATCACCCACCAGTACATATAGGCTTTGTAAACCTTTGGCGAGATGCGTTTCAAGTTGAGCTTGAGCTAAGCGCATTGGCAAATTTAGTTTTTAACAGCAGGCTTAATAGCAGTTAAACGGCGCAATATTTCGCGTACAGCGTCTGTGCGCATGTCGGTATTCAACCTTGCTTCTTCTTCAGCCTTACCTAGCAAGGCATTATCGTTGTATGAAAAGTCACGGCGGGATTGCACTTTTTGTGGAGCGCTCCAAGTTGGACTCGCAGCCTCACGCGTTCTAAAGCTAACATGGTAGTTAAGTTCATATTCACGCACTAAACCGCCGCCACTTAACGATAAAATACGCTTTTCATTGGTTTCGCTCAGAACTTCTAACAGCAGATCTGCGCCCTCAGCACTGTCTACTATTTGAATACCATTATTTTTAAGTGATTTTTTAAGTTCTTTGGAAATAGTTAGCGTTTTGCCTTCGATATATAAGTTTTTGAAAGACAAATCCGCATTACCGCGTAATTGAAAACCACAGGCAGAAACTGCTAATGTAAATATTAGTGCAGTGATGATGCCTAATGGATTGTTTATATAATGCAGCAAGTTTGAGCGAGTGTTTTGCATGTTTTACCCCACAACTATATTGATGAGTTTGTTCGGCACTACTACAATTTTGCGAACGGACATATTAGCTTCAATGAATTTTTGCACAAAAGGCTGCTGCACCGCTAATTTTTCTAACGTTTCTTTAGCTTCAGTTTTGGCTACTGTAATGCTGCCCCGCAGTTTACCATTCACTTGAATCACATAATCTACACTTTCTTGCACCATGGCAGATTTGTCAGCCACTGGCCAGCCAGCCTCGAGTATATGGCTTTGCGGGCAAAGTTCCGTCCACATCGCTTGGCAAATATGCGGCACGATAGGAGAAAGCAATAGCGCTGCATTTTGCAATACTTCTTGCCGCACTTGGCGTGTTGTTAGGTCAACACCTTCAATTTTTGCTAATGCATTCATTAATTCCATCACAGATGAAATTGCAGTATTAAAGCTATGACGGCGGCCATAGTCATCGGCGACCTTTTCTATAGTTTGGTGTAATTGCAAACGCATGGCTTTAAGTTCTGCAGTTAGTTCGCCGGCAGCACCAGTAGCGCTGTAAGCAGACACTGTACCTAGTTCAACATGGTCATAAACGGCTTTCCAAACCCTACGCAAAAAGCGATTTGCACCTTCTACGCCGCTATCAGCCCATTCTAGGCTTTGCTCTGGTGGTGCAGCAAACATCATGAACAGGCGTGCAGTATCTGCGCCATAAGTATCAATCAACGCCTGTGGGTCAACGGTATTGCCCTTAGATTTACTCATTTTAGAACCATCTTTAAGTACCATGCCTTGTGTGAGCAAGTTGGTAAACGGTTCATCATTCTTAATTAACCCAACATCACGCATTAGTTTGTTAAAGAATCGTGCATACAAAAGATGCAATATTGCATGCTCAATGCCGCCCACGTATTGGTCAACTGGTAACCAATAGTTCGCGCGCTCATCTACCATTGCCGTATTGCAATCAAAGCTCGCATAACGGGCAAAATACCAAGATGATTCAAAGAAAGTATCTAAAGTATCTGTTTCACGCGTCGCTTTACCACCGCAAGTAGGGCAGGAAGTTTCGTAAAACTTAGGGTCTTTTTTAATCGGCGACCCTACACCATCCATCACTACATTTTCTGGCAAGACCACTGGTAGTTGTTCAGCTGGCACAGTTACTTCACCGCATTTATCACAGTGAACGATAGGGATAGGACAGCCCCAATAGCGCTGACGAGAGATGCCCCAATCTCGCAGGCGGAATTGGGTGCGTTTTTTGCCCAAGTTTTTGGCAGCCAATTCTGAAGCAATCCTGTCAGTTGCTTCTTGGTATTTCATTCCATCGTATTTGCCAGAGTTAATTAGAGTGCCATCAGGATATTCACTATAAGAGGCCTTCCAGCGACTTGCATCAAAAGCATAAAATCGTTGCCGTGCATCTTCTTCCCATTGAATTTCTGGACTCATGTACGCGTGTTCAATCACCTGCTTAATCGGCAAACTATATTTATTCGCAAACTCAAAATCACGCTCATCGTGCGCAGGTACTGCCATCACAGCGCCTTCGCCATAGCTAGCCAACACGTAGTTTGCCACCCAAACTTGCAATTGCTCACCATTCAATGGATGCGTCACGAATAAACCTGTATCCATGCCTTTTTTCTCAGCTGTGGCAACATCAGCTTCTGCCACGCTACCGCGTTTACATTCGGCGATAAATTCAGCTAGTTTAGGGTTGGTTTGTGCGGCTAAAGTTGCAAGTGCATGTTCTGCAGCTACAGCAACGTATGTTGCACCCATTAATGTATCTGGACGTGTGGTGTAAACCTTTAAATTTCCACTTTGACCGACGATAGGAAACTCCACCTCACAACCGTAGCTTTTGCCTATCCAGTTGCGTTGCATGGTTTTGACTTGTTCTGGCCAGCCTTCAAGTTTGTCTAA
>JBKJRF010000128.1:0-8413 GCA_046594825.1 Methylotenera sp.
AGCGCTCATGCAAGAAATCGATCACAATGGACTATCCCCACTACTAGAACCATTAAGAAAATCCATTACGAAGGTGTAATGATGTACTTTGTATCATTATTTATTGAAAAATAAACGTTAGTGAATCCCAGCCAATATCTTAGTTAATCGTTGATATTAAAAAGCCCAACATAATATATGAATCTTTAGGTTGAGAAAGCTCGCTATTTACGGCTCGGTTAATGTCCCGCACCATAAAAATGTAAAGGCCTTCCACTTTTTCACGGGCCCAAGGTGTTTTACGCAAAAACTTTAAGCTAGATGCAATACTAGGGTCATTGCTGAAGCAGCGCAGGGGTATTCGTTCAGCAAGTTCAGCCCAGCCAAAATTGGCTTCGAGAGCTGTAACTATGGCCTCTAGCGTAAGGCCATGTAAAGGGTTGTTGCGTTGCTTTGAGCTGGCTTCAGGCGCAGTGTTTGTAGTGCTAGGTAGACTGATTGCTGGCGGTTTAATGTTGACTCTCTTGTGATGATGTGGGTATGAATAATAATTGTATACCTGTTGTATTGATGAAATTCACTTATCGTTGACTAAATAATATAGTCAAAATAACGATAGCATCAAAAAACTCCAACATTTCTGTAGGCTTTAGCATTCGGCTACAATCTCACTTGTTTTACTATTGATTATGGACTGTCAATGCACTAGCAGAGTATGATTACTAAGGCCTTTAAATACTGAGACTTCTCGTGAATTCAGACTTTAGCAATAAAAATATCAAAAAAACTCTTCTGGATAAATCAGAAGCCAGCGTGTCATCTAGTCGGTATGAGACGACCACAGACGGCACAGCCGAAGCAATTGTTTCTGAGCTGCAGGCGCATCAACTCAAACTGGAAGTGCAGGATAAGCAATTGCAACATGCACAATTAGCTTTGCAATTATCGCAGAATCATTATGAAGATTTATATGAGTTTTCTCCGATAAGCTATCTCACTATCACTACCGAAGAGGTCATAACAGAGTGCAATTTAAAAACTTCAAAGGTGCTCGGGCTAGAGCGAAACAGACTAATTAACAACCGCTTTTCGCAGTTTGTCGCTGAACAAGATAAAGATTATTGGCGTAGTCAATTCTCAAGTCTAAAGAAATCTGAATTAGAGATCGGCCATGAACTTGACCTCACTTTAGTAGGAGAAGATGGATTAGAAATATGCACCCATCTTCAGTGTATATGGCGTAATGAAAATAACTCCGTCAAGATGCTGCGCATTGCACTTACCGACGTCACTGCACGTAAATTTATTGAAAATTCTCGGCGGGAGCAAGAAGAGTTTTTTCGGTTTATTGCTGAGAATAGCGAAGACTTCATTGCAGTGCTTGATCTAGAGGGAAAGCGCCTCTACAACAATCTGTCATATGCTAAACTTTTCGGGGATACGGAAAGTCTTGAAGGTACAGACTCATTTGCTGATATTCACCCAGATGATCGGGAACGTATTAGAAAGATATTTAACGAAACCATCCAATCCGGAGTTGGCCAACGATCAGAATTTCGATTTTTGCTACCTAATGGCAATATTCGATACATTGAGTCTTCAGGTGGGCTGGTAAAAAATAGTGAAGGTGAACCGTCTTTCATCGTTGTTGTGTCGCATGACATCACTGAACGCAAACGTATTGAAGAAGAAGTTCAGCATTTAGCTTATTTTGACCATCTCACACAACTACCAAACCGTCGCTTATTTAACGACCGTATCATTCAGACCATAGCCGCTAGCAGGCGAAATGGTCGTTTTGGTGCAGTAATATTCATAGATCTCGACAATTTCAAGCCTATTAACGATGAATACGGTCATTCGGTCGGTGATTTATTGTTAATTGAGGTAGCAAATCGACTCAAGAGTTGCGTGCGGGAAGTCGATACAGTATCGCGCTTCGGTGGTGATGAATTTGTGGTGATGGTTAATGAACTACATAGTTATAAGGTCCAATCAACGATACAAGCACAAATTGTCGCAGAAAAAATCCGTCTTACTTTGTCCGAACCCTTTAAGCTTACAATCAAGCAAGATGAAAAGCCTGAAATCACAATTGAACATCACTGTACAGCTAGTATAGGTGTAACCATATTTGGTGACTGCAAAGCTAGCCAAGATGACATACTCAAGACTGCTGATTCAGCAATGTATGAAGCCAAATTAGCTGGCGGAAATTTAATTAGACTCTATGATTCAAAAGTGTAAATAACATCTTCAGCGCTTAGCGCTCAATGTTACTTACGCGTGAACAGTAGTATTCCCCCCACAACCATAGAAGCTACACCAAGCCAAATTGGAATATTTACAGTTTCTGTCTCATTAACTGAAAGCTCTATCGGACCTATCTTAGCCTTATGGGTGTCTTTGGTATAAGTAAATCCTCCATAAGCCAACCCCAGAGCACCGGCGACGATTAACACAATTGCGAGCATCTTGATTGAATTCATTTTTATATCCTCGTGAACTACCCTAAGTGAATTATGCTAACTTTTTATTCAGGTGACTAGTAAACAGAATATCTCTAAACAAAACTTCTAAAGAATAAAGCTACCTTAACACATCACCTACCTCGTTCGACTTATTTCTCACAAACACAAAAACCGTTAATTTAATAGTCTAAAGTAGCAAGCCTAAACTAAGCCCGCAGCATGTAGCATAGCATCTTGAATTTTCTTTTTGAAATCTGCTGCTTCATTCTGAATTTTCTTATCTGAATCGCTCTTAAGTTTTGAATCTTTTTTTATGGATTCTCCAACGGTATATCCTGCATCATAAGATGCATCACATGTTGCATCTTTTTTAATACCTTTGGCGACTGAAAGCCTCGCAGCTAAATCTGCATAAAGGTGATCTTTAGCGCCATCAAAATAACCTGTTAGACGGCAACTCTTATAAATTTCGTCTGGCTTTTCCGCATGGGCTTGGCCCACAAAGCTAAACATAGTGATTACTAGAATTAGTGTTTTTTTTATCATATACGCCTTACCAAGTATTAATGTAAATTTGCTACTTAAATTTCATGAGTCAACCATGCACTGCAAACCAGGTTAATTAATCATCATCTCCGTGATGCCGGTGCCAACGATGTTCATGGTGATCTCGCCAGCCATCATTATCGTAATAACGGTCAACGCGCGGATAGTAATATGTGCCAGGGTTTACACTATAGTATTCGCGGTAAACAGGTCTAGGTTGATAATAGACGACAGGCGGCGGTGCGTAATATATTGGTGCTGGCTCATAATAATAGGGCTGACCAATATTCAAACTGAAGCCTATCGAATCATGCGCAAATACAGTTGTTGAAAACCCTATTCCTACTAATACAGCTAGAAATCCTAATTGAATTTTTTTCATGATAATTCCTTTCAATGAAAGACTTTGATAACACTAAAACGTCTATCACTGGTTTTGGTTTACATTTATTCTTTATAGAAGTTTCGCTGCGCCTTTAATTACAGTCGAATTAACTAAATTTTCGCCATCTAACTCATACTGAAAATTAAGACCTTCACCATACTTCTCTACGTCACGGATTAGTTCAAATTGATCTTATAGAGACTAATTACCCGTAATTCAAAACTACATCGTTGATAACTTAACATTTATGTACATTTTACAACATGATATTTTCAATAATATAATTATAATGAATTTTTATTTATATAAATCAGTTGGTTGAAAATATAACTTTGTATGCAAAGTAATGGTATGCTATATGCATAATAAGTTACATGGCAGTTTTTAATTTAGATAAAAATATTGGATTTTTCAATATTTTAAAATTTAAGTCAGATGTTTATTGTGTATCAACAGATCCAACTGAGACCTTAAAAGCTTACTTAGAACTTAAAAAGTGAAGCGAAAGGAGTTAATGATGACTCTAACTAATCAAAATCTAATAGTTTTGTCAAAATTTGCGATGAAAGCAAAAAAACACATTGGATTAGTCAAGGCAATGGAAATGTCTATTAATCAAGAGTATGCAGGCCAGATTTTAACCAAAGCGACTTTGTCTGATGATAAAGAACTCATAAATCTAACAAAAAAAATAAGTGATGAATTGCATATTGGCGTTCATTTAATCAGCGCTATTGAAACTTATATCAACAGCTTAAAAGCAAAGAGCGCCAAAAGTGAATGTGTTCGAGAAAGCAAATATTTTTTAGCGAAGCTTGCTCAAAATCTATGTGGTATTCAAGTTGACGGAGCATCATACCGTCGAGCGGTGGAAGCTTTGATGTTAAATATTGAAACTGAAGATAATGCTTTTTGTATCAATCTAGCAAGGGAGTTTTATCCCTTCTGGATAAATGACAGTGGGTTTGTAGATGAAATTAATCGTGAGCCTGCTACTAAAGTGAATATCCTAAAAGAAGAGTTCATGGACTTATGGAATAGCATTGACCAGGAATTCTTTTCTGATACAGAAGATTGGACATTAACGCTATATGCAGAGTCTATGAGAAAACTAGATGTTTCGGAACGAAACATCAATATAAGTCAAAAAATTGCCAAAGTGATTACTATAGAACTGAGAAATGATCATAGCAACCCAGAAGAAACCTACCGTGATGCAATCAATAGAACGCAACATCTATTTTTAAGACAAGATTTAATAGAGTTCTTTTTAATTATATCCCGTGAGTTTTATCATTTTTGGATAGGGCAGCAAGATATAGGAAATTATTATCATAGCTAAGTTGGTGGATATTCTTAAGGGGAAAATTATATCCAAATTGTCCAGCATTAATATATTTTGATGACTGATGAAAAGACCAATACATTTTAAATATACATATTCAATACCAAGTTTTTATTTCAGAGATCATGATCGAAAATAATATGCAATGCCCCATTCCTTCGAATGAAATTCAGCGCTTGCGAGTGGTATGTTCTTATAACATTCTTGATACTTTACCCGAGGTAGATTTTGATACCCTGACACGGGTTACAGCGTCCGCTTTAAATATGCCAGCGGCAGTAATCGGATTTATGGATTCGGACCGCCTTTGGTTCAAGTCGCAACTTGGTCTAGGGGTTCCGCAACTAGACCGCCAGATTGCTTTTTGCGCACATGCTCTTATGCAACCAGGCGAACTGCTTGTTGTTGAAGACTTGAGGCAAGATCCTCGCTTTCTACACAATCCACTCGTAACTCATCCACCTAATCTGCGTTTTTATGCAGGTGCGCCGCTTATAGATAGTCAAGGTTATGCGCTAGGAACCATCGCAGTGGTAGATACTCAACCACGTTTATTTGACTCGGCTCAACGTGCTATGTTAGGTGATTTCTCTACGCTGGTGATGTCTGCTATAGAAAGCCGATATAGGGCGGACTTGTTAGGCAAACTCGCGATGACCGATCATCTGACAGGCTTAGCTAACAGGGCTCAATTTGAAAGAACGCTTAATGCTGAAATAGCGCATTCAAGGCGTACAGGAACCCCATTTACAGTTTTTTATATGGATTTAGACCATTTCAAAATAGTAAATGACACATTAGGCCACGCTGCGGGCGACGAAGTGTTAATCGAAGTTGCACACCAAATGTCTAAACAGATACGGACGGAGGATATGCTAGCTCGAATTGGTGGTGATGAGTTTGGTATATTTATGCGCGATAGTATTGACGACTCACCTGAGCTACTAGCAAAGCGAATTGTTGAAGCGGTGACACGAAGCATTACGCTAACTACTGGTAACAAGATTAGCGTTGGCATTTCAATTGGTATTGCAACCTATACAGATGAAGTCAAAACTTTTGATAACCTAATGATTCTAGCTGACCAAGCCCTATACATTGATAAACGTAAATAATTTTCTTAAGTCAAACGGATGGATTGGGTTGAATATTGTCAGTTAATTTTTCATTAACAACATAATTACTTAATTAATCTGAACTCAAATCAAGGAGCCACGAATTAATAGAGTATTTTTGACGGAATATTAAAACTCTTCTGATTCTCGAAACTCATAAGCTTCACGCAATTTTGCATTAATTGCATCCATATCTGCATCATATGTTTGAGTATCAGTTGTTGCTTTAGTGTTTGTTTTTGCAGTACTTTGAGTAGCGATAGGCGTACTTGTAAACCACTTTCCAAATGGTGTTGAATCCACTCCTTGTGGCACATACCATAGTTTTAACTCCGCATTCCATTTTGCACCTAGTGCTTTAGCTTGGTCTTTTTCATTGAAAGGTACTTTAAGGTTGGTGTTGGCTACAGTCATGCTTATCCTAATGGTTACTACTTTTTTAATTAGTATACGTTTGCAGTATTCTAATTGGAAATCAAATTTGTATAATGGGTTTTTGGATGTAATACGCAAAAGAGAATCAAAGTTATCTGCCAAATACTATAAGAGGTTATTCGATTGGGTCATAAACTGGTGCGTAATCAGCATGGAATGTAATCAAATTGAATGCGTCAAAAATTCAATAGTGCTAGAAATGAAAACTAGTACATTCTTGATATTAAAGTTATATTTTTGAAGTTTTTAATGGACACGCAATTTAAGAAAAAGCACTAATTTGTTAAGTTTGGTCTATCGCATAACGCTAATTTAAAAAGCCCCGTATTTCTACAGGGCTTTAAGTATTTGGATCCAGCACAAATATAATTGAGAATTGGATTATCAAAATTTCAATATCATGAACCAACCGTGAGGTAATAAGACTCAGTTCAGATTTTTATAGTTAATTGATATGAAGTCATTATTGAACTTCTAATAGCCTGTCTTGGCTGTCCATAAAAAAATTTCTTAGAACTCACTATTTCAAAGACAATTAGTTTTTACTAGGCAATCACTCAAACTCATAAATAAATATGATCAGGCATTAAGTCTGCTTGATAACGCTCGTAAATTTGGGTATAGGCAGCTTCAATGTGTTGGGTGAATTGTTGAGTATCAAATAAAGGGGTTGTTAGACGGTTGTCTGCTAACTTCTGTTTGATCTTCATTAATTTATCAGGCTGCTTGGCAAGGTCTACTGCTAGCGTCTCGTAATCATCTAGCGTAGTGGTGATAAGCTCTGGCAAATGGATTGCATTAAGCAAACTTGCAGCTACCCTGCCGGCAAATGTCTCCCCTAAGCAAGTCAAAACAGGTAAACCTGCCCATAGTGCATCGCTAGTAGTTGTGTGGGCATTGCATGGAAGCGTGTCCAGAAATAAATCAGCAAGGCGATGCCTTGCTAAGTGTTCTGGTAAGGGTAATCGTTTGGCAAAGATCAGGCGTTTGGGATCAACGCCTCTGAGCGTGGCTTCTTTTGTTAAGTTATTAGCAGTAGTTCCACTGCCTTCAAGTAGCCATAGTACACTGCCTTCCACCTGTTGGAGTATGCGCATCCAACTATCGAAGGTACGGGGGGTAATTTTATAGTTGTTGTTAAAACAACAGAACACAAAGCCTGTTGGGGGTAAGCCCAATTCTTTTCGTGTGAATACCTTATCTGCAATCAGCCGTTTGGTATCGTTAATTTGATAGCTATCGGGAAGATAGGCAATTTTTTCAGAGTAGTCATTCTGGTGTAATTTAGGAATGAGTGTGGTATCCGCAATTAAATAATCAATGTATTCAGCGCCCATTGTGCCTGGGTAGCCTAGGTAGTTGATTTGCAGAGGTGCTGCACGTAAGGCAAATATGCCAGTTCGACTGTCGGTCGTAAAGCCTTTTAAATCAACCGCAATATCAATTTCAAGATTTCTAGCCAACATGGCAACTTCTTGATCAGATTTGTGACGCACATCAATAAATTGATTGAACGCCTTTATAACACGCGTTCTCATATCATCCTTTGTATTGGGTCCAAAGGAGAATGCAATCAGTTCAACTTTGGATTTGTCGTGCTGCTCAAACAACTCTGCCATTAAGTAGGTAGTAGCATGATTATGTAAGTCGGCAGAAAAATAACCAATGCGTATTTTATCGTGCTTAGGGTGCTTAGTTATTTTGGGGAGCACATAATCTATAGGGCATTTGCTTCGTACATGAGTTTCTGCAGATTTTTTTTGTAGCGCCCGGGAGTTTAGTAGTGTGAGTGCTACAAACGGCGAAGAGGCATTTTTATTAAGCTTAATTTTGTCCGCAAGTTGAATCATTTGATCATCGTAATTACTCCAATCACAAAGCATCATTTTGGTATATAGCCAATGTCCATAAAAAAGTTCATGGTCTGGCTTGAGGGCAAGTGCATGACCATAACTTCTTAATGCCTCTTCTAATCTTTTCAGTCCATCAAGCACAACGCCCCGATTGTAGTATGCCTCTGCATAATCAGGTTTAAGTGCAATCGCACGGTCATAACTTATTAATGCCTCTTCTAATCGATTTAAGTCCTTAAGAACTATACCGCGATTGTTATATGCCTCTACATAATCAGCTTTAA
>JBKJRF010000178.1:0-3282 GCA_046594825.1 Methylotenera sp.
CAGCATCCAAAAAAATGGCCCTTAATCGGGCCATTTTTTTTGTACTATTTTTTCAGTTCAATAGATTATTGCAATTGAATGTCTAAACAAAGTTGTATTCAAGCATATCACTGCAAATATTTGTACTTAAATCGGCAATGAAGATTAAGTATGGCTTGTAAGCTAAAGATTTTAATGAGGTTATTTTGGTGCATTCGTTTATTAAAGAAATACTTTAGTCATGCACTAAAATGAAGCTATAGCACCAAAATGTACTGCCAACTTGATTAATTCGGTTAACTTCTGAATAAGGTATTTATACAAATGATAGACGTATAAATATTATCTCTATCATTTGCATCCTTATCGTAATCCACCCACGTATTTATTTGGATTGATTATCTCTTCTTCAGGTTCCGCTTCTTCAGATGACTCTACGGCCACTGGCATTACAACAGGCTGCGTGATTGTTGCAGCCTTCGTCATGGTTGCTGTTGGTGCGAAACCTGTTGGTTTAGAAGCGGACTTGGGAAACATAAGCCTTTCCAAATGATCTGCATATTCAGTTAAATCGGTTAGTCCTTGTTCGCGGCATAGTCCAATAATCTCTTGGGCATAGGCCTCATTTTCAATTAACCACTTAACGTCAATAGTGCGATTGATTTTACGCCGCAGAATCACACCTATGAGCGCTGCAACAGACATTCTTTCAGTATTTGACATCTACATTACCCTTTCTGCATGTTGCGTTAAATCTAGGCCATCATGTTCTTCTTCGGCATCAATACGCAAGCTGACAAACATACTTACAATTTTTAATATGATAAAAGTGACTACGCCGCTATATAGCAGTGTGCCAAATGCTGCAATTGCTTGCATGGTCAAATTAGCATCTAAGCCACTAATGGCCTTATCTGCAAACACCCCAGTGAGGACCGCGCCAACTAATCCGCCTACACCATGAATGCCAAACACATCTAATGCATCATCAGCACCTAGTAAACGTTTTAAGCCCGTTGCACCCCAATAACAAAGTACCCCAGCAGCTAAACCAATCGCTAAAGCGCCACTTACATTGACAAAGCCTGAAGCTGGCGTAATGGCGACTAAGCCAGCAACAGCGCCAGAAGCGAACCCCAGCATTGTGATGCGAGATTTTACTAACCACTCAATTGCTATCCAAGTTAAGGCTGCTACTGCTGTTGCTGCTTGAGTGACTAACATCGCCATACCAGCACGACCATCAGCTGCAACTGCAGAGCCAGCGTTAAAGCCAAACCAACCTACCCAAAGTAGCGATGCGCCAACCAGCGTATAAACAAGGTTGTAAGGTATGAAAGGTACTTTGCCATAACCGGCTCTAGGGCCTAGCATATAAGCGCACACAATCCCCGCAGCACCAGCATTGATATGTACTACAGTGCCGCCAGCAAAATCTAGTACCCCTTGAGAGGCAAGTAAACCTGATGGCTCCCATACCCAATGAGCGACTGGGGCATAGACGAATATAGACCACAGTGTCATAAATGCCAGCATTGCAGTAAAGCGCATACGTTCTGCAAATGCGCCAACAATCAGGGCTGGTGTGATAATCGCAAAAGTCATCTGAAACATTACAAATACTGATTCAGGAATAGTCGGTGCGATATGACTAACAGTTAACTGGCTAGTAGCTTTGATATAACTCAAGCCTGACAACATTACACGGTCAAAGCCACCTAGATAGGGCGTAGATCCTGGTGTAAAGGCAATACTGTAGCCAATTAATATCCAAATAACACTTACAAGACAGCAAATGGCAAAACTTTGTAGTGCGGTAGAAAGTACATTTTTTTTACGAACCATCCCAGCGTAAAAAAGTACCAAACCAGGAATGGTCATTAATAAAACCAGTGCGGTTGAAGACAGCATCCAGGCGGTATCTCCCGAATTTATTTTATCGAAACCTACGGCATATGGTTGCGTCGGTGCTGGTGGTGCGGCCTCTGGCACTGGGACTGCAGCAACTGGTGCTGGCACGATGGCTGGTTGTTCAGCAGGTATTGCAGTTGCTGGAAGCTCGGCTACTGGCACAGGCGCCTGATTAGATTGATTCGCTGGTTGGTCAGGAGTAGTTATAGTAGTTAGTGCGGCTGAAGGTGGGTTAGAAGGTACTGTGACAGGGGCTGTGCTAGATGTAGTAGGCGTTTCTGCAAACACTGTGATTGCAGATAGACTCAATCCTACGGCGAAAAGCCAAATCCACGGATTACTTTTTCTTGCGATCATATATTTCCTTATTTTGAATATCATTAACTTCTATTCACTCATTACTACCATACAAAAAAGCAATAACTATGCCTTCATGATTACCATATATTTATATGAAATCCTTAGGCGAATATTTAATACCGGCAGGTAGCATTTCAGTCTCCTTAATCGCTTCGCTTAATAAACGTTTGGCTTCGGCATTACCCATTTCATCCTCCATCCAAGAACGGAAATGTTTCATGAATGATTTAAGTTGATCTAGCCTGTAGGTGCGGGTTTGGGAGGTGCTACCAGTAGTCATCAATGCAAATATTTGCTGTTGTTGTGCCTCCGACCAAGGCATGCTTTCAGTAAGCTCATTCAAAAATGCATGCAAAGTTTCACTAATACCTTTGCGACTATCTTCAATTAAACTCATTAATTTAAGGAGTAAACTCTGAAAAGTTTGAAAATCTGGTGTGCTAATTATTTGTTTAGTAATCGCAACATTCACTTCATCATTCATCGTTTCAGGTGTTAATGACTCTTCAATGAAACTACTTTCGATTGGTTCAATATTTTTAGATGCAGTATTTTTTGAAGCAACAGTATTGTCTTTATTGATGAGTGCGCGATTTAGTGCTCTGACTAACTCACGTTGCTGGTCATCTTTATCGTAATGTTTACAGACATCGCGCGCAAAACTATTTAAACCATTAAATACTGAGGTTGAATCATTGAAATAAGTTGACCATGTTTGAAGGGCTGCGTTAGCTTGCTCCTCAGTCAAAATACTTGTTAATCCGATATAAATGGCGTTACGTTGTGTATGTTGTATTGTTGATGACACATCTTGGTTTTTTAACATAATGGAATGAAGTTGCATCCTAATAAATTAACTAAATGAATAATTATTTATAAGCAAAATACATACCATTATTTTTTTGATGCCAAGCTAGATGGAGTGCCTTAGTTAAGGCTATTTCTGAAACTTATTTCTTTGAGCAACCCTAGCTAACAGGGTTATGAATATGAGATGAAAAAGTCAGTTTGAAGAGTAATTACAATATTTCC
>JBKJRF010000237.1:0-3938 GCA_046594825.1 Methylotenera sp.
ACTAAATACAGTGACATTTTTTATTTACGGTAAAATTCATAAACGTTCACATCTCTAAAAGCAATGTAGTCGATCTTTATTACCAGTCATTTTATGCCAGCGCCATAGTAGTGTTATTAAATTTGGTACCGAATTTTATCAAGCCCACACTGTAAGCAGTTTTAATTAGGAAAATTATGCATCATCAAAGAAAAGTATTATTTAGATACTGTGTGTGCCTGTATGGGCTTTTATCTTTACCAATGATGCTGGAAGCGAAAGAAACATTGACGGTAGAGCAGGCGATGTTCAAATGTAAAGCGACATATCCTTCCCAATTTGAAGCGAAAAAGAGGCTAGCGTGTTTTGATAGTATTACCACGCCAGCTATTGAGAATGTTTCACAAAATACACTAAGTAATAATGTTGCAGATGGTGTTAAAGGGCTTGGTAATATTGAACTAGGTGAGATAACAGCTGACGATACAACTCTAAATAATAATGCACCTAAGGCTAAGACTGTTGCCATCATAAAACCTAGTGCAGAGCTTACTTATTTAGAAAGAAAATGGCGCTTAACTGCACAAGGTGATTGGGATATTACTGATTTTGAGACCTATAAACCAAATTATTTGCTAATTACTGGCACTAGTCATACCAATGACACGCCTGTAAGTCCGAACCGCATTAATGCTGAAGATAGAAATTTAGACGCTAAAGATTTAAAGTTTCAGCTGAGCCTGAAAACGGAGATGATGAATAATATTCCATTGATTCGTAGCCTGCCTTATGTCACGAGCTCTAGAATTTGGGCGGCATATACTCAGCAATCTTATTGGCAGATTTTTAATGGGGCTGAATCGCGGCCATTGCGTGAAAATGACTACGAACCTGAACTTATGTTATCTTTAGGAATAGATAATAAGGTGGATGGTGTTAAGAAGAACTATATCCCAAGAATGTTAAATCTTGGGATAGTGCATCAGTCAAATGGCCGCACTAATCCACTATCTAGAAGTTGGAATCGGGTATATCTGCAGGGTGGTTGGGAGTTAAACGACCAATTATCCTTGATGGTACGTCCATGGTGGCGTGTACCTGAAAGCCAAGATGATAATCCTGATATCGAAAAATACATGGGTTATGGCGATGTGACGTTAAGGTGGGAAGATAGTAAGCGTAAAAATGCTGTATCATTTTTGCTGCGTAATAATTTACGAAGTGATAATAAAGGCTTTGCTCAAGTTGATTTGCAACGGCAAGTTTTTAATAATCCATATCTAAAATTGCATGTCATGCTTTCTTCTGGTTATGGTGAAACCTTGTTAGATTATAATCACTCACAAAACATATTTGGCCTTGGGATATCTCTGGGGGAATAGCTGTTTTGAGTATTAACTAAGAGTTTGCATATGTCTAATCTATCACTGCTTAATCGCAGCTTACAATCAGTGTGGCACCCATGCACGCAGATGAAACAACATGAGTTATATCCGCTGGTGCCGATTCAAAAGGGCGAGGGCGTTTGGCTTTACGATACTGACGGCAAGCGTTATTTAGATGCTGTGAGTTCGTGGTGGGTGAATCTGTTTGGGCATAATAATCCGCGAATTAAAGATGCAATTAAACAGCAGTTAGATCTGCTTGAGCATGTGATGCTGGCAGGTTTTACACATGAGCCAGTTGTTGATTTATCTGAGAAGTTAGCCAAACTTACAGGTTTAGGTCACGCATTTTATGCCTGCGATGGTGCCAGTGCGACTGAAATTGCGCTCAAAATGAGTTTTCATTATTGGCGCAATACTGGTAGGCCTAGTAAAACCAAATTTATCAGCTTACAAAACAGTTATCACGGTGAGACTTTAGGCGCGCTTGGGGTGACAGATGTGGCGATCTTCAAAGATACTTATGCACCACTTCTGATGCAGTCTGTACAGATGCCTAGCCCTGATTTTAGGTTGGCTAAAGATGGTATAAATTCTGAAGAATGGGCTTTGTTTTGTGCTGATGTATTAGAGAATTATTTGGAAATGCATCATGAGCAAATAGCCGCATTCATCATCGAGCCGCTAGTGCAATGCGCAGCTGGCATGGGAATGTACCATCCTGTTTATTTGCGACGGGCCAGCGAGATATGCAATCAATATGATGTACATCTGATTGCTGACGAGATTGCCGTAGGTTTTGGCCGCACCGGCACCATGTTCGCTTGTGAATACGCTGGGGTATTGCCCGATTTCATTTGTCTTTCCAAAGGCATTACTGGTGGATATTTACCCTTATCAGTCGTGTTGACCACTGATAAGGTTTACCAAGCGTTTTATGATGACAGTACGATAAAAGGTTTTTTACACAGCCATAGTTACACAGGTAATCCGTTGGCTTGTAGCGCTGCACTAGCTACTTTGGCAATTTTTGAAACTGATAATATTATCGAAAAAAACAAAGAGAAAGCCGCCTACTTAAACAGTAAAATGCAAACACTTACTCACTTTCCGATAGCGCATATGCGCCACCAAGGTATGATTTGGGCTTTTGATATTAAAACGAATAACGGAAAATTCTCAAGAGATTGTTATACCGAGGCATTAAAGCAAGGGTTGCTAATACGCCCTATAGGCACCACAGTATATTTTATGCCACCTTATACTATTACTAAACCTGAGATAGACTTTATGTTGCAAGCAACCTCTAATGCTATAAAAGCTAGTATCTAGAATGACTGAATAATAATGAAGCTATTACTGATTTTTTGTTTGTGTATATGTCAATTGGCATATGCTGAATCGTCAGATATTGAACTATCCAACATTGAATCCCAACTCAATCAGGAATCCAGTACTGAATTACCTATCACCGTCAGTAATGCATTACATAAAATCGACATACCTGTGGGTAGCGTATCGGTTTATGTGCAGGCCTTAGCACAACAACCTGCACAATTAAATGCACCTATGCTGGTACATCAAGCAACAGTAGCCCTTAACCCCGCTAGCACTATGAAATTATTGACCAGCTATGCCAGCCTGAGTTTACTTGGGCCTGCGTATCGATGGAAAACGGAAGTGTACACTGACGGTATCCTGAAAAATAGCGTTTTGGATGGCAATGTCTACTTGAAGGCGTATGGCGACCCTAATTTCATGACGGCAGATTTTTGGCGATTGCTTAATAGCCTGCGCCAGCTTGGTGTTAAAGATATCAAAGGTGATTTAGTCATTGATAACAGTTATTTCGCAAGTGAATCGCAATCTGGGGGTAATTTTGATGGTGACGAAGCACGTGCTTATAACGCCACACCAAGTGCTTTAGTCATCAACCTAAAAGCCAGTAGTTTCCGATTCGACTCAGATGCAAGTCATGTCAACGTCAGCCAAGAGCCAAATTTAGCTCAAATCAAAGTTAATAATTTGCTGAAAGTTGGCAAAGCCGATTGTGCAAATTGGCGGAACGCGTTTAGCTATGATGTTAAGCAAGTAGGCGACACAGCTACCGTTACTTTTAATGGTAATTATGCGCCTAACTGTACTGAAAAATATCTAGAGCTCTTGGCGATTGATGAAAACAACTACACGCTCGCTTTGTTTCGCAAGTTATGGCTTGAATTGGGAGGGAGTTTTAACGGCAAGCTTCTAAAGAAAAGCATACCCGTTGATGCCACTAAGCTTTTACAGCAAGACTCAAGGACATTAGCCCAAATGTTGCCCGATATGAATAAATGGAGCAATAACCTGATGGCACGGCAGTTATTGCTGACGATTGCAGCTGAAAAAGTAGCGGTGCCAGCGAAAGAGGTGGACGGTGCATTAGCAGTGAAACGCTGGCTAGCTTCACAAGGCTTAAGTTTTGATGAGTTAGTAATTGAAAATGGCTCAGGATTGTCTCGCTTAGAACGAATAAGTGCTGAGCATATGGGTGAGTTGTTAGTAAATGCTTACTACAGCCCTGCGATGCCTGAG
>JBKJRF010000097.1:0-3461 GCA_046594825.1 Methylotenera sp.
CGCGATTTCTGTTGCTATGGGGGCGGCTATGCTAGGGGTTAATCTGTTGAATAGTGAGCTTGCTAAACACAAAACAAGCATACTACAAGGTGGCGTAGTTATGATAGTAGCCGTGCCTATTTATCGCGCACAAGAGATTCGTAAAGTGATGATAAAGTCTAGGTTAATGACTTAATACAAATATCTTTATTTAGGCTGCTAGCTTTCAAGTGATTGATATATGAATGGGAGCATTGCTCCCATTTTTTTAATGCAGCTTTACTATATAACTTACATATTTAATCTTTAGATACTTATGTTTAAAATTTGGATCTACTTCAAGCCCTTTATTCTTCTCCTAAGAGGGCTTATCAATGTCATTATCGAATCATTCAACTCCTGGATAGATCATCGAGGTGCCAGTAAGGGCGCCGCACTTGCATTCTATACATTATTTTCATTGGCGCCCATCCTGATTTTAGCAATTGCAGTGGCAGGTTACTTTTTTGGTGATGAGGCAGCACAAGGCCAAATTATTAAGCAGATACAAAGTCTTGTTGGACATAACGGTGCCCAAGCCATACAGGCCTTATTGGCTGCTGCTCGTGATCCAGCAGGTGGTCTATTGGCGACGATAATCGCTATGGTTTTTCTATTTGTTGGTGCTACCAGTGTGTTTGTTGAACTGAAAGGCAGCTTAGACGAAATGTGGGGCGTGCAAAAATCTTTACTGTCTCCAGTAAACGTTATACTAAGAACTCGCTTACTCTCGTTTAGCTTGGTGTTAGTGTTGGCTTTTTTGTTGTTAATTTCTTTGGTAGTAAGTACTTTGTTAAGTCTACTCGAACATTATGCAGGTGGCATATGGAGTACTTCGGCATTATTGTTTGCAGTGCTATCTTGGACAATTTCATTCGGGGTAATTGCTTCCCTATTTGCCGTGATTTACAAGATGCTGCCTGATGCACCACTCTCATGGCATGATGTTGCTATTGGCTCGATATTTACTGCGGGTTTGTTTGTGCTTGGTAAAAAACTTATTGGCTTATATCTTGGTAATAGTGCTGTGACTTCAAGCTTTGGCGCTGCAGGCTCTATCATTGCTTTATTGTTATGGGTTTATTATTCTGCACAGATATTCTTTTTAGGTGCAGAATTTACGCGGCAATATTCTCTGTGCTTTGGTAGTTTAAAACGTCGTAAACAGCAACAGCTCGAGCTTGACAAACTACTTGCTAAGCCACTTACAAAAGCTAGGCATTAACGCCTAGTATGATTATTCCCAATCGTGTTTTAATCGCCTAATAACTCTGCGATTGGCTGCAAGTACTCAATATGCTCACATATTACTTTGACAATAACGATGATAGGTATGCCGAGCAACATACCCCATACACCCCATAACCAGGCAAAGAATAATAGTGAGATGAACACTGCGGCTGAGTTCATTTTGGCAATGCGCCCTGTCATCCATGTGGTAACAAAGATGCCCACAATAGTCGCAATTACCATGGATGATCCAGCCACTAACAGCGCCATCAGCACTGAGTCGAACTGCATATAAGCAGCCATCCCAGTGGCTACCGATATTGCTACAGGGCCGAAGTAAGGTATCACATGTATGAAGCCAGCCGCCACACCCCAGGCACCAGCGTTTTCTAACCCTAGCATGCGAAATGCAATCCACATGAGTATGCCCACCATAAGATTGGTTACCAATAACATAAACATATAACGCTGAATAGAATTATTGATATCTACAAGAATATTTACGGTAATCTTTTTTTGCGTTAGTGAAGGCCCAGTTAGTTTTACCAGCTTGCGTTTAAAAGTATCGCCTGATAACAACAGGAAGTAAGCCAAAAAAATAATCGTGATAGCTTCGCCGAGAAGACCAAAAAAACCTAATGAACCACGCCACAGAAAATCACCAATTTTGAATTTACGTTCGTCTATCACAACATGCAAGGTAGGTTTTTTTTGTGAGGTAGCTACTTGAGTTGTGCTTGATTGTGTTGATACTGTATTTTCTACAGAGCTAGTCGCTTTCTCAACCTGACTTGCGGCAATCTGCACTTTCTGCATATTACTAAGAGGTTCTCCCCGACTAGGGGTTAAGCCCGATGTAAGCTTCACCGCGGCTTCAGGAAGTTTGGAAATTATGGATTGCACTTGACCGCGCAATGAGTAACCAGCAAAAGTAATACCACAAATTAGGGCAAAAATAACTATGGTTGATCCTATCACACGCGGGATTTTGATGAGTTCTAACCATTTCACCATTGGGTTCAAAGTGTATGACAGTAATAAGCCTAGCAATAATGTAATGGCGAAACTCTGCGCCCAATTTAAGGCAAAAATAACGGCTATGGTCGTAATTATTACCAGCGCCACATTTTTAACTTGTATTGGGTCACTTACCGTTGCTAATACGGTTTGCGTCGGCAATTCAGACTCTATTTCGGATTTGGATTCTGTATTCATAGCGTAATATTCTAAAGCAACATGTCTTTATCAGGTCGACTATTTCGTTGTTATTGACTATATTCTCGTTTAACGTGACAAAAAAAGCCCCCGGGGTAGGGGGCAGAATCCATACCAAAGGGGGTGGCATGGATGTAGAGCAAAACGTAAATAGCACTATTACAAATTAGTGTGTACGTATTCGATATCGTAATAATTATGAATGCTATTTGCCCATGTTTCGTCAGCCATATTTGGCCAATGGTCAGTATTGAAACCAGGAGCATTTTCAAGCTTTTCTTTTTCTACGTTTAAAACAAATCGCTTATTTTGAGTATCCAAGCTTAAGGCTTTCCATGGTACGGCAAATAATTTTTCGCCTATGCTAAAAACACCACCGCATGACAACACAGCGTAACAAACTTTGCCGCTATAGGTATTCAACATAATTTCTTTGATATCACCTAGCTTTTCGTTTTTGTGGTTGTATACGTCATCACCAGTAAGTGTATTAGCACCCATCAAGCGTGGGCCTGGCCCATCACCATCATTGCTACGATATATGCCGTAGGTATCGCGATCTTCATAACTCATATTCAATCTCCTAAATATTTTGCCCAAATACAACTATTAGGGCAAAAAGTAGTAGTCCTTACTACAATGTATTTGGCATGAGGCTATCATCCACTTTAATCAGATAATATTCCGTGCGTTATCTAACATAATCTAAATATTTTTAATCAACGGCAATCAGGATGGTCAATTAATAAATTTCTGCAGATAGTTTATGAGGCCAAGGAGTGATGTTATTTCCGATGAGGGTCGCTAATTCTTCAGCGATAACAGGTCGACTAAACAAGTTACCTTGGCCTTCATCACAATTTAGTTTCTTTAGGAATGAGAGTTGGGCGTAATTCTCAATACCTTCAGCTATTACCATTAGATTTAAGCTATTACCCATACCGATTACAGCGCTAACGATGATTCCGCTGTCGCTAGCAGTACCAATGTCGTGTACA
>JBKJRF010000146.1:0-14638 GCA_046594825.1 Methylotenera sp.
GGATAGCCAATGGCGTGGTCTATTTGCGCAGGCAGTAATTAAATTAGATATATCAAGTTAAGTATTTTGAATTAATAGTTGAAGCAAACTATTTGAATTAATAAGTTTATCGAGAGAAGAAGCGAAATGAAAAAACTAACCTATCTAGTCATTGCGGCAAGTTTGCATGCTTTGATATTTGCCAACATCAGCATGGCCGCTGAAACTGGAAGTGCCCTTAAAACTGACAGCATGCGCGTTGAGCCATTTGCTGATGCAAAATTAACAGGCAGCCTTAGCCGTGGTGAAAGTCTAGAGATTTTGAAGAAACAAGGCGCTTGGTTACAAGTTAAAACTAAAAAAAGTACAGGTTGGGTACGTTTGCTATCCGTCAAACGTGGTGCATCTTCTGCTACAGGCAACCAAACTGCGGGCGTACTAGCAGCAGCTAGTGGTCGTGCCGGTACAGGTCAAGTAGTGTCTACTACAGGTATCCGTGGTTTAAGCGAGCAAGAACTTAAAGCTGCTAAATTTAACGAAACAGATATTAAAACCTTAGAAGGCTATACACAAACAGCCGAACAAGGCAAAAAATTTGCAGCAGCTGGCGAGTTAAAAGCGATTGCTTTTTCAAATATAACGGCAGTAAAAGGAGATGCAAAATGAGCATTTCTACAAAAAAACTACCGCAGAATCATATTTTCATATCAGCCCTAATTGCGGGCTTGATTGGCAGTTTGAGTTTAACTAGCGCTGCGTTCGATTTACAAGGGGCGATCCAAGGTGCTGTCAAAGACGCAGTAAAAAAACAAATCGACCCACAAGCCGAGTCCGCCAAAACTACGGAGACTACAAATAATGCTACCTCTTCCACGAGTGCCGCAACTGAGCCTGCATTCAACTGGAAAAATCCAAGTAAGGATGAAGAAATTGCGTTAGGCCATCAAATTGCTGGGAATTTACTCGGTGCTGCACCATTAGTGAAAGATGAGGCCTTGCAAAAATATGTCAACTCAGTGGGTCGATGGGTGGCATCGCAATCGGAAAGGCCAGATTTACCTTGGCGTTTTGGCGTGATTGAAAGCGATGATTTAAACGCATTTGCCGCGCCTGGTGGCTATGTAATGGTGACCAAAGGTTTGTATCGTAAACTGACTAACGAAGCACAACTAGCTGGTGTACTTGGCCACGAAATTGGTCATATTGTAAAAAAACATCAACTAAAAGTATTACAGAAACAACAAGTACTCAACTTTGGTGCTGGTCTTCTTAGCGATAAATTGGCAAAGGATAATAAGCTAATCAGTAAAGCCATAGGTAGTGGCGCTGAAATTAGTGCGCGTAGTTTAGATAAAAGTGCAGAGTACGAGTCTGACAGACTGGGTGTGAGCTACGCTACTCGCGCTGGCTACGAACCCTTTGGATTGGCTGATGTGCTACAGACGTTAGGGCAAACCAGTAAAAATGATGGCAGTGTTGCGCTACTATTCAAAACACATCCACTTCCTGAAGACAGATTAACCGCTTTGGGTGCTGCTGTAGGCAGCAAACTTGATAACATTAAAAATGGCAAAACACTAGAAAAAAGATTTTATGTACTTAAAAACTAATATTTAATAAAATTAGTTAAATAAAAAAGCGCGCTTGATATACATCAGCGCGCTTTTTATTATGACTCACTATTATTACTAGACTAAATTTCGCTCGCGTAACTCTGATTTAATATAAGCATAGTATATGGGTGCAGCCACAATACCTGCCAAACCGAAGGCAGCCTCCATAGCCAACATAGCAATCAACAACTCCCAAGCATAGGCTCGAATCTGGCTACCAACAATACGTGCATTTAAAAAGTATTCAAACTTATGAATAACGATTAAATAAAGCAATGAGGCAATTGCCACGCCTAACGATTGGCTCAAACTGACCACTACAATGACGGTATTAGAAATTAAATTACCGATAACTGGTATCAACCCCACCACAAAAGTAAAAGCAATCATGGTTTTAACCAACGGCAGGTGAACTCCCATAAGCGGCAATACTACCGCGAGATAAATGGCAGTAAAGGTAGCATTAATGCTGGCAATCCGTAATTGTGCAAATACCACACGCCTAAAAGCATCACTAAAAAGATTACCGCGTTCCGCAAGTGCCCGCGCTACTGGTTTAAAATGATCGATTGCCACGACTTCACGCACAGCTATAACTCCACCAATCACCATACCTAATAAAACATGCGCTGTCACACGACCAGCCTCCTTGCCCACTACCTGCAGTTCACCAGCATGACTGCGCAACCAAATAGTAGCCTGCTCTTTAAATGTAATTGCATCAGCTGGTAAATTCTCTAATAACCAACTGGGAAGTATCTTGCGCGAATCCTCAATAATCTGTGCCATTTTCGCAAGCAGCACAGTTAAACTACCCGCATCAGATCTAAAAAATGCTACTAAACCAGCGCCAGCGAGTGCAAGTAAACTTACAACTATAATTACTAAAATACCCGCAGCCCAAAATTTAGAACGATTACTTGGCTGCTTACTTGGAAACTTGCGTGCGATAAATGGCGTGATGATGTGAACCAATTCATATACCAGTAATCCTGCCAGTAATGCAGGTAACAAATGAAATACTAATATAAAAAGTAAAGCGAAGCCGGTTAGAACCCAAGCTGATATTTCATAAATGGTAGGTGGTGGTAGTTTTTTAATCATAAAAATAGTGAGCTTTAATTAAAGACAAAATATACTTCATTAAAAAAATTGATAGTACAAGCGCTGTTCAAAATAAAATTATTAAAAATATGTTTTTAATAACGAATCTATTCCCCATAGGATTGAAAACGACCTATAAAACCAGCTACTTCATTAGTAGGCAAAGAGAGCACTAAATCAATCTGCTGATTAAATGCTTTAGTGATGATATTACCATTGCATTTACTTAATAATCTTGTCACGGTATCCATTTGCTTATAATCGATGGTTAAACTGATTGTTTGCATCTCTACAAAAGGTTTAATTACTGCAGTATCCAAAGCTAACTTTGCGGTTCCGCCGTAAGCTCGCGCCAAGCCTCCAGTCCCTAAATTGATACCTCCGTAATAACGAATCACTGCAACGCATACATTAATTAAATCGCGGCCCTCAATCAGTTTAAGCACTGGCATACCGGCAGTGCCTGATGGTTCGCCCGCATCCGAAAAATGCTGAATCGTTCCCTGTTCGGTTTTAACACGAAATGCATAAACCAAATGATGTGCATTTTGATGCTGATTAGCAAACGCGCGCAACGCCGCACCCACCGTACGCTCATCTTCAGTATGCACAGCCATTTCAATAAAACGTGATTTTGTGATGGTTTGCTCTGCAAACCCTGCTTGAGAAAGAGTGAACACGTAAAATTAACTTAAACCAGTAATGTTTCCTGCAGCATTCACATTAATTCGTTCACTTGCAGGGTGCTTTGGTAAACCTGGCATAGTCAGTATGTCCCCACAGGTTGCCACAATAAACTCTGCACCACGCGATAGCCTTAACTCTCTTACATGTAAGGTGTGTCCAGTTGGAGCGCCACGTAAATTAGGATCTGATGAAAACGAATATGGCGTTTTGGCAATACATACCGGGTAATGGGAATAGTTTTTTTCTAGCAGCGTAAGACTGATTAGTGCTGCATTTGTAAGCTTAATGGCACTTGCACCATACATTTTTTTTGCAATAGTCTCAATTTTCTGCAATAAGGATATATCGTCTGGGTACAATAGTTTAGGTGTAATAGCGACTGTTTTCTCAATAGTATTTAATACTTCGGTTGCCAAATCCTTAGCACCCGCACCGCCTTGCGCCCAATGTTTACAAAGTATCGCCTTTACACCCAGCTTTGCAGCTTCATCTTGTAAAAGTGCAATTTCAGCTTCAGTATCACTCGCAAAATAATTCACAGCTACTATTACTTGCAAGCTAAAGTTTTCTTTAAGGTTTTGTATGTGCCTTTGTAAATTGGCCATACCAACTTTTAGGGCTGGCAAATTTTCTAAAGTTAACGCTTTAAGCTCAGCACCGCCGTGATATTTAAGTGACCGTATAGTCGCGACTACTACAGCCACATCTGGTCTCAGCCCTGTTTTTCGGCATTTAATATCAATAAATTTTTCCGCACCTAAATCTGCACCAAACCCCGCTTCAGTGACCACGTAATCAGCTAGCTTCAATGCCGTTTTAGTAGCAATCACAGAGTTACAACCATGCGCGATATTAGCAAATGGCCCGCCATGCACAATCGCTGCGGTATGTTCTATGGTTTGAACCAAGTTAGGCTGAAATGCATTTTTCAGCAATGCCGTCATTGCACCTTCAGCTTGTAAATCGCTGGCTAGTACAGGCTGCTGAGTGGCTGTTAACCCAACTTGAATATTACCTAAACGAGTTTTCAGGTCTTCCAATGATGTGGCTAAACAAAATATTGCCATCACTTCACTGGCCACGACAATATCAAAAGCTGTTGCTCTATCTTCAATATGTGATTCTGTAGAATTTGTATTGAGCGTAATGTGACGTAATGCGCGGTCGTTGACATCCAAACAACGCCGCCAGGTAATGCTGCTAGGGTCGATATTAAGTGTATTACCTTGAAAAATATGATTATCAATCAACGCTGCCAGCAGATTGTTCGCACTGCTGATGGCGTGAAAATCACCTGTAAAATGTAAATTAATATCTTCCATCGGCAATACTTGGGCAAATCCACCGCCTGTAGCCCCACCCTTTTTACCAAACACAGGGCCTAACGATGGCTCACGTATGCATACCATCGCTTTTTTACCGCTATCAGCTAAAATCTGGTTCAACGCATCTGCCAGCCCTATAGTCGTTGTTGTCTTACCTTCGCCCGCTGGTGTAGGGCTGATAGCGGTCACTAATATCAATTTACCATTTGGTTGTTGTTGCAGATTTTGAATGCACGCTGGGCTAAGTTTTGCAATATGATGACCATAAGGAATCAAATCCTCAGTTTTAAGATTAAGACTATGTGCCACAACTGAAATGGCTTGCAGCTCTGCATTCTGGGCGATTTCTATATCGCTAAGCATTATTTACGGCCGCCTAAAATACTACCTAGCACCCCACGAACAATCTGCCGTCCAAGCTGCGAGCCTATGGCACGAGCCGCGCTTTTGGCCGCGGCTTCAAACACACCATCAGAACGGCTACCCGACGATTTTTTATCACTATTACCGCCAAAAATACCGCCCCAGCTAAAGCCTTCATCGGCCTTGGCTTCTGTTGCACTTTGCTCTGTGCGTGCTTGCAATATTTCATAAGCAGACTCACGGTCGACTAACTTTTCATAAAAACCAAATACGTTAGAAGATTTAACTGTTTCACTACGCTCACTATCGGTAATCGCACCAATGCGACTACCTGGCGGGCAAACAAAGCTACGCTCTACCGGTGTAGGTATGCCATTTTCATCTAGAAATGAGACCAATGCTTCACCCACACCTAACTCGGTAATGGCGGTAGCCACATCCACTTTTGGATTACTTCTAAAGGTATCCGCTGCCGCTTTGACGGCTTTTTGGTCGCGTGGCGTAAATGCCCGCAAGGCATGTTGCACACGGTTACCTAATTGCCCCAATACGATATCTGGAATATCCAACGGATTTTGACTGACGAAATAAACACCAACACCTTTAGAACGAATCAAGCGTACGACTTGCTCTATTTTGTCTAGCAGCGCCTGTGGTGCATCATTAAATAGTAGATGTGCTTCATCAAAAAAGAATACCAATTTCGGTTTTTCTAAATCGCCCGCCTCTGGCAGTTTTTCAAATAGCTCTGAGAGTAACCACAGTAATAAGGTCGCGTAAATGCGAGGTGAGTTAAATAACTTATCGGACGCCAAAATATTCACAACACCGCGCCCTTGAGCATCTGTTTGCATCAAATCGTCTAAATTAAGCGCTGGCTCGCCGAATAACTGGTCTGCGCCCTGTGTTTCCAACTCAAGCAGCGCACGTTGCACTGCACCCACACTTGCTGCAGAAATATTACCGTATTGCGTTTGATACTCCGCAGCATGTTCAGCTGCATGCTGCATCATAGCGCGTAAATCTTTGAGGTCTAATAATAACCAGCCTTTATCATCGGCAATTTTGAATACGGAATTAAGTACGCCGCCTTGCACCTCATTCAGATTGAGTAAACGCGCTAATAACAGTGGCCCCATTTCTGCAATTGTCGTGCGTACAGGATGACCTTTTACACCAAATACATCCCAAAAAGTAACTGGGCATTTGGAATAGCTAAATTCATTAAGCGCTAACTCTTTAATGCGAGCTTCAACCTTAACGTTACCTCCGCCAGCTTGGCTCATACCCGCCAAATCACCCTTCACATCAGCCATAAACACAGGAACACCAAGCTTAGAGAATCCTTCAGCCAGTGTTTGTAATGTGACTGTTTTACCTGTACCTGTCGCACCTGCAATCAGGCCATGACGATTTGCCATTTTTGGCAGAATAAAGCTCGAAATATCTTTGTTTTTTGCAATTAGTATTGGTGTTGTCATGCTATAAATCACCCTTTCGTGCTTTATCCATAATTTCTAGTAAAGTTGTTTCTAATTCTTGTGCGGCTTTTTGAGCACGTAACGTTGGATTTTTAATACTTTTTAAATCGTAAGTCGGGCGTGCTAGCGCAATAAATAATTTTAATTTTTTATTGGCATCTGGTTTTTCATAAATCGCAATTCGGCATGGTGCAAATACTAAAAACTCAGGATGATCCAGCATAATATCGGTGCCCAAGCTCAAGTTACAAAAGCTATGTACTTCTTTAATTCCTTGCGGGTCTATGCCACGTTTTTTAATATGTTCGCCAATCGGAAAGTTGGCTGGATTCACAAAATTCTTACCTTCTGATACCGATTTTAAGCTATCTATAACATCCTGATAACTCACACCTTCATTCACTTGCAATTCGTAAATTGAAGTACTGGTGTCAATAGCGGGCATTCCTGTGCTCACTTTGCCAGTCAACTCAGGCTCACTCACTACAGTTGGCTTTACAGTACTGCAAGCAGCAACTAGTAAAGACAAACTTACTATCACACTATACCTATTCATAATTTAGTCTTGAATTACGCATTTAGCTTATGACTACCCCAATGAAGTTATTGTGATTATGCACTTAATTTAAGTGCGGCATTCACAGCTTGGCGATTAAAATGCGGCGCAATCAGCTCAATAAATCCATACATATAACCGCGTAAGAAAGCATCTTTACGAATACCTAAATAAGTCGTGCTGTCAGGGAATAAGTGACTGACATCCAGTCTTGCCAAATGTCCATCACGTTGAGGGTCATATGCCATATTTGCCAGCAAACCTACACCCAAGCCTAAAGTTACGTAGGTTTTAATCACGTCTGCATCGATAGCGGTTAACACTACGTTAGGAGACAGGCCAGCCTCTGTAAAGATTTTTGATACCAATGTACCTCCCGTAAAAGCAAAGTCGTAGGTAATTAGGGGGTAAGCAGCCAGTTTTTCAAGCGTGAGTTCGCCATCCAAAAGCAATGGATGCCCGTGTGGTACTACTACACAACGATTCCACTGGTAGCAAGGCAAGCATAACAAACCATCAAAACTATTTATAGACTCTGTAGCAATACCAATATCCGCATCACCATTGGCCACTTGCTCAGCCACTTGCATGGGGTTACCTTGATGGATATTTAATTTAACTTGCGGATAATTTTCCATAAAATCTTTAACTGCTGCGGGTAGCTTGTAGCGCGCCTGTGTATGCGTGGTGGCAATAGTAAAAGTACCCGTTTCAACGTTGCTAAATTCATCGCCTACACGCTTGATATTATCGATATCGCGAATTACTTTAGCCGCCAAGGCCAATATTTGCACACCTGGCTCAGTAATACCAGTAAGGCGCTTGCCATTTCGCTGAAAAACCTGCAGCCCTAACTCATCTTCAAACAATTGAATTTGCTTACTCACCCCTGGCTGTGAAGTATATAAAGCATCCGCCGCATTGGTAATACTCAAACCTTGGCGTGCAACTTCATTTAAATAACGTAACTGGTGTAGTTTCATCGCATACTCACTTTAATGTCATATAGATTTGTTATCTTCACACTATCACTGGCCTTATATAACCAAATCAAATAAATATAGAATAACATATTCTAAAATAATTTATTATTTGCTGATATAGTGCCACCTCCCGTAATTTAACGTTTAATGACGAATACTCCATATGGAATTTGGTTATATATTTGCTGGCTTTTTGGTCGGACTACTAGTGGGCTTAACTGGCGTAGGCGGCGGCTCTTTAATGACGCCAATTTTAGTGTTATTTTTTCATATCAAGCCAGCCTTTGCTGTGGGCACGGACTTACTTTATGCCTCTGTAACAAAGTCCGTGGGCATTTTTGCGCACGGCAAGCTCGGCAATATTGACTGGAAATTAGTACGCTTATTAGCTTATGGCAGCTTACCTGCATCGGTACTGACCACACTATATTTAAGACATCTAAATATTGCGTCTGATGCGGCTGTGAGTAATATTAAATTTTGGTTGGGCATTGCACTTATTGTCACATCAATTTCGGTGCTGTTCCGCAATCAATTAGCGGCATTCTCAAAGAGAGAGCATTTAATCAACGCGCAGTGGACACCATACTTAACGATAGCTCTAGGTCTAGTTTTGGGCTTTTTAGTCACGCTTACATCAGTAGGCGCAGGTGCGCTAGGTGTAACTGCGTTATTGATTATTTATCCTAAACGAGAAATTACCACTATTGTTGGATCTGACGTTGCACATGCAGTTCCCCTAACCCTCTTAGCAGGATTAGGGCATGCAAGCCTTGGCACTGTAGATTACAAGTTATTGGGTATTCTTTTGATAGGTTCTATCCCAGGAATTTGGATAGGTAGCCATTTAAGTGCGAAAATCGCTGAACATTGGGTACGCATTGCCCTGGCTTTAATACTGATTTTTGTGGGCTTTAAGTTGGTTTTCAATTAAAATATCAAGTTATTGACGTAAAACGTTAATTGTTAAAAATGCAAGATGTTAGAAAAATTAAAATTAGAATAAAGTAGCTTAAATAAAAGAGTTTAGATAAAGAACTATGTATAAATACGACGAAATTGACCAACGATTAGTAGCCGAACGAGTCGCACAGTATCGCGACCAAACACGCCGCTATTTAGCTGGTGAACTGACCGAAGAAGAGTTCCGCCCATTGCGTTTGCAAAATGGCCTGTACATTCAACGCCATGCGCCAATGCTACGTATCGCTGTGCCTTACGGCATGCTATCAAGCAAACAATTACATAAATTAGGTGATATCGCTCAACGATATGATCGTGGTTACGGCCACTTTAGTACACGTCAAAACTTGCAACTCAACTGGCCTAAACTGGAAGATGTGCCTGATATTTTAGCTGAGCTCGCTACAGTTGAAATGCATGCCATTCAAACTTCAGGTAATTGCATCCGCAATATCACTACAGATCAATTTGCCGGCGTCGCGCCAGATGAGGTTATTGACCCGCGTGCAATGGCCGAAGTAATGCGTCAATGGAGTACTTTCCATCCGGAATTTGCACTATTACCACGCAAATTTAAGATTGCCGTTTCTGGCACTAAAGAAGATCGCGCAGTTGTGCAAACGCACGACATTGGTATGGAGTTTTACCTTGATGATGCCAACAAAGTAGCGATTAAAGTTTGGGTAGGTGGCGGTTTAGGCCGTACGCCTATACTAGGCTCAGTGATTCGTGAACATCTTGAATGGCAACACGCCCTCACCTATTGTGAAGCGATTATCCGCGTCTACAATCTGCATGGTCGTCGCGACAATGCATATAAAGCACGTATCAAAATCTTGGTGAAAGCCCTTGGTATTGAAGAGTTTAGCAGGCAAGTAGAAGCTGAATGGCTACATCTAAAAGATATGCCAAATACCATTCCTGATACTGAACTAGCGCGCATAGCAAAACAATTCGATGCAATGCCATATGAAACGCTACCAGCACATAATGCCAGTTTTGATGTGGCTATTGCCAGCAACCCAGCATTTGCTGCATGGGCCAAACGTAGCCTACATGCACACAAAAACCCTGGTTACCGTGCGGTCACGCTATCGCTTAAGCCACATGGCAAAGCGCCAGGCGATGCTAGCAGCGAGCAAATGCATGTAGTAGCTGATTTAGCAGAACAATATAGTTTTGGCGAATTACGTGTGTCACATGAGCAGAATTTGATTCTAGCCGACGTGAAATTAAGCGATTTATTTGCAGTATGGGAAAAAGCCCGTGCTAATGGTTTAGCTACTCCAAATATTGGTTTACTAACCGATATTATTTGCTGCCCAGGCGGTGACTTTTGTTCATTAGCTAATGCAAAAAGCATCCCCATTGCAGAAGCGATTCAAATGCAGTTCGACAATTTGGATTACTTGCATGACATTGGTGAAATTGAGCTAAATATTTCAGGTTGTATGAATGCTTGCGGTCATCATCATGTGGGTCATATCGGCATATTGGGTGTGGATAAAGATGGTTCTGAATGGTATCAAGTGTCTATTGGTGGTAAGCAAGGCAATGATGCCAGCATTGGTAGCGTGATTGGACCTTCATTCTCAGCTGAGGAAATGCCAGCCGTCGTGCAAAAGCTCATTGATGTTTACCTTCAAGAACGCACTGATGAAGAACGCTTTATTGATACTGTACGCCGTTTAGGTGTTGCGCCATTCAAAGCACATGTCTACGCAAAAGAGGAGCTTGCTGCATGAGCAACTTAATCAAATTAAATAATGGTACTGCAAGCATTGTCGACAACGACTGGACTTGCGTGACATTACCTGCAAGCCAAGTTGAAGCACGTAAACAAGCTGGTAAAGTAGTGTTATTCAAGCTCACTGGCGAGAAAACTGTCACTGATGAGCAAGTCGCAACTACAGAAATTCCTGCATCAGGCAAAGTAATTGTACCGTTGAATGTATTTATTGCCCGAAAAGCTGAACTCCAAGCAAGAATTTCTGCAAAAGAAGTTGGCGTATGGATTGATACCCATGAAGTGCTAGAAGAGTTAATTGAAGACTTGCAAAATAACAAAAGCGATATCAACTCCCTACCAATTATTGCGGTGCATGTAGAGCGTTTTGCTGATGGCAGGATTTTTTCACTCAGTACATTATTGCGTACTCGTTACGGTTATAAAAATGAGTTGCGTGCTTTTGGCGATGTGCTACGCGATCAATTGTTTTTTCTTAAACGCAGTGGCTTTGATAGCTATATTATTCGTGCAGACAGAAGCGCTGAAGATGCTTTAGCAAGCTTGAATGATTTTACTGCACCTTATCAAGGCGCAGTGGATGAAGCTCGTCCAGCCTTTGCACGTTACAACAGGATATCTTAATGTCTGGTGAAGTCTCAATGCTACGCCCTCCGGCAAATAATCCAGCAACATCGCCTACACTCACAGATGCGCTGCGCGCTTCTGTGACGCAAAAACATAGCAATGTAATAGCAATGTTAAAAGAAGCTGTTGCAGAGTTTGGTAGTAATCATGAAATCACCTTTGCTAATAGCATGGGTGCTGAAGACATGGTACTTACAGATATTATTCAACGCGAGCACTTAGCCATTGAGATTTTTTCATTAGATACTGGCCGCTTGCCAACTGAAACTTACGATTTAATCGCCGAAACCGAACAAAAATATAACACCAAACTTAAAATATTCTTTCCGCAAGCTGAAGCGGTGGAAACATACGTTAGGGCTAAAGGTATCAATGCATTCTACGAGAGTATAGAGCTACGTAAAGCTTGTTGCCATATGCGCAAAGTTGAGCCGCTACAACGCGCACTTAAAGGCAAAAAAGCCTGGGTCACGGGCATGCGTGCTGAGCAATCAAGCACCCGTACTGACTTGGCTTTCCGTGAGTTTGATGAAGGTAATAAACTAGAGAAATTCAATCCGCTAAGTGATTGGACCGAGCAAGAAGTATGGGCCTATATTCGCATGTTCGATGTGCCTTATAACAAACTACATGACCAGTTTTATCCTAGCATCGGCTGCGCACCTTGTACTCGTGCTATTGCTGTTGGTGAAGATGTGCGTGCTGGCAGATGGTGGTGGGAAGATCCACTCAACAAAGAATGCGGTCTTCACGTTAAGTAATCCAAAAATACGTAAAATATTACGTAAGCAGTACCTAAATTGATTTTAATCCTAAAAATATGACAACTAAACAACCTTTATCACGCCAGCCTTTATCACATTTGGATTGGCTCGAATCAGAAGCTATTTACATATTGCGCGAAGTTGCAGGGCAATGTTCTAATCCAGTATTACTATTTTCAGGCGGTAAAGACTCTCTCTGTATCTTACGTTTAGCTGAGAAAGCTTTCCGTCCAGGTAAATTCCCGTTTCCATTGATGCATATAGATACTGGTCACAATTATCAGGAAGTGATTGATTTCCGTGATCAACGTGCCGCTGAATTAGGTGAGCGCTTGATTGTACGTAGTGTTGAAGACTCTATGAAGCGTGGCACTGTTGTGCTTAAAACACCAGATGAATCTCGCAATAAACATCAATCTGTCACCTTACTGGAAGCCATTGAAGAGTTTGGTTTTGACTGCTGTATCGGCGGCGCACGTCGCGATGAAGAAAAAGCGCGAGCTAAGGAACGTATCATGAGTTTCCGTGATGAGTTTGGCCAATGGGACCCGAAAAATCAACGCCCTGAATTGTGGAATTTATATAACGCACGTTCGCACAAAGGTGAAAATATTCGTGCCTTCCCTATTTCTAATTGGACAGAAATGGATGTTTGGCAATATATCGAACGTGAGAATTTAGGCTTACCTAGCATCTACTTTGCACACAATCGTCCTATCGTTATGCGTGGTGGCGCGATTATGCCAGTCACGGATATTACGCCAGCAAAACCAGGCGAAGATATCATCGATATGCAAGTGCGTTTTAGAACAGTCGGCGACATCACCTGCACAGCACCGGTGATTAGCGATGCAGATACAATTGCTAAAATCGTATTAGAAACTGCCACTACCACTATTACCGAGCGCGGTGCAACCCGTTTGGATGACCAAACTTCTGATGCAAGTATGGAACAACGCAAAAAAGAAGGTTACTTTTAATGAGCACTGCAAATAACAACGTGAACCACAAACACAACGACTCTCTACTCCGCTTTATGACCTGCGGTAGCGTAGATGATGGAAAAAGCACACTTATTGGCCGCCTGCTGTTTGATACAAAAACCATCTTGGCTGACACGCTCACCCAAATGGCGCGCACCTCAGAAAAACGAGGGTTAACTGCGGTAGACTTATCTCTATTAACTGATGGCCTTCAAGCAGAACGCGAGCAAGGCATTACCATTGATGTTGCTTATCGCTATTTCAGTACCGGTACGCGTAAATACATCATCGCAGATGCCCCTGGCCATGAGCAATACACACGCAATATGGTGACAGCTGCATCAACAGCTAACTTGGCGATTATTTTGATTGATGCACGCAAAGGTGTATTAACGCAAACACGCCGTCATTCTTATCTGGCGCATCTTGTCGGTATTCCGCATATTGTCGTGGCTGTTAATAAAATGGACTTAGTCAATTATGATCAAGCTATTTACGACAAAATATGTGCTGACTACTTAGCGTTTGCTAATGAAATTGGCTTAGCCCAAAGCAAAAGTGCTGCCGGCAATGATATCAGTTTTATTCCGTTGTCTGCATTGAATGGCGATATGCTTGTGGATAGGCTAGATAATATGCCTTGGTACACAGGCGACACAATGATTGAGATGCTAGAAGCTGCGCCTTCTGCACATTGTGAACATAACGAGCCTTTCCGCTTCCCTGTGCAATTTGTCTGCAGGCCGCATGCGTCTGACAACCCAGAATTACATGATTTCCGTGGATTTATGGGCCGCATTGAATCAGGCGAGATTGCCGTTGGTGATGCGGTGACTGTACTACCAAATGGTTACAAATCTAAAGTAAAAGCAATTCAATTAGGTGAAGATAACTTACAATCTGCAACTACAGAGCAAAGCATTACACTGCTTTTAGAAGATGAGATCGATACTTCCCGTGGTGATATGATTGTTAAATCTAGTGAAGCAAATGAACCTGTTAAACAGATCGATGCTTTTGTATGCTGGTTATCTGAAACGCCAATGTCTACGGCACGCACTTATGTTGTGCGCCATACCACCCGCGAATCTAAAGCCAAAGTTGGCAGTATTCAATATAAGATTGATGTGAACACGCTAGAACAACAGGCCACCACTGATCTAAAAATGAACGATATTGCCCGTATAACATTCAAACTAGCTCAACCACTGATGGTGGATAGTTATGAAATCAATCGTGCTACTGGTGCATTTATAGTCATTGATGAAAGTACCAATAACACTGTTGGCGCAGGCATGATTATTTAGCTGGTTCATTAATTTCAGTTACTAGTACGTTTTAATCATAAGAAAAATCAATTAAAATAACGTTTTAGCTTTTAAAGCTTTAGAGGAACAAAACATGACTTATGTCGTTACCGAAAACTGCATTCAATGTAAATTTACTGATTGCGTAGATGTATG
>JBKJRF010000210.1:0-2655 GCA_046594825.1 Methylotenera sp.
ATGCTTTATTTGCAGCCTTCTGGGTGTAGCTTTTGTATTGTGGCAATGCAACTGCAGCCAAAATACCGATAATTGCAACTACAATCATCAACTCAATTAGGGTGAAACCTTTTTGTACTTGTTTCATCATCATTTTATTTCCTTTATGTAAAAAATTAAGTGTTCACACACTGTATGATTTATTGCAGTGTTGAATAGATGGTAGCAATGGTTGTGCCAAGTTAATAGTCTTAGTAGGGTATTGATGAAATGAAGTAAAGTTAATTAGTCTATTCGTTAATGTAGTCTTTTAACTCTACAATATTTCATTAGGACCGTGCTTTTAATGGTTACCACCACTTGCGTTTGAGCCATAATTAACTCAAGTAAAATAAAGGGTTGCGGTGAGGTTGCTCTTGATTTAGCTGCTTCAATGATGTGATGCCTTTAGTTAAAGGCGTTAATTTAAAACTGATACCCAAAGTAGCAATAAAAAAGCGAAACATAAAGTTTCGCTTTTTTAAATCACTCAACAATGAGCTTTTTAGATATTACACCGCTAAAAATTGTCAAAACAGGTCACTTAAAAACTTCTTAAGTGACCATTTTGTCACCTCTTCGCGGTTAGTTACTTTGAACTTTCTGCTACCTTTTTCAAGTTTGCTAAACCAGCGTCATAAATACCAGTTACAGAAGCTACTGCAGTTGCATCATCTTGTCCTGCAGGAATTGGTGGGTTCAGTTTATATAGGCGGTAAAAACGACCTACCCAAGTAACCGTAGTTTCACCAGCGGCCTCACCTTTAGCAACGGTGATGGTTGAGTTGTAGTCTGTCAGTGGTAATGGGCTATCAACGATTTCATATTTAAGTTTCATGCCTGCTTCATCAACGCTGCGTAATTTCTCATTGATTACGCCGCCGCCTTTAAGTGCAAGGGCTCTGTATGTGGCCATATCGCCATTTTCATCTTTCTTTTGTGTCACTTTATCCGTTACTACTGCTGGATGCCATTTTTGCATATTGCCAAAATCTTTTACTAATGCCCAAACTTTTGCAGGATCAGCTTTGATGGTGATGCTTTTTTCAACTTTTTGTGGTGTAGGGCCATGCGCTGCAGCGGTTGTAGCAACAAGACTAAGTGCGAGTAACGCTAAAATCTTTTTCATTTTTACTTTCTCCGTGACTCTCAAATGAGAGGATTTATTCAAAAACAACGACATATTATAAATGAGAACCTAAAGAAATTAGAATCAGTTTTATTAAATGTATGGCTGTTTGTATTTGTGTTAACGATAGAGTAGGTGCTTGGTTGACATGATTGGGTTCGCAATTTAGGCATTAGCGACCTAGAATAAACGCTCCGAACGCTCGGCTCTTGTCGCCTGTTTTGATAGTGGTTAATAATTTATTAGTGTGGGTATCTATCACGCTAACGTTGTTGCTACCCCAATTTGCAACATAGGCACGGTTGTTAGGACCATCTATGTTGATGCCTTCAGGCGTACTGCCAATTTCTATCGTTTTAAGTATCTTTTGTGTAGCAATATCAATCGCTGTGATACTGTCATCTTGATTATTAGTCACATACAATGTTTTTTCGTCGTCGCTGATTGCTGCGCAGTAAGGATGAAAACCTACTTTTATACGTTGCTGCTCATTTGTTTGGGTATTAATCAGGCTGATAGAGTCATTTTGTACATTTACACTAACTAGCCATAATCCACTTTTGCTCAGTGCAATGCCATAGGGATGTTTGCCTACAGCGATGCGTTTTTGAATCGCAAGTGTATTTGTATTGATCACTGCAATGTCATTACTATCGCGATTTGCCACATAGAGCCATTGGTTATCTGGACTGACAACCAACCCAGCTGGTGCTTCGCCAATTTTAACAGTACGAGTAGTGTGTTTGGCCTTTGTGCTAATGGCTAACACTTGATTGTCAAACCAATCGGCTACATAGAGGGTTTTGCTATCGGGTGATAATGCCACGCCCACTGGCGAACTTTTAATTTTAAGGGTTTCTATAACCTCATTACTTTGTGTATTGATGATACTGATATCTTGGCTCTCTACATTGGTAATATAAGCCCGTTGTAATTGTGTGGAAACCGCTACGCCTACTGGCGCTTTACCTACAGAAATTGATTTAATCACTTTATTTGTCGAGGTGTCGATGACCGACACAGTGTTGTCACCTTGATTTGTGATGTAGGCAAAGTGATGATTAGATATTTTACTGGTCGCGCTACAAGCTACGCTAATTAAGCTAGCTAGCAATAATGCAATAAAGTGATTACTTTTCAGCGGGTTATTTGCTATTTTATTCATACAAATGCACTTTAAACTCAAATGGTAGCTTTCAATAATGCGTGAAATATGAAAAAATTGCACTAAATTATTAAGGCAGTAAAACGCTATGTTAGATCGTGACGGGTTTCGCCCGAATGTTGGCATTATTATTTGTAATGCTAACAATCAGGTATTTTGGGGTAAGCGTATCCGCGAGCACGCCTGGCAGTTTCCGCAAGGTGGTATTAATCATGGCGAAAGCCCTGAGCAGGCCATGTACCGTGAGTTGATGGAGGAGGTTGGTCTAAAGCCAGAACATGTGCAGATTTTAGGCCGCACCAAAGACTGGCTCAGATACGAAGTGCCAGCCACATGGGTAAAA
>JBKJRF010000093.1:0-4724 GCA_046594825.1 Methylotenera sp.
CTGAAAACAAACGCCCTGCGCGTCCGCGTAAACAAAAAGCTGAGTCTAAGCCAGTTGATTTAGCTTCAGTAGGTTTGCAATTGGTAGAAACTAAAGCAGGCGTAGCACCTAAAGCAGTCACTTCTGTTGAAGTAGCTAAACCTAGTGGGCCTCGCAAAGCTGCCGCTTGGCAGCAAAAAGCTAAAGAGGATGCTAACGCTGAACCTTTAGTGATGGTGGAAACACAGAATAAATAGCTTAAATACTGCTAGCTAGGTACTTTTTTTGTATTTGAATGATACAAATTACACATTTTAAAATAACACCAACAAAGCATAATTGACTGAGAACTATTTCTCACAAAAAATAGCTATTAGCACAATCTGAAATAGACTTAAGTTTGGCCAGCTTCAGCATTAAATTTAATGTAAAACAAGGAACTATTCTCAGCCTTTAGCAATTCCAACAACTGGTTAATGGTTTCTTCTGTAGCAAAAAATTCGAGTATGATAGGCAACTGACCAGCCAACTCAAAGAAGTGTTGTTCATGCAGGCGTCCATGACGACCGAATCCAGCCATGGCTCGGACAGCAGAACCTCCGGGGATTCCGATTGCTTCAGCTTGTTTTAAAATCCATTCGTACAATAAAGCGCTATGAAGACGTAATTCTTCTGGTACAAATAACTTCAGGTAAGTTCCTTGCATCATATTAACCTCGTATTAACTGTACTGTAACAATGCCCATGCCAGTCATTGCTAACGAACCTAATACATGGACTAATATATGCATGGTCACCCAGCCATATTGTCCGCGTGCAAGCAAAGTAACAGCTTCAGCAGAAAAAGTTGAGAAAGTGGTTAACCCGCCAAGAAAACCAGTCATCACAAAAAGTCTAACTTCTGGAGGGAAAGTAGAGGTCAACGCAAATATTCCCATAAACAAACCCATCAAATAACCACCTACTAGATTTGCTGCTAATGTACCCAATGGTAACGCTGGTAATGTAGAATTAAGCATCAAGCCTAGCCACCAACGCATCCATGCGCCTAAAGCAGCGCCTGAGCCAACGGCTAGGACGCCAGTAAAATTAAATGCGCTATTCATATCACATCAATCATATCGTCACGTTCGTATAGTAAAATTACATTCTTTTATTCATTAAACCACCACAACTCTAACGAGAAAGTGATGTATTTGGAAGCAATATTTACAATGAAAGAGCCATTTTCTAAAAAAGTGTTATTTGTTAGTTCAGAAGTGTTTCCGCTTATCAAAACAGGTGGTTTAGCTGATGTAAGCGGTTCGCTACCTTCCGCTTTACAAAGTTTAGGGGTAGATATTCGCATATTGATGCCAGGTTATCCAACCGTATTGAATCAACTATCCAATCTACAGCCTATCGCGTCACTGAGCAATTTACCTGTCATTGAACAAGCTGAACTAATGCTAGGTACCATTAAAGACACCCAAGTAAAAGTCATGGTGATTAAATCAGCAAGCCTTTACGAGCGAGATGGTGGACCGTACTCAGATACAAGCGGGCAAGAATGGCCAGA
Source organism: Methylotenera sp. (assembly GCA_046594825.1). Taxonomy (GTDB): domain Bacteria; phylum Pseudomonadota; class Gammaproteobacteria; order Burkholderiales; family Methylophilaceae; genus Methylotenera. The sequence continues at coordinate 1,538 of JBKJRF010000093.1, forward strand.
CAATCCTGTGCGATTTGGCGTGTTATCTAAAGTAGCGGCTACATTAAGTGGTGATCAAACGCCACTCACGGATTGGCACCCAGATATTGTACATTGCAACGACTGGCAAACTGGCTTAACACCCGCCTATATGAAGTTGCTTGAAGATACGGAAAGTAAATCCATCATCAGCCTACACAATATGGCGTTTCAAGGTTGCTATTCACCAGATTGGGTAGCATCTCTAGGGTTACCTGCTGCAAACTTTACCATGGAAGGCTTTGAATACTATGGTCAACTATCTTTCCTGAAAGCTGGTATTTATTATGCCGACGCCATCTGTACCGTAAGTCCTAGCTATGCAGAAGAAATTCAAACTACAGAATTTGGTTTTGGCCTAGAAGGTTTGCTAAAAACTCGTGGCAAGGAGATTAAAGGAATTTTAAATGGGATTGAAATTGATGAATGGAATCCAGAGACAGATCCACATCTAATCAAAACTTACAGCGCTACTAAAGTTGCCGGGAAGAAACAAGTTAAAAAAGCTTTGCAACAAAAATTAGGGCTTAATAATGATGCAAACGCACCATTATTGGGCGTCGTAAGTCGTCTTACCCATCAAAAAGGTTTGGATTTGTTGCTACCTAATATGCAACATTTACTGGATACTGGCTGCCAATTAGCTTTATTAGGTAGTGGTGAAAACACATTAGAAAGCGCATTTAAAGCCATTGCTGAGCAGAATCCTGACCGCGTAAGTGTGAATATTGGCTATAACGAGCCGCTTTCACATCAAATTATGGCTGGATGTGACATGTTTATCATGCCTTCACGTTTTGAACCATGCGGACTCAACCAACTGTATGGTTTAGCTTACGGGACACCACCAATTGTGAACGCCACAGGCGGACTTGCAGACTCGGTGATTAATACGAATACTGGAACTGTCAAAGATAAAACTGCAAACGGTTTTGTAATGGTCGAAGCCACGGCAGAAGCGCTACTGGCATCTATTACACGTGCTTTAGAAGTATTTAATAATGACCCCAAAACATGGCGCCAAATTCAAAAAAATGGCATGTCACAAAATTTAAGTTGGGATAAAAGTGCGCTGGAATACTTGGCTTTATATCAAGATTTATATCAAGAAGAAACGTAATGTTTGATGTAATAAATGTAGTGAAATATAGAACTTAGTGAGAGTTATAAACTTGGCATGGTAAATGCTTTTATATAATTAAGCTTCTCCAAAGCCAGTTTCTCCTCCCTCAAGGGCGTCTTCTTAGACGCCCTCTTTTTTTCCTGAACTGCCTTACAAAATTACTTAACTATAAAGTGCTCGCGATAATATTTAAGCTCATTTATAGACTCATAAATATCTGCCAGTGCTTCATGCTTACTAGCTTTCTTAAAGCCTGAATAAATGTCTGTCTTCCAGCGACGCGCCAGTTCTTTAAATACACTGACATCTAAGTTTCGGTAATGAAAATAACTTTCCAAATCTGGCATGTAACGTGCCATAAAACGTCGGTCTTGGCAGATTGAGTTGCCACACATGGGCGATTTACCTGCAGGAACAAACTGCTTTAGAAAGGCTATCATTTGCAAAGTGGCGTCTGCTTCATCTAAAGTTGATGCCTTCACTTTACCAATCAAACCTGAACGACCATGCGCACCTTTGTTCCATGCATCCATGCCATCTAACACTTCATCACTTTGATGAATCACAAAAACAGGCGACTCCCCTAGCACATTTAAATCAGCATCTGTCACCACTACGGCAAGCTCTAAAATACGATCAGAGTCGGGCAATAAACCACTCATTTCCATATCTAGCCAGATTAAATTATTTTGATTGGTACCACTAAGATTATTGTTATTGTTGCTACTAGTACTCGTATCGCCTAAAGCTGCCATCATGATTTCCATTATAATTAAGGTTATAAGCAAACTTGGTGAACTAACACCTATAAAATGCTTCACAATGTGAATATTAACTTAATTCAAATTTTTCAAAAAAAATAAATTATGGCTTCAACTCTTACAATTATCTTTATTACACTGCTATCTGCGACCACTTTGATACGTATTTGGCTAGGGCGTAGGCATATTTCTTATGTCCAATCGCATCGTAACCAAGTACCTACTGCATTTAATGACAGCATAGCTTTAGACGCCCATCAAAAAGCAGCGGATTACACGGCGGCTAAAAGCAAATTAGTCATTATTGAAGCAGTAATACAAGCGCTTTTACTTGCTGCATTAACACTGGGTGGCGGCTTGCAACTGATTGATGATATCTGGCGTAATATAATGCCTAATCAAGCAATTATTCGTGGTGCACTGGTTATTTGTAGCGCCATGTTAGTCAGCAGCGTGATTGACTTACCTTTTGAATACTATAAAACGTTTGTTGTAGATGAGAAGTTCGGCTTTAATAAAATGACACCGGCTATGTTTTTCAGTGATCTCGTTAAACACAGCATTGTGGGTATCGCTTTAGGTGCACCTATTTTGTTTGCTGCTTTATGGCTGATGCAAGGCGCTGGCCATTACTGGTGGTTATATTTATGGATAGTGTGGAGTGCTTTCAATTTAATTATGTTAGCGGTATATCCTACCTTTATCGCACCATTATTCAACAAGTTTTCGCCATTACAAGATGCAAACCTGAAACAACGCATTGAAACATTGCTCACAAAATGTGGGTTTAAATCACAAGGTCTTTTCGTTATGGATGGATCAGCGCGTAGCAGCCACGGCAATGCCTACTTTACAGGCTTTGGTGCCTCTAAACGCGTGGTATTTTTTGATACCTTACTTGAAAGACTGAACGCTGATGAAATTGAAGCCGTATTAGCTCATGAGCTCGGTCACTTTAAACATCATCATGTGATTAAACGCATTGCACTAATGTTTTTAGTCAGCTTCTTAGGATTGGCCTTACTCGGCTGGTTAATTAATCAACCCTGGTTTTACTCAGGCCTAGGCGTTACAACTGCAAGCAACTACATGGCATTGATACTATTTTTATTAGTTTCCCCAGTATTTCTATTTTTGCTACGTCCAATTATGGCTAGCTACTCGCGTAAAAATGAATTTGAAGCTGATGATTACGCGGCCAAACATGCAGATGCAAAACGCTTAATTGAGGCACTAGTTAAGCTTTATCGTGATAATGCCTCTACGCTGACGCCAGACCCATTAC
>JBKJRF010000132.1:0-7249 GCA_046594825.1 Methylotenera sp.
AGTACAACAAGGTGTTGCTTGCAAAACTGGGTTGGGCATTGAAGAATTCAAACAACTTACAGATGCATTGCATCGCTTAGTAGATACGATGTCAGGCGATAAAAAATAAACACTAACGTTATTGAATTTTTTTATTAATTATATTCAAAGTGTCTAAAAAATTAGGCCAACTTTTAACGCTGGCCTTAATTTTTAATGTTTACTTAACGTATTCAACACCATCTCGTTTTAATCTTGAAGTAAAGTCTGCTTCACCTTTTCTAGTCACAATCACTTTACGATAAGTTTCTAAGTCATCCATCAATTGGTCAATTTCGTGGTTACCAACGTTAAATTGATAGAACGTTGCCAAAGCCAATGTTTTAATAATATCAAACTCACGATTACTGATATTTAAGTGTGGGTGGCTATTTTTCATAGATTTTCCACGGCCAAACTGATCTGGCATATACAGTTTTGGGCCGCCTGTTTCTTGCACTACCCAGTTAGTCAACATGACTTTAAATCCCGCTTTACTGGCTGGATTATCATGAACCGCTTTAAGTGATGGATTTGCATTTAAACCCTTGTTAATGTAAATCATTTCGACCAAATAATCGACTGTTGATGCAATATTATAAGTACCACCTAAACGTGCATACAAAGACTCTTCGGCCATCGCTGGTTTTGCTACCATTAATGTCATAACAACTGCTACAGCACTTACACATAACACTTTCCCTACTTGGTGAATCATTGCCGCAAAGCTATTTTTAAATATTTCTGCTTTAGTCATTTCCCATCTCCTAATTTTTTAGAGTAGTTTTAATTACTGGCATTACATTAGTAACAATCCGTAACAAATTCTTACCAATGTAAACCATACTCTTAAATTAGTTTGTGAACAAATTATTTATGTGTAAATTATATTTAATTTAGGTACTTTACATTTGTAATGGTGTGCAAGTTTATTCAATCATGCCAAGCATATAGTTTGGTATTCACCTACTTTAAAAAGCGGTTTATTCACGTATACGTCATAACCTATAGCTTGTATACACATAATTGATAATGGTCAATAAGGCTAAATCCCTCAATTAATTTATACAAACTAGATTTAAAAATCTCAGAATCATTGAAGAATTTAATAAACTTTAAAAGTTTTGTATGTCTGCTTAAGGCCGGAAGTGTAGGCTCGTGACTGTCAGCTAACGGGAAATGAAATTACTTAAATTTCTAAATCAATCATACAACTCGTTTTATCATCCATTAAACAAAATATAAAATCAATCACGTAAATTGGATACCCAAAATTAAGTCATTAAGATAACTATTGATTTATATCAATAATTGAACGTCATTGAATGGGTAACCTTGTAATGTGCCCGATATCATTTTATTACATTCAAAAGCTGTCCCTACTGGTATTCAGTCAGACACTAACGCTTGGCTTGGCTTAGACGAACCGGCTGAATGGACTAGCTTTAGCCAAGCACATGGCAACAAAACACAAGAATGGGAATCACGTTTAGCAATTGAAGGCATGCACTGTGGTGCTTGTGCACTCAATGTAGAAAAAGCATTGAAATCAGTCCCTGGCGTAATAAGTACAACGGTAAACGCAGCGAGTGGGCGGGCTCGCTTGGTATGGTCTGCCGATACGACTAAACCATCTGACTGGATGAGTGCAGTCAGCAAAGCTGGCTATAGTGTTATGCCGGCAGCAGACGCATTTATGCAAGATACACGTCGCAAAAATCAACGGTTAGCACTTTGGCGCTTGTTAGTGGCTGGATTCTGCATGATGCAGGTCATGATGTATGCGTATCCACTTTATATCGCAATCCCAGGTGAGATGACTTCAGATATGCTGAACTTATTGCGCTGGGCATCTTGGATATTAACTTTGCCAATCATCCTGTTCTCTTGTGGCCCGTTTTTTAAAAATGCACTCAATGATCTAAAACAACTTCAAATCAGTATGGACATGCCAGTAACACTCGGCATTCTAATCACATTTTCTGTCAGTACAGCCGCGACTTTCGAGCCTTCAGGCTGGTGGGGGCACGAAGTTTATTTTGACTCCCTGACGATGTTTGTATTCTTTTTACTGACAGGTCGCTGGATAGAATTACGCTTGCATGACCGCACTGCCGGTGCTTTAGATGCACTGATGCGGCGTTTACCAAATAGTGTCGAATGCATTAAAGAAGACGGTAGCATTGAACGTATTGCAGCTCGTCGACTGGTTGTTGGCGATATGGTGCGGGTATTTCCAGGTGAAACATTTCCCGTCGATGGTACGATCACTTCAGGTAGTACTAGTGCAGATGAAGCCTTGCTCACTGGGGAGTCGCGCCCTGTAAGTAAAGCAACTGGCGCTGAAGTCATTGCTGGTAGCCATAACCTTTCTGCCACAGTACAAGTGCGAGTGGACAAGATAGGACAATCCACCCGTTATGCTCAAATCGTAGCATTAATGGAGCGCGTAGCGGTTGATAAACCTAGATTAGCGTTATTAGCAGACCGTATTGCACGCCCGTTTTTGCTAGCAGTATTGTTAGCTGCAGCGGGTTCGGCCGCCATTTTGTGGCATACCGACCAAAGCCGCGCTTTGATGGCAGCTGTCGCCGTACTTATTGTGACATGTCCTTGTGCACTGTCTCTAGCAACGCCAGCTGCCATGCTCACTGTATCAGGCGCGTTAGCCCGTAGTGGCGTGTTAGTTCGAAGGATGCAGGCATTAGAAGCACTGACCAGCATAGATATTATCGTGTTCGATAAGACTGGCACACTCACCCATGACAAAATGAAGATAGGTAATATTTTCTCAGATGCAAAATATAGCGAATTAAAAGCATTGCAAATTGCTACAGAACTTGCTCAATATTCCTTGCATCCCGCCTCACGTGCTTTGGTTGAGGCAAGTAGCAAGGTAAATAACCCTAAAGAAAATTATGAAATTAATAATGTCCAGGAGGTTTCAGGGTTTGGTCTACAAGCAGACTCCATATTTGGCAGCTTAAAACTTGGCTCCGCACAATTCTGCGGTCTGGGAAATAGATATTTAAGCCATTCAACTGGAGATGGTTTAGGGGATGGCTTAAAGGTGTATCTAGTTTCTGAACATGGCTGGTTAGCAAGTTTTGAAATCATAGAGGCTGTTAAACCAGAGGCAATTTCTACTGTTCAAAGCCTGCTGGCAAGTGGAATTCAAGTCGAAGTGTTATCTGGAGACCGGCTGCAATCAGTTGAACGTATCGCCAACATTGTCGGCATCCAGCATGTCCGCGGTAACTGTACACCGCAAGATAAACTTGCACACATTCAAACTTTACAGCAACAAGGCCACAAAGTAGCCATGGTGGGTGATGGCCTGAATGATGGGCCAGTATTGGCAAGCGCGGATGTTTCAATCGCCATGGGTCAGGCCGTGCCGCTTGCGCAAGCACAATCTGATTTTGTTGTGATGGGCGGTCAATTATCAATGGTGCCGCACATGATCACGCAGGCAAAACGGACGATGCGTATCGTCAAACAAAACCTGCTATGGGCTGCAATCTACAACGCTACCTGCGTGCCTCTTGCAGCCATGGGGTTACTACCTGCTTGGCTGGCTGGCTTTGGCATGGCGCTAAGCTCACTCTTGGTAATCCTGAATGCAGCACGCTTGTCTCGCACACCCTCAGCGTTAATGGGAACCATCTAATGGATATTCTTTTTTTACTGATTCCACTATCCGTCATGCTGGTATTACTGATTTTGGGTGGATTGTGGTGGGCCATTAATTCTGGCCAATTTGAAGATATAGAAGAAGAAGGCGACCGCATTCTGCATGAAGATTGATGTACATCAAATTGGATTTCAGGCCTGTACGACAAAATATCACATGTAAAACTCACTAAGAATTATCGATAAAGCAGTTAATCAAGAAGAAATATGGGGATACCAAATGCAAGACCAGAACATACAATCAACCACCTTTAACGACTCCGTTGTACGGCAATTTTCTATCATGGCCGTGGTTTGGGGTGTGGTGGGCATGTTGGTAGGCGTTATTATTGCCGCCCAACTTGTATGGCCAGAGCTTAACCTAGGTTTGCCTTGGACAAGTTTTGGCCGTTTACGACCACTACATACCAACGCTGTGATTTTTGCTTTTGGTGGTTGCACCTTATTTGCTACGTCATATTTTGTGGTGCAACGCACCTGCCAAGTAGAGTTGTTTTGTAAAAAACTAGCCGCGTTTACCTTTTGGGGATGGCAACTTGTAATTGTGGCCGCGGCAATTTCCCTTCCTTTAGGTTATACACAAGGTAAAGAATATGCAGAACTTGAATGGCCTATTGATCTTTTGATTGCGGTAGTTTGGATATCTTATGCCATTGTGTTTTTTGGCACGATAGGCAAGCGTAAAGTTAAGCATATCTATGTTGCCAATTGGTTCTTCGGTGCGTTCATCCTCACCGTTGCTTTACTGCATATTGTGAATAGCGCGGCCATACCAGCCAGCTTTTGGAAATCTTATTCTGCTTACGCAGGTGTGCAAGATGCGATGGTGCAATGGTGGTATGGCCATAACGCTGTGGGATTCTTCTTAACTGCTGGTTTCTTGGGCATTATGTATTACTTTGTACCTAAGCAGGCAAATCGGCCTGTGTATTCCTATAGCTTATCTATCGTCCATTTCTGGGCGCTGATTTTCACTTATATGTGGGCAGGCCCTCACCATTTACACTACACCGCTTTACCGGACTGGACACAATCTCTAGGTATGGTGTTCTCATTGATACTGCTAGCGCCTAGCTGGGGCGGCATGATTAACGGGATTATGACGCTGTCAGGTGCATGGCACAAACTACGCACAGACCCAATCTTGCGCTTTCTAATTGTTTCATTATCTTTCTACGGCATGAGCACCTTTGAAGGCCCAATGATGGCGATTAAAACTGTGAATTCACTTTCACATTACACCGACTGGACCATAGGCCATGTGCATTCAGGCGCTTTGGGTTGGGTAGGTTTGGTTTCAATGGGTGCGCTTTATTACATGGTGCCTCGTCTGTTCGGCCAAAAACAAATGCACAGCATGAAAGCGATTGAATTGCATTTTTGGTTAGCAACTGTCGGTATTGTGCTTTATATCTCTTCATTATGGATATCAGGTGTGATGGAAGGTTTAATGTGGCGCGCTATCAATACCGACGGCACACTCACTTACACCTTTGTTGAAAGCGTGAAAGCCAAACATCCATACTATTTGATACGTCTTATAGGCGGTACGCTTTATCTAAGCGGCATGGTAATTATGTTGTGGAATGTGCTTAAAACAGCAACTAGTGGCAAACCTGCTCATGTTTACATTCCAGTAATTGTTGCTCACGCTTAAGGAGAAATTATGTCTAATCAAAATACAAATACTGGTTTTAGCCACGAAAAGATTGAGACCAACAACTACTTAATGATAGTGCTGATTCTGTTAGTCGTAGCATTTGGTGGAATTGTAGAAATCGTACCGCTGTTCTTCCAAAAATCCACTACTGAGCCGATTAAAGGTTTAGTGCCCTACACCGCTTTGCAACTGGCTGGACGCGACATCTACACACGTGAGGGCTGCTACAACTGCCATTCACAAATGATACGTCCTTTCCGCGCAGAAACCTTACGCTACGGACATTATTCTGTAGCAGGTGAGTTTGTTTACGATCACCCGTTTCAATGGGGTAGTAAGCGTACTGGTCCAGACTTACATCGTGTTGGTGGTAAATATAGCGATGAATGGCATCGTATCCACTTAACAAATCCTCGTGACCTTGTGCCTGAATCAATTATGCCTGCATATCCTTGGTTAGAGGAAACACTTGTTGATGCTGAATCCATGCCATCACACTTGCGTGCACTTCGTAGAGTAGGCGTGCCATATACAGATGCTGAAATTGCCGGTGCAGCCGATGAAGTAAAAGGCAAAACTGAGTTGGACGCAATGATTGCATATCTACAAATATTAGGCACGCATCTTAAGTAAAGAACCATAAGGAATGACGAAAATGGATATGAATACACTTCGCATATTAACTACTGTTGCTAGTTTTATCGTATTTGTTGGCATCATGGCCTGGGTTTGGCGTAATCGCAAAACATCAGACTTTAAAGATGCGGCTAATCTGCCTTTTACTGATGACCAAAGTTAAGAAGACTTAACGTAAAGAAAATATAAGGAAAAATAAAATGAGTGATTTTACGAGTAATTTTTGGCCTGTTTTCATCACAGCGATTTCATTGCTTGGCATTTTCGGCTGTGCATTATTACTATGGCTTACAAGTAAAGTAAAAATAATCAGCACAAATGGTGATAACACGAGCGGTCATGTCTGGGATGAAGATTTACGAGAAATGAATAATCCACTGCCACGTTGGTGGGTGTGGTTATTTATCATTACGATCATTTTCGCTCTGTTCTACCTAGTCGCATACCCAGGCTTGGGTAATTACAAAGGTAAATTAGGCTGGACTCAGGAAAACCAGTATCAAAAAGAAATGGCAGATGCCAACAAAGCATTAGCACCTCTCTATGCAAAATTTGCTGCCATGCCAGTTGAAGCCTTATCAGCCAACTCAGAAGCTAAAGCGATTGGTGAACGCTTATTTATGAATAATTGCTCGCAATGTCATGGCTCGGATGCACGTGGCAGTCGTGGTTTTCCTAACTTAACTGACCATGATTGGTTGCATGGTGGCAGCCCAGAAAAAATTCAGGAAACCATTACTGGTGGTCGTATCGGTATGATGCCGCCGATGGCAGCCGCGGTAGGTAATCAAGAAGATGTTAAAAATGTAGCTAACTATGTACTGAGCCTTTCCGGCAGCATGTATGACTCAGGACGCGCAGGGTTAGGCAAAGAAAAGTTTGCGATATGTGCCGCCTGCCATGGGCCAGAAGGTAAGGGAAACCAAGATATTGGCGCACCCAACTTAACCGATCACATTTGGCTACATGGGGCAGGTGAAGCGGCTATTATTCGACGCATCAATGAAGGTAAAACCAATCAGATGCCAGCGCAAAGTGAGAAATTTACCCCAGCACAAATACATGTATTAGCAGCCTATGTATGGGGCTTGTCTAATAAAACTAGCAAAGCTGATTAGTTTGGTTAGCAATAGGCATATTAAGGTTGATGAATGAAATACGCCGCCCTGATTAAAGCTGCACCTGAAACATCGGGTAAAAATGCGGCTAAACCATTAGAAATAACGATTCCCTTAAATGAGG
>JBKJRF010000136.1:0-8017 GCA_046594825.1 Methylotenera sp.
TTGTGATTCCTGTTGTCGTGGGTTCGAGCCCCATCAGCCACCCCACTCGGATATGAGAGTGGGCACCTGTTTCAGGTGACTATTTTTCTCATCTTTCATTGCTGCAGCCTGTGCCAATGCACTATAGCTGCCAGTCACAGTTGCCTTGTTTTCATGAATGACAACTTTATCCACCAACATACTTAAGTATGTTTTTTGCAATTGCTGAATCTTTTGCAAGCAATTTAGCTTTTAAATGCTTTGTGAATGCGTCTATTTGACTAGCTTTTATTTGATCAACAGGACGTGAATAATTCTGACGTACTTTAGCAATCTCAATGATTAGCGCTTCTTTTGCGCTCTTAAGATTTTGAGAACGAGTTTGTACAGTTTCATCAAGATCTATCATTCCCGTTTCAATAGCGTCCAATAGCCTATGTTGACGCTCTTCTATCTGTTTAAGTTGTCGATTCAGCTCACTGATTTTTTCTTGTTGCGCATCTTTAGAAGAGCTAATACGCTCACGTAAAGCAGTCATCATGTTTTGCACACGTGTTGGTGTAAAAACTTTTTCTGCTAATTCACTAAGTACTTGCCGATCTGTTCTTTCCATAGGCAGATTACCGCTAGAACAAACATGGTTTCCTTTATTTTTCCTGCTGGTACATTTGTAGTACTTGTAACGGCCACTTTTCCCAGTAGCCAGCGTCATGCTGGCACCACATTCGCCGCAATGGATGAGGCCTGTCATTAATGTTGGTGAATTTAGTATATTGGGGGATATTTTACTAGGAGCGCGTGATTCTCTTTTTATACGTACTTGTTCAAACTGTGCAGGATCAATGATGGCTGGAATAGCGGTTTTAACCCATTCGCTGGGGTCGCGCTTTTGTTTTTCTTTTGAATCTATAACATTGAAGAAGTAGTCACCCATATACAAAGTGTCTGATAGTACTGCATGTACTTTTTGCACGCGCCAAGGTTTGCCACGCATCAACATGCCACATTCAGTCAGATGGCGCCCAATTTCTTTTTGGCCCATCGGCTTGCCTTCATGGCCGAATAAATATAAATTGTACGCGATGCGAACAATGTCGGCCTCGTCTGCGCTGATTTCTAATTTTTTCTTTTTACGACCATGGCTTCCTGAGGTTTCAGTCGTTATTGATTGGTAACCAAAAGGGGGTCTGGATCCATTGTAATAACCCTGTCTAGCATTTTCTTTCATGGCTCTGCTGGTGTGCTTGGAATTCTCTTTGGATTGGTGTTCATCGAATAGGTTAATGATGCGGCGCATCATCTCACCGCCTGCATCATCTGACGTAGGTTGAGTGATGGAAATGACATTGACTTTGTTCTTTTTGAGCTTGCGTTCATAGACGCCAAACTGGATGCCATCCCTAAAGAATCTGCTTAAACTATGAATAATAATGGCTTCAAAAGCCTGCGGTTTTTGCATGGCATCATTGATTAACTGCTGGAAAATCGGACGCTTGTCGTCCACCGCTGATGCTCCAAGTTCGATGTACTCATGCACGACAAGATGTCCGATAGCTTTGCACCATTCTCGCAATTGGCGCAGCTGATCTGGAATCGACAAGTCATTATCGGCTTGCCTGGTCGTAGAAACACGGGCATATAAGGCTACGTGCATGAGGTTCCCCTATTGAATTCATCGTACATATTTAACATTTCAATTAACAGTTAATGCATCCTCTTCAGCCATTAATACTAAGAACTCTGGCAAAAAAGATTCAATTAACCTCAATTCGCTTTCAAGTATAGCGTTTTGCAACGTTTCTGGTTTACGGTGAATTTCAATTATTATGGACTCGATCAATCATGATGGCACCTCCTTTCGTGCATAGTATCTTCCTGCCCATTCCCAGCCATGCCATCATCACCTTGACGTAATTCAGAGATCACCCTTGCCAGCTCTGATTCCAAGCCACGCATACCGAACTCATCTAGAAATAATTTTTTGAATGCCAGAAATTGGCTTTCAGGTAATGCTGTTTTTGCAATCAGCAAAATCTTATTTTTTCTAACATTCAATAACTCAACAATCTTATGTAACGTCACCATCTACCACACCCTTCCATATCAACTTTTATACCAATCAATTTAGGTTTGAATATAACAACAGAAACTCATATACGAATCCAACTTCATATAAAACTAAAAACTATTAATTTAAATACTTGCAAAACAATAATCATATAGTTATCATGTTAATCATAAGGTTATCATTACAATAATCACAAAGCAAATATTTAACGAAAGTATTTAATGAAATATACAAATGAACATTTAGCACTTGTGCGCGCACTACTTCACTTGAGTGGTAAAACCTCACGCCAAGTCGCAATCGAATGCGGTGTTGTTTACACCAATTTTTCTTCAGCGATTAGAGGGGTTCGGTCATTTCCTGAGGTGAAATGGCCGCTATTAATGTCAATCCTTGGAATGGAAGGAAATCAACTGAATACAAACAAAGTGCATTTCTGGCAAGTCGGTGCAGACATTGATTCCTTACAGGTAGCAATTGCGCAACTGTTTCCGCATGGTGTAAACATCGAAGGCGTATGGCGCTCAGGAGGTGGAATATGGGATATGAAGCGGGTAATGGATAACGTCTTATTTGCACTGACTGACGGAGTGCACCGGGTGTTGGTTAAACGGTCAGGGGTTGGCTTTATGCTGCATCACAATCCATTGCCAATTTCACCAGAAACAATTCCACAACTGACATGGCGAACCAGTCAGCCAAGTGCAAATAGTATGTTAGCCATTTCCAATCATGATTATGCCAATTGGGATCAAGGCGAAATAAGTATCGAGGCTTTTGATGTTGTATGGCAACAATCACAATCTGGAGAAACTGTATATTGGGAACAGGTCATTGCTTATGCTGAACGCAACAAGCTATCACCTCAGCAGGTGCTGGATATCCTAAAAAAGCACAAGGTTAACCATGGAAAATGGCCAACCAATTATTGCGATTAAAGCCAAGCATGAAATCTGTGTAACGGATTTCATGTAGCAAGAAGTGTTGACGATCAAAACCTATTATCTGCAAGAGTGATTTATGCAGATAAGAGGGTGGCAGGTGACTTTTGAGGGCTGATTCTGTGAGGGAAAGCGAGCAAGAATAGACCACAAAATCAACTGATGGAATTGTTATGGATGAAGAGATTGGTGTGACGGGAGTCGCACCATTCGAGACAGTCAAAACGATGGAATGGACCACTGTCGAGCTTGAGGCATTACATCAAAAGATGACTGGGTTCAAGCGCTGGAACTTGCGTACGCAAGTGGAAGAAAAAAGGAAAACCATGGAACTGTCTGCACTGCATGCGGAAAATGCAGCCGCTACTGGACGCATTCAACAACTAGAATTTGAGGCAGTTAAATTTAATACAGAGCTAGCCACTGAACGACAAACTTCAGAGACCGCACGCATATCCCTAGCTAAATCCGAATTACGAATGGAAGCAGTACCAAAAATTGAGATTGAAATAGAAAAGCTTCGTATGGAAATTGAAGTATTGAAGATTAAAGCAGCTCAGTCTCATGAATCAGAAATGGTTGCCTTGACAAAAATGGAAGTGGAACACCAAAGCGCTCAAGAGACTCGTGAAGCAGCTATCAAATCAAGAGATGCTACTGAAGCATTGAGAGAAAAATATGAACATTTATTAGCGGATGCTTTGAATATAGAACGCGCCACAGCAAAACTATTAGAAAATGAGCGCTTAACCTCTCAATCATTACAGTTAACACTTGAAGCTTCTATACATGAACTTGCCACTGCTAATAACAATGTCTTAGAGCAACGAGCGGCGGCTCAGAAGTCATTATAAGCATTTGCAATGTTAAACAATCAGGAGAACAAAGCTAAAGCCGATTCACTAGATAATGACCTCTTAAACTTCAATCAAAACGATCCCAGTGAGGTTAATGAGTTAGAGGATATACAGGTGTTCTAAGAGCAATATGTGTTAAAACTGAATAGAGTTGAGGCATCGGAAGATGGCTCAACTCTATTCAGTTTTACAAGATAAGTTAACGAAATTCCGACTGTTTTTTGATCTGATTTTGCTTGGTTTTGGACCCATTGTTTGCTGAAGTATTATTGCTAAAAAGCGCTTAAAACGGCAAACAATGGGGGGATTTTATTGTTTTTGGCTAGCGCAGGCTAGGCAAATACCAATGAAATACCGGCAAGGAACAGAGTGACGCGCAATGAGTAAAACGAATGGAGAAGCGATGATGAGTAAAACAAATGAGATGAATACAGCAGCAATAAGATGGGCAGAAAAACGTGCTAAAGATGGCAAGGACTTGAGTGCACAGACGAGGATAAAATATCTACAGCGACATGCCCATCTTACCAAAGTAGAAAAGCTGGCAGGTCAAGCTGAATCTCCTCGTACACGTTTATATGATAGAGCAGCCAGTAGATTTTGCTTGGCGCTAGAAATGCTAATGGCATACGTTGCAAATGACAATTTAACGATTGAGCTATTGTGGGCTGATGTTACCCAAATAGAAGAAGAGGCACAAAGGAATAAAAAACTCTATGAGGCGTGTGAATGGTCTGGTAAAAAACAACGCAGAAATAGCAAAAAAGCAAGCCTTAAAAAACCACCTGACGACTGGCAAGTTCAGATATGTAAATTGATGTATAAACACGAGCATTCCGTCGCTGTGCGCATTTTAGCATGTACGGGTTGCCGTCCTATTGAAATGGCAAGAGGGATAAGAGTCTATCGTGATGAGTTAGGCATAAATTTCCATGTTAATGGCGCCAAATTTAAAGAAAATGATGAACGAGGTCAGGAATGGCGAATACTGACAATACCGCTTAATCATCCTATTGGCACAACCATTAATGACGGTGAGTATCGTGCCAGCTCCGCGGAGTCGCTATCCAAGGCGATCACGCGCAAGGCTGAAAAGCTAGGCTTTGAGAGCGTATCCGCATATTCTTTTCGCCATCAAAAGGGAAGTGATATGAAATTTAGCAAGTACCCCAAAAAGGAAATCGCCAATGTTTTAGGACATATTTCTACCGCCACACAAGAAACATATGGCAACTGCGGCTCAGGTGGATCAGTCAAAATAAGTGTTACCAGCAGCGCCACGCCACGTGTTAAGGTAAAAAATGCTAAAAATAAAATTAAGCCAAAAAGAAAATAATGACTTAATCAAGCATCAAATGAATACGTTTGCTAGATTGATTCACTTGGACATCCCAGTTCGCGCGCCACGCAGCGCACTACTTTGGCCAGCTAAACCAAGATGAATATATGGTTGATATTAATTAACTTGGTTTAGAAGATTAAAAAGTTATAGATTAAACTCTTAAGTAAAAATTTATAAACTGTCATATTAATACCGGAGCAAATCAAAATTATCGAATAAATGCGCATATTAAAATATTTGATGCTACTACTGTGAGCAGAATAACGAAAATAAAGAAATATATAATTTGTTTCAAATTAGTCTCAGCATCCTGCATGCTAATAGTACATAAAAGTGATTTATAATCAAATAAGTTAAATTTGTTAACAATCCATAAAAAACATAATGACCGATAACCAAAATCCGGAGCAGAAGGCACGCGACAATATTGATGCACTTCTGTTGCATGCTGGGTGGTCGGTGCAGTCTAATAAGAAAATTGATTTCAATATTGGCGTTGGTCAAGCTATACGTGAATATCAAACTGACGTTGGCCCTGCTGATTACGTATTGTTTGTAGATAAAAAAGCCGTAGGCGTCATTGAAGCCAAGCGAGAAGACTTAGGCCAAAATCTGACTTCTGTTGAGCAACAAACAGAAGGTTATGCCGCAGCCAAACTCAAGTGGGTAAATAATAAAGAGCCATTACCTTTTCTGTATGAAAGCACAGGCATCATCACACGATTTACTGATGCGCGTGATCCTAAGCCACGCTCACGTGAAGTGTTTAATTTTCACCGCCCAGAAACACTTAAAGAGTGGATAAGTCAGCCTAAAAGCTTACGTGCAAGACTACAAGACATTCCACCACTTAACCCACAACATCTGCCAGCTCGCGAGTTACGCTTACGTGATTGCCAAGAGACGGCAATTGTTAATTTAGAAGAGTCTTTCAAAGCCGACCGCCCACGTGCATTGATTCAAATGGCGACTGGTGCAGGTAAAACTTATACCGCTATTACCTCCATTTATCGCTTACTCAAGTACGCAAATGCTAAGCGCATACTATTTGTGGTGGACACCAAAAACCTTGGTGAGCAAGCTGAGCAAGAAATGATGTCGTATCTGCCGCTTGACGATAACCGCAAATTTACTGAGCTATATACTGTGCAGCGTCTCAAATCATCGTTTGTTGATAAAGGTGCGCAGGTGACTATTTGCACTATACAGCGGCTTTACGCCATTCTTAAAGATAAAGAGCTAGACGAAGCCGCAGAAGAAACCAACCCCAATGAGTGGATTCAGCCTAAACAACCGATGCCTGTGGTTTATAACGAAAAGATTCCACCTGAGTTTTTTGATTATATTTTTATTGATGAATGTCACCGCTCCATCTACAACCTGTGGTTACAAGTCCTCGATTACTTTGATGCCAGTTTAATTGGCCTGACTGCCACACCAGATAACCGTACTTATGGTTTTTTTAAAAAGAATGTAGTCAGCGACTACAGTCATGAAAAAGCCGTGGCAGATGGCGTTAACGTGGGCAATGAAATCTATACCATTGAAACGCAAGTTACCCAGCAAGGGGCAGAAATAACCGCGAAACAACAAGTAGAGCGTCGCGAAAAGCTCACCCGCAAAAAACGTTGGGAAATGCAGGATGAGGATGAAACCTATGCCGCCACCCAACTTGATAGGAGCATTGTCAATCCCGACCAAATTCGCACTATCATCAGCACTTTTAGAAAAAAATTGCCTGAGATATTCCCAGGCCGTAAAGAAGTCCCTAAAACGCTGATATTTGCCAAAACAGATAGCCATGCGGATGACATTATTCAAATAGTGCGCGAAGAATTTGGCGAAGGTAACGCCTTTTGTAAAAAGCTGACTTATAAAAGTGATGAAGATCCAAAATCGGTGCTGTCGCAGTTCCGCAATGCCTATTATCCGCGCATTGCTGTCACAGTAGATATGATTGCCACAGGCACCGATGTAAAGCCCTTAGAATGCCTGCTATTTATGCGTGATGTAAAAAGCCGCAACTACTTTGAGCAAATGAAAGGCCGTGGCACCCGCACGCTGGAGTTGGACGATTTAAGAAAAGTCACACCAAGTGCCACATCAGCCAAAACGCATTATGTGATTGTGGATGCGATTGGTGTCACTAAATCACTCAAAACCGCCAGTCAGCCGCTTATTACCAAGCCAAGCGTGCCGCTTAAAGACCTTGCCATGAGTGTGATGATGGGCGCTTATGATGGCGACACCGTGAGCTCACTTGCAGGTCGTTTGGCACGGCTTAATAACCAACTAAGTAAAGATGAGCAACAGCTTATTAAAGCTAAAACTGGCGGCATAGAGCTTACGCATATTATTGGCGGTTTGTTTAACGCCATAGATGCAGACATGGTGGAAGCTAAAGCCTTAGCGCTTGCTGGCCAGCCTATAGGCACCGACCCCGGTGATGCACACCGCGACAAGGCGCAAGCGCTTTTAGTGGCGCAAACCGCCAGCCTATTCACAGGTGAGCTAATAGAACTGATTGATAACATACGTCGCGACCATGAACAAACCATAGACCATGATAATTTAGATATGCTGTTAAGGGCGGAATGGGATAAAGACGCTGCTAATAACGCACAAGCATTGGCCGATGAATTTGCAGAATATTTAAAATCTCAACAAGATAGCATTACCGCGCTTAACATCTTTTTTAGCCAGCCTTACCGCCGCCGTGAATTAAGCTTTGATCTTATTCGCCAAGTGCTAGATAAACTAAAACTAGACAAACCCAAGCTTGCGCCTATGCGCGTGTGGCAAGCTTATAGCCAGTTAGATACCTACAAAG
>JBKJRF010000236.1:0-3389 GCA_046594825.1 Methylotenera sp.
TTTAGCATCTGCTTCAGCTTTAGCGGCATCTGCTGCTGATTTAACTTTTGCAGCTTCTACTGCAGCAATTTTTGCTTTTGTAGCATCTGCTTTAGCAGCATCTTTTGCTTTAGAAGCAATCGCGTGCTCGGGACCTTTTGCATGAAATTTAACTAAACGAGCAACCGTATCTGACAATTGTGCGCCTTGGCTTTGCCAAAAAGTAACACGTACTTGATCTACACGTAGGGCTTCTGCGCCTGCTTTAGCTGATGGATTGTAAAAACCAACACGCTCAATAAAGCGGCCATCACGACGGTTGCGTGAGTCAGCTACTACTAGGTTGTAGAAAGGAGTTTTTTTCGCGCCACCACGAGCTAAACGAATAATAACCATAATCTTGTTCTCTTTATTGAAAATATACTGCAGAAAACCGCGGATTTTACGTTATTTATAGAGGTTTTGGCAAGAAGTTTATACATTTAACTGTTAATTTAATGTCAGTAAAATATAGATAAGTTTTTAGCACAGGCTTTTAGATATGCTTTTTGTACCGCGTTGAGTCGACTAAGCCTGCTGCTGCAAATCCCTCGCGCCTTAAACGACAGGAGTCACATAATCCGCATGCCTCACCTTGACAATCTGCTTGGTAGCACGAAACTGTCATGGCGTAATCTACCCCAAGTGTAGTACCTAGTGTCACTATTTGCGCTTTAGTCATATCAATCAGCGGCGCATGTATAGTAATAGCCTTACCTTCAACCGCACTTTTAGTGGCTAAGTTCGCCATCGTTTGAAATGCTTTAACATACTCACCACGACAATCTGGATAGCCAGAATAATCCAGCGCATTCACGCCGATAAATATATCTTGACTGTGCAGTACCTCGGCCCATGCAAGCGCCAAAGATAGCATGATGGTATTTCTTGCAGGCACATAGGTGATTGGTATACCAACGGTTTCGCTCTCTGGCACAGCAATCGCTTCATCTGTCAACGCAGAACCGCCAAATAAAGATAAATCCAAATTCGCAGTTTTATGGGCAGCCGCGCCCATGATCTCTGCCACATTTTTAGCCGCGTGCAATTCTGCAATGTGGCGTTGATGATAATCTAAGCTTAAGCAATAGCATTCAAAACCTTGAGATTTGGCTATTGCAAGGCAAGTAGCAGAATCTAAGCCTCCAGAAAGTAATACCACTGCT
Organism: Methylotenera sp.; assembly: GCA_046594825.1. GTDB lineage: Bacteria > Pseudomonadota > Gammaproteobacteria > Burkholderiales > Methylophilaceae > Methylotenera. The sequence continues at coordinate 1,185 of JBKJRF010000236.1, forward strand.
TTTTTAATTTTACTATTCATATTTAAATTTTATTGAACCACAGTCATATCAGACACCTGGCTTTTCGCCCCATAGTATTTTATGCAGCTGTACCTGCATACGCACTGGTAGTTTATCTGCTAACACCCATTCTGCAAGCTCAGTAGGGTTTACTTGGTTATAAACAGGTGAAAATAATACTGGGCATTTTTTTGCTATTTCATGAGTGACTAATATCTGTTTTGCCCATTCGTAATCTGCACGGTCGCACAACACAAATTTCACTTCATCTGTACTCTTAAGGTACGCTAAATTGCCCCACTTATTGTTTTCCATCTCGCCTGAGCCTGGCGTTTTTATATCTAGTATTACTGAAACACGCTTATCTACGGAACTGGTATCAATTGCTCCGCCAGTTTCTAGTGATACGCTGTAGCCTGCATCGCATAAATCTTTAAGTAATACGTGGCAATCTTTTTGCGCGAGTGGCTCACCACCTGTCACAGTGACATATTGCGTGCCGTATTCGGCCACTTTGAGCAAAATATCACTAATTTCCATATTACCACCACCACTAAATGCATAAGCGGTATCGCAATACACGCAACGCATGGGGCAACCAGTAAGGCGCACAAACACTGTAGGCAAGCCCACACGTGATGACTCACCTTGCAGTGAAAAGAAAATTTCGTGAATTTTGAGTTTCATTAAATCAGTTAAAGGAATACTTAAGTTAAAAAAATAGCGCCAACATAATTATGGGCGCCATTTTAACTTAAAACCAGTTAAGTTGATGATTTGCTTATCTAGCTTACTTAATGGCTTCTAATGCTTTCAGTCGCTTTTGTGCTGTAGGTGTTACTTCGCTATTCGGGAATTTCGCGATTAAATCACGTAATGTTTTTTTTGCATTTGGCACTAAGCCAAGTTGAATTTGACTATTAGCCATATTAAACATAGCGTCTGATACTTTAGGACTCTCTGGATGTAGGTCCATTACTTTTTGCTGAGTTGCGATTGCAGATTTATAATTTTTTAATGCAAATTGCGAATAACCCAGCCCATATAAAGCATCTGCCACTAGGGCACTATTCGGGTAATCTTTCAAGAACTTATCATATGCATTAAAAGCATCTTTATGCTTGCCTTCTTTTGATAACCCATTCGCAAGCTCGAGTAACTGATACTCCTGTGTATTTTTATTCGGGGTAGTTACTGGTGGAGCTGCCACAGTAGTGGATGCTTCAGCGCCATCTGTCGCCTGTCCGCCTGTTGTTGCAGCAGAACCGCCTTCTAATTTACGTAAACGTGTATCTGTATCACCATATAAATCTTTTTGACGTTGTTGTGTTGCGTCTACATTATGATTTGCCACTTCAAGCTCACCTTTAAGCCTTGCTACTTCCTGCTTTAAGGCCTCAATTTGGTTCTGCATATCCCCTAGTACTTGGCCTTTGGTAATGGCTTCAATAGCAATTACCCGCTGCTCAAGTGCTTGCTGGCTTTTTTTCAAGTCAGATAATGCTGCTTGTGAAGCCTGATTCTGGCTGTTCATGCTGGTTTCTACGTCTAGAATCTTTTTACGCGCTTCTTTATCGTCAAACAAAGCAGCGTGACTATTCATAGAACAAAGTTGTGTTGCTAAAAGCAAGCTAGCCAGAATCAGTTTTTTCATCATACCTATGTCTTTATAGTTTCTTTTAAATTATGCTCGTTATTAATCGTTCTCGTACACAACATCTACGCGACGATTTAACTTAGCGCACGCATCATCAGTACAACCTGGCGTTGCTTTTTCTTTACCGAAGCTCACGGTTTCAATTTGCTTATCTTGCACGCCTAGTAAATTAAGTGATTTTTTCACGGCTACTGAACGACGTTGGCCAAGAGATAAATTGTATTCACGGGTACCGCGGTCATCAGTATTGCCTTGTAACACGACTTTTGCATTACTATTTGCAAGTAAGTATTTTGCATGTGCATCAAGCATTGGTTTAAATTCTGCTTTAACGGCATCACTATCAAAATCAAAATACACATTACGTTTTGATAAAATGTTATTTGGATCTTTTAATGGATTGTTACCAGTTGCACTGCTATCAATTGACACTTCTTTTACAGCTGAAGTATCAGCGCCAGTATCTGCAGCTTTCGGGGCAGTTTGTGCCGGACTTTTATCTTCAACCTTCACTGGAGCTGTTGTCATTGGCGTGCTTTTACAAGCAG
>JBKJRF010000086.1:0-39664 GCA_046594825.1 Methylotenera sp.
CTACTAAGGGGAGGGTCACACGTTCGATTCGTGTCGGGGGCACCATAAAATCATGGCTTACAAAATTTAAATGGAAATGATATTTTATTTTACAACCATAGTGCAACTTAGTTGATAACTTTAAAATTGTAGTAAAAGCTAACTCTTAATCCGTTTGTCGTGGGTTCGATCCCCGCACGCCCTACCAATATAATTAAAGGGTTACGTGAAAACGTAACCCTTTGTCATTTCATTAGTAACCGCATAGTAGTCTTAATTAAGAGCTAAAACTGTCTCGACTTAACGTCCGAAATAACTTTTAATTCAGTCTCTTCGACCGATTGAAAGGGCTTCCGGTTAGTCCCCATAACGGACAGTCAAAAGTAAAGTGCTATGGGTAATTTAGAAAAATAATTTAAAGCATCATATAATATTTTCAGCATCACTTATTACAGAAGCGGCATTTGTTTCATATTCAGCACACCATATTTGAAATTTGTCAGCTGCTAACGGTCTTGAGAATTTATATCCTTGAACAAAATCGCATCCGCACTCCTCAACCAATTTCATTTCTTTATCGGTTTCTACGCCTTCCGCAACAAGTTCAAGGGACATGTTTTTTGCAAGAGCTGCAATAGTGCGTATGATTTCCATGTTGATTGGCTCATGGTCAATGCCTCTGACAAATGACTGATCCACTTTCAATCTATCAATAGGGAATTTTTTTAGATAGCTAAGATTTGAATACCCCGTCCCGAAATCATCAATAGCCAACTTAACTCCCAAGTCATGCAACTCATTCAAAACTATAACCACATTTTCCACGTTATGCATAAACATGCCCTCAGTCAGCTCCAATTCTAAGCATGAGGGTTGCATTTCTGTTTCTCTAAGAGCGGTACGGATTTCATCGCAAAAATTCGTTTGATAAAATTGCATGGGTGAAATATTGACTGACATGCGCAATGGTCTTAGTCCGCTTTGTAGCCAAGCTTGATGTTGACGACAGGCTTCTCTAATAACCCATTTGCCAATAGCGATTATCAGACCAGTTTTTTCGGCGATTTCAATAAAATGAATGGGTGTTAATGTACCGCGCTCCGGATGATTCCAACGGATAAGTGCCTCCATGCCCACGATATTACCGCTTTCAACAGCAATCTGCGGTTGATAAAACAGTTCAAATTCATTCCGCTCTATAGCTAAACGAAGGTCGGTTTCCAATGTCATTTTATCTAGTGAATACAGACGCATTCCCGTTTTAAAAGGCTTAAATGTATTGCGCCCACTTCTTTTGGCTTCATACATTGCCGCGTCGGCTTTCAGGAGCAAATTATTTTGCTCAGAATCGTCTTCTGGATACATGGTTGTGCCTATACTTGCTGTTAGGTAAATATTGCGCCCCATAATTTCAAAAGGTAATTTCATCCCATCTAGTATGCGATTGCAGATGGAATCTATATCTTCTTGATGCACAATGCCTTCAATAATGATGGTAAATTCATCACCGGATAAGCGTGCTACTGTATCGCTTTCTCTGGCGCAAATTACTAGGCGGCTTGCCACGGCGATGAGAACCTGGTCACCAAAGCTGTGGCCCATGGAATCGTTGAAGTGCTTAAAATTATCCAAGTCAATAAACAATAAGCCTACAGAAGTTTTGTTACGTTTGGCGTCACTGATTGCCATGGATAATCTGTCCATGAACAGTAATCGATTCGGTAATTTAGTTAACTGATCGTAATGAGCGAGGTAAAAAAGACTTTCTTGTTTTCTTTGAGTGATTTCATTTAGCAAATCATGGCCATTGGCAATGCCGCTATAACCCCCATTATCTGTGATGATGAAACCCATCACCATATGTTGCATGCCCGCATTGATAATAATATTAGACAAATCGTCAATGGTGGTGGACATATCTACCACAATGGGGTTTTCAACCATAAAATCAGAAATTTTCTTCTTTGCATACACCTCACGAGCATACGGCTTAACAAATTTTTCAACAAAAATATGGCGATCTACAATGCCTACAGGTATGTTGGCTAAATCAACAACAGGTAAAGCAAAAATTGATGAATTTTGAAGAAAAATGTCCAGTACTGATAAGCACTGGACATTGTCAAGTACTGGTTGCACCGTTCTTAATAATACTTTGACAGTTGAAGCTTGATTAAGATTTGAAAATACTGAAATAGGTTGTTCCATAATTTGCCATATTTAAATTCTATGTTGCAGTTAATTAACAACTGTGACACTACTAACGGCAAAATTTAGATTATGTTAAAGGGTTTTTATGAACCATTTGTGACGAATGATTTATTAGGTCGCTTTTGACTCTTCTTTTTTCTTGATTTCTGCCCTAACTTCATGCCATTCCTGAAGTTGCTTATCATCTGTAAATCAAGGCAGTGTCTATCAATTTAATCTTTTGGTGACTGTTCTTAAAAATCAAGTTTGATGGTAGTTAGTAAGATAAATTAGGTCTAATAATGGATATAGAACCATTTACAAAAATATGGTACTTTAATTAGTTAAATCATATCGCATCGTTTTAATTTTAGTAGTAATGAAATGAGTTGAGTTTTTAGTGAGATGTGAATGTCCGTTACGGGCTGTGGATTCAACCAATCAACGCAAAACTATATATTTTATTGTCACAATAAAAGATGGAGTGTGGGATATGGCATACAGTAATGGATCCGTACAGTTATTGACAGAACTCCAAGCGGCCTAAAAAATTAGGCCCTTCTTTTTTAAATTCCACTTTATTCCAATTTAATGGCTTTAACGGTGGCCCAACAAATTCATTTTATAAATTACGTTTACTTGCGTACAGTTGGGTGAAGACTTTACAACCCATTGATGAATTCTTGTTGGGATCATTACACTACCCATTTCCACACCTATGATCTCGTAACCCTTAGGTTCTGCGTATTCGTTACCGTTAGCGCGACCCTGTGCTTGATGTATTGAGTAATAACGTTCTGCAACAGGTACTGCAAACCTATCTGGCAGATGATCTAAAATCTTACGTCTAAAAGTCCAATCACACACACCTTGTTCATCGGCTTGATGTGCAATGATTTCAGCTTTGGATGCATCAGCTGGAAAGGGCAGGAATGGGTCTAACTTGCTATGGTTGGCGTAACTCATTTAGTTACTGCAAGAATAGCTATGTGATTTAGTGCTTCGGCTGATAAATGCCGTTACTTCATTTTCTGAATAACGGACTACTCTTCCGGCTTTTACATATGGAAGATTGTAACGTCCAGTGCAACGCCATACTGCTAATGTATGAGTATTAATGCCAAGAATTGCGGAGACTTCATCCGCGGTTAGTAATTTATTGTTAATTTCGTTTCATTTCCTTTTCTATTGTTATGTGCAAGTGCACAAGTAGAAAATTAATTGAATTGAAACTTTTAAAAAATTACCTCAAACCGTTTCTAAATTGGGGCATTACGTAAGTTATTACGGATGTTACTTGGTAGATAAAATCTGTTTTAAGATATTGTTTTTATTACTCTTTGTTCCACTTTTAAATTTGAGACCAATATCCGCAATATCACGATCAAAAGATGACATGCTATTTTTTTTATAATCAGGATTTTGACTGCCTAAAGCTTTCAGAAAGTCTGATTTAGTCACTGGTATTTCGTCTCTATCCCATTCAAGATTTTGTTTTCTTGCAAGCTCTTCGATTTTTGTATTAAAGGCTTTGATTTCAACTTGTCTATCCCTTTTGTAAATCCGTTTGTCGCGAGTTCGATCCTCGCGCCCCCCACCAGTAAAATCAATGAGTTATGTCAATTTTCTCATTATACAATAATAATTAGTAGCCCTATAGTAGACCTAAATAAAACTGGGTCTTCGTAAAGTGATGTGTATTTGAAGTTTATAATAATTTTTATGGTTACTTAAATTTTGTTGATTTCATGTTTCTCGTAAGTTCTACAATTTAATCAAAATTTGTGTATTGCTAAATATTATCATCAAATTACACATCTAAAAAAATTTGAAGAAGGCATCTCAAAACCATTCAATTCGGTCATCTGTAATTACCTAAAACAGTCACCAGAAATAGATTTGTGAGTAATGAAATTAGTTTCAGTTTAGCCAAAACAAGACATTTCTAAGTGTGAGCTTGCTAATTCTCCGCTAATTATTAATTGCTATCTTAACTTCAGTGCGAATTCTCGCGTAACAGTAAGGGATGATTAATGTGAACATAAAAATGAAAACACAAGCCAATCAAGATGCATTGCAGATATTAAACAAGGTACCAGAAGTGACGATTTATTTTTGGATTATTAAAATTATGGCGACAACCGTAGGAGAAACTGCGGCTGACTTTTTATCTTTCAATTTGCATCTCGGCCTGACCATCACTTCAATTCTGATGAGTGTTTTGCTTCTAATTGCCCTGCTAATACAAGTTCATACCAAAAAGTATGTGCCGTGGATCTATTGGATTGCTGTGGTTTTAATTAGCGTGGTAGGTACGCTCATTACCGACAATCTCGTCGACAATTTTGGGGTTCGCCTTGAAACAACCACTGTCGTTTTCAGTTTGGCATTGCTTGCAACATTTATAACTTGGTATATAAGCGAAAAGACATTATCCATTCATTCCATCTTCACTCGTAAGCGTGAGCTATTTTACTGGGCGGCGATTCTGTTCACTTTTGCTTTGGGAACGGCTGCGGGCGACCTAGCAGCAGAAGGTTGGAAGCTAGGCTATGCAACTTCGGCACTGATCTTTGCAGGTATCATTGCGCTTGTTATCCTTGCTTATTATATGTTCAGAGTGAATGCCATCTTGGCTTTTTGGGTTGCTTATATACTAACACGGCCGTTTGGAGCATCATTCGGTGACTGGCTTTCGCAGCCAAAAAAATATGGCGGACTGGATTTGGGTACAACGGGCACAAGCGTGATATTTTTAGGCATTATTATTCTGCTAGTTGCTTATTTATCAAATACAAAAAACATTGAGAATTCATCATTTGTGGTAATCAAGGAAAATAAAAAAATATGAACATGACACTAGACAGAACACTAAGCAAAGTCCCTGAAGTGACTTTACTCTTCTGGATCATCAAAATTACGGCGACTACACTAGGTGAGACTGGTGGTGACGCGGTTTCGATGTCGATGAATTTAGGTTATTTGGTTGGCACAGGCATTTTTGCTGCCATCTTTATTGCCTTTGTCCTCGCACAAATCAAAGCCAAAAAGTTCCATCCCTTTTTGTATTGGGCGACGATCATTGCCACCACCACAGTGGGTACAACTTTAGCCGATTACGCGGATCGCTCTTTAGGTATTGGCTACACGGGCGGTTCCACGCTATTATTTGCGCTACTGATGGCGTCTTTATTTGTTTGGCATCGTACACTTGGTTCAGTTTCTATTAATACAGTCAGCACGCCTAAGGCCGAGATGTTTTATTGGGTGACTATTATGTTCTCGCAAACACTAGGCACGGCGTTGGGTGATTGGACGGCGGATACCGCGGGTATGGGCTACACGGGCGCTGCAGTCGTATTTAGTGGCTTGCTATTGTTAGTTGTAGCTGCGTATTACTGGACGAAAATATCACACACTGTGCTGTTTTGGGCGGCGTTTATTCTCACACGTCCACTTGGCGCAGTGTTGGGCGATTTTCTCGATAAGCCCATCGCCAAAGGTGGTTTAGCGCTAAGCCGTTACAGCGCATCGGCGGCACTTTTTGTGTTTATTGTGACGTGTGTATTGATTTTTAAACAACGGGCAGCACAAAAAAGTCATTAAAGTCATGCGAATTCTACTTGTTGAAGATGATTCTATGATTGGCGAGGCCATTATTGTCGCTCTCAAGGATGCTGCTTATGCAGTAGATTGGGTTAAAGATGGCGCAACAGCTAACATCGTGCTGGAGCAAGGTGAGCACCAAGCTGTACTGCTTGATTTAGGTTTACCTAAGCGTGACGGACTTGAAGTCCTTCGGCGTCTGCGATTAGTTAGGAATGCAATACCCGTCATTATTATTACAGCTCGTGATGGGTTGCAGGATCGCATAGAGGGACTAGATTTAGGCGCAGATGATTATCTAGTGAAGCCTTTCGACGTAAGCGAACTGCTGGCGCGCTTGCGCGCTATTGTGCGTCGTCAAGGCGGGCAATCTGCGCCTGTTCTCACCAATGGCAAGGTTAGCCTTAACCCTGCAACCCACCAAGCATATTGCGGGGATATTGTAGAAGGATTAAGCGCACGTGAGTTTGCTTTATTGCATGCGTTATTATTACGTTCAGGTACTATTCTGACTCGCGCTGAACTTGAAGCGAGTATCTACGGCTGGAACGAAGAAGTGGAAAGCAACGCGATAGATTTTTTAATACACGGAGTGCGTAAAAAATTGGGCGCCGATGTCATCAAGAATGTGCGCGGTGCAGGCTGGATAGTGGAAAAGACTTCATGAAAAAATCACTGCAAAGCCAATTATCATTCATGCTGGGCGGTGCTACGCTACTTGCTGGCTTAGTGGCTGCGACTGCCTCGTTTAGGTTCGCTTATGTTGAAGCGAAAGAATTACAAGATGACATGCTGCGACAAATTGCAGTGCTAGCTGTCGGTAGCACCCCTACGACCACAAATACCAATACGAGCGCCAATGAAGCTCAGCTCGATGATCCAGAATCGCGTGTCATGGTCATTCATCTACCAAAAGATAAGCGTCCTAATTGGCTTACAAACGACTTACCCACAGGATTTAATACGCTGACAATGGAGGCTGGTCAGCTGAGGATTTTCGTGCGTGGAAATGCACATGGCGAGCGAACCATCGTAGCGCAGCCGACCGATGCGCGTGATGAAATTGCAATGAATAGTGCATTCCGCACCTTAATTCCCTTGCTGCTACTTTTACCTGTACTGGCTTGGTTAATTACAACTATTGTTCGCCGTGAACTCGCGCCGATAACTCAGCTATCACAGAATTTGGACGCGCAGCAAGCAGAGCGGCCACAGCCGCTGAATGACCAAAATCTTCCACAGGAAATCATCCCTTTTGTGCTTGCAATCAATCGGTTATTAGCAAGAGTGCATCTGCTAATGACTGAACAGCGGCGCTTTATTGCCGATGCTGCTCATGAGTTGCGTAGCCCCTTGACTGCATTATCACTACAAGCACAAAACATTGAGAAAGCTAAAACATTAAAAGTCATGCGTGAGCGCGTCTCACCACTACGAGAAGGCATTGAACGTGCGAGACAGTTAACTGAACAGCTATTGAACCTTGCAAAAAGTCAGGTAACTATTCCTAGCGTTTCAGCAGTTGATGCATCGAGTTTAGCGCGAGAACTAATTGCAGATTATCTACCGCAAGCTGAGGCTTTCAATATTGATTTAGGACTTGAGGATGTCGGCAATGTTGTTATTCAGGGTGATCCACAAGCATTAAGCTTGGTGATTAAAAACGCATTAGGTAATGCGTTACGATTCACGCCAAAGTTTGGCGTAGTGACATTACGCCTTTATACAGAAGGTGAGGATAATGTCATCGAAATAGTGGATTCAGGCCCTGGCATTCCTGCTGCTGAGCGCGAAAAAGTATTTCATCTTTTCTATCGTATTGAAGGTGCAAGTGGAGAAGGTACTGGTTTGGGACTTACAATCGCCCGTGACGCAGCAGCAAAGCTAGGTGGTTCAATCAGCCTTCGCAACCATAGCGATGGCACAGGTCTGATATTTTGTTATCGGCAGCGGCGTATTCAATAATTGGCATTTTCATTACTAGCAAATGTGCTAGTAATGATTATTTAACTTATTATTAGCTAATCTCTCTTGCTAACTCAAAGCTAATTTTCATTTGTTATCTTAATCACTTATGCGAATTTTCGCATTTTTAAGGAATACAGAATGAAAAAGTTTATATCATTGATTGGTGCTTTAAGTATTGCCACAGCAGCACTTTCTGCAAATGCCTATACGGGCGAAAAATTGGCTAAAACAGCTAAAGTAACCATAGCAGAAGCACGCGTCATTGCTCTTAATGCGCATCCTGGAAAGATTGTTGACGAAGAGCTTGAGAAAGAAGGCGGTGGCAGTGGTTTACGTTATTCTTTCGACATTCGTCACGACAAAGTCACGCAAGAAGTAGGTGTGGATGCACAGACTGGTAAGGTATTAGAAAATAAACCAGAAGGCGCTCACCCCGATTAATTTAATCGGTATTGATAACGACATGGTCACTGTCTAAGCAGCTATAAATTCAGGATGCCATGTTTTTAATAATAAGCTTCACCTTAAGCCCTGTTGTTTTTGAATTGGAGTTACACAATATGAACATCAAAAAAATTGGATTAATTATAGAAAAATAATAGGGAACTGACCCCGATAAAAAGACACTTTGTTAACTAAATGAACCTCATGAACCAATCCAAGAGTCAGCTATGCCCCGTCGCCTTATACTGACAATACCGTGTATCGATGCTTCTCTATAATTGATTAAATTGAGTGATTTTTTTATGGTCATTACGGTCTATACCTTTAGATAAAATATTACGTCATTTTTTGGAGAATTTTATGATTAGCCAACTTTCCCATGAAGCTTCTGCAGATTTAACTCAACTTCAAATAGTAGCCGCAATAAAGTTGCTTAAAGCTAACTTTAATGGTGATCAGGCTAACCTTGATATTTCTAACATCATTGCATTAGCAAATGTGATGGCAGTTAATTATCAATCTATTCACATGGTTAAAAACACTTAGCTTGAATATTTAAGGCTAAATATTCAAGCCCACCTATGTATTTGCCAATGCAAGGTATTGTTTAATTGACTGAGTTGTCATGTCTAATTCTATCTTTTTGGTATAAAACTCTAATAATGACATTGGTAGGCACTCGAACTCTCATCATCATATCCATCGCTGATTTAGGGCCGTGAGTATGAGACATAATAATTCCTCTGTTAACTATTTCTTCAAGTTGGCTGTTTTGTCGAGATTTCATAATAGACTCCAAATTAAAACTGTAGAGTAATCTTTTGACATTTCTTTTAGCACTTTTGTTCGTTGAGAAAATGAGTGAAAATAATTTCTGCATAGGTTAGCTAGCGTACAGAAAAGTAAAAACATGAAGCCTATTCTTAAATTTCTGCAGAGCGATCTGTAATTTAATGAAAAGGTGAATGTTATGAATAAGGATCAAGTTAAAGGAGCTGTAAAAGAACTTGCTGGTAAAGTACAAGCAGAAGCTGGGAAACTAGTAGGTAGTAAAGAGCAGCAAATTAGAGGTATGAGTAAACAAGCTGTTGGGAAAGCTGAGCAAACATACGGCGATGCAAAAGAAGCCGTAAAGAAAGCAAACAAGCACTAAGCGTTAGATCATCTAAATGATGGCCGTGTAGTGCGGCCCTCTTTAGATGAACCTATGAAGTCAATAAAGACCTAAATTATTTACCTATCCAAAGGGTTAGCTCAGACTAGCCCTTTGACAATTCTGGCCTTGCATAATGTAATGTACGAGGCGTTCACGTTACGTAATGTGCAACGCAATGTATTATTGTAGTAATTTGCAACGTAATCAAAACTGGAATATGACTAATGGTAGGTATTTTGTTATCAGCGGGCTTTTCTCGCAGATTTGGTTCAGCCGATAAACTTTTACAACTTTTGCCAGATGGCCGCCCAATAGCATTAGCTTCTGCTGAAAGCTTAATTAAAGCTATGCCAATCAGTATTGCAGTGGTTCGGTCAGAAAATATAGTATTAGCTGAATTGTTGTCGAATGCTGGTTTAAAAGTTGTATTTTGTAATGAGAATGACCAAGAAATGGCTGATAGCTTATCAACAGCAATTCGCTTCTCATCAAGCCTTGAAGCTGCTAATGATGGGTTTGTTATTGCTTTAGCTGATATGCCTTATATTGAGCCTGCTACTATCAAAACAGTAGCAACAAATCTTAGTACTGGCGCTTCAATCGTTATTCCTACTTATCTTGGCCAACGCGGGCATCCTGTCGGGTTTTCAGCAAAATTCCGCAGTGAACTAGAGAGCTTACAAGGCGATGAAGGCGCACGTTCTATTATTAAGCGCTACACAAATGAAGTTGAGCTATTGCAATGCGATGACGCAGGAATTTTGGCGGATATTGATACGCAGGCAGATCTAAAAAATTAGGCTTTGCAACGTACATCGCTAATATCACTAATAAAACCAGTACCCATTTTAAGTTGTTTCGCTCTTACTTGGATGAGCTCTGCCAGTATCGCAATCGCGATTTCGGCTGGTGTTCGACTTCCAATACGCAAACCTACAGGTCCGTGCAAGGTGGAGATTTCTAACTCATTCAAATCAAACATGCGCATGCGCTCGCGACGCTTCTCTTGGTTTTTTTGTGAGCCTAGTGCACCTACATAAAACGCATCTGATTTGAGTGCTTCGAGTAAGGCCATATCATCAAGTTTAGGATCATGTGTTACAGCAACGATGGCAGTGTGCCCGTCTGGCTTGATTTCTAGTACCACATCGTCAGGCATGCCCTCAACCCAAGTCACGCCTTCTACATGCCACTCATCGCGAATCTCTTGGCGTGGCTCGCAAATCAGTACATCAAAATCGAGCACTTGCGCCATGCTAGCCAGCATAGAGCCTAGCTGATTTGCCCCAATGATTAGCAGGCGCCATTGCGGGCCAAAATAAGTATGGAACCAATCACCTTCGATATTTGGCAAACCTTCTGGCAGAACTTCCATTAACTTTACTTGGCCAGTACTTAAGCTCACTGAGCGTTTGATTAATTTACGGTCTTCTAAACTCTGCAGTAGAGGCTGTAGTTGAGTAGCAGTATTTAACGGCTCAACGAATATCTGCAAACGCCCACCACATGGAATCCTGAATCTTTGCGCTTCATCGCGGCTGATTCCGTACTCCATGATCGTGGGGGTTGTAGGTAACTCTTGATGACGTGCTTTGTCTGCTAAATCATCTTCTATGCAGCCGCCTGAAACTGACCCTATAAGATGTCCATCCTCGCGCACAACCAATACCGCACCTGGCAAACGTGGCGCTGAGCCCCAAGTTTGCACTACCGTAAATAAGTGCGCTTTATAGCCAGAGTTCAGCCATTCAAGCGCACGCGTTAATACTTCTAAGTCAGCAGTTTTCATAGACGGAATCTCAAAAGGCTAGCCAAGTTTAGGCCAGTTGATTGCCAATCGGCAGAGTACGGATTCGCTTACCAGTTGCCGCGAAAATAGCATTCGTTACCGCTGGCGCTACAGGCGGTAAACCTGGTTCACCAACACCGCCCATTTTTTCAGTACTTTGTACAATATAAACCTCAACCTTAGGCATGTTGCCCATACGCATTACTTGGTAGTCGTGGAAATTAGATTGCTGCACCATACCGTCTTTAAAAGTAATTTCGCTTTGCAGTGCAGCGCCTAAGCCAAATGAAACTGACGATTCCATTTGTGCTTTTAGCGAGTCCGGGTTCACCGCAAGGCCACAGTCAATCGCGGATACCATACGATGCACTTTGACTTCGCCTTTATCTACAGAGACTTCTGCAACTTGCGCAACAAAGCTACCGAAAGATTCATGCACAGCAATACCGCGGAAAACACCTTTAGGTAATGGCTTGTTCCAATCGGCTTTTTCTGCCGCTAAATTAAGCGCAGCCAAATGACGTGGGTGATCTTTCAACAATTCGCGACGATATTCAAGAGGGTCTTTTTTCGCGGTATGTGCGAGTTCATCAATCAGGCTTTCCATCACAAACGCAGTATGACTGTGACCTACTGAACGCCACCAAAGTACTGGAACGCCAGTTTTGGCTGTATGCAAACTCACCTGATAATTGGGGGTGCTTTTAAAATACGGTGAATCCGCAATACCTTCTACAGAGGTTGTATCAATCCCATTCTTAATTTGATAAGCTTCAAATGGAGTCCCTAGCATGATTGATTGGCCGACAGTTGTATGCTCCCAAGCTACTGGCATGCCGTTAGCATCTAAACCAATTTTGGCTTTATGCAGATACATTGGGCGGTAATAACCGCCTTTCACATCATCCTCACGGCTCCAAACGGTTTTAACCGGAACGCCAGCCGCTTTAGCCACTTGCACGGCTTCTGATACAAAATCAGCCGCTGGGTTAGCACGCCTACCAAAACCGCCACCAAGGAATAGGGTATGTATTTTTACCTGCTCAGGTTTGAGCCCGAGTATTTTTGCCGCAGCTTGTTGGTCTGTGGTCTGCATTTGCGTACCAGTCCAAATTTCACAGCTGTCTTTGTCTATTTTCACTGAGCAATTCAACGGCTCCATGGGGGAGTGGGCTAGGTAAGGTAAGGCATATTCAGCCTCTACAAATTTTTCGGCTTTAGGCATTGCCGCTTTGCTATCGCCAGCTTTCGCAGCCGTTAGCCCCTGTGTGGAGGCCATTTTTCGAAACTCTTCTAATAACGCTTTGGAATCAAGGCCAGCGTTCGGCCCTAAATCCCAATCTACCTTCATTGCATCACGCCCTTTTTTAGCCGCCCAATAGTTATCTGCAATCACAGCTACGCCCGTTGGTACTTGCACAACTTGGCGCACGCCTTTAATTTGCTTAGTTGCACTTGCATCAAACTTTTTAACAGACCCACCAAACACAGGAGAGCGAGCTACCATCGCCGTCATCAAGCCATCAAAGTGAATATCTTGGCCAAATATTGCCGTACCATTTATTTTTTCAGGCCCATCGAGACGTTTAGTGGCCTTGCCAATAATTTTCCAATCTTTGGGGTCTTTCAGTGTCACGGCTTTAGGTGTTTCTAATTTGGCAGCAGCTTCTGCTAAATCACCATAACTGATTTTTTTATCGCCACTGATGACAAAACCGTCTTCTGTTTTGATGCTTTCAACAGAAACTCCCAGTTGCGCCGCTGCTGTGCTGACTAATAGTGCGCGTGTTAATGCACCTGCTTGACGGTAACGGTCGAACTCAGACCAAGTGGTTGAAGAGCCACCTGTGATTTGAATTCCATAAGCGGTATGTACATATTCCGGCGCGGCAGAAGCATGCTCAACTTTAATTTTGCTCCAGTCTGCATCAAGCTCTTCGGCAATCAGCATGGGCAATGTGGTCCAAATACTTTGCCCCATCTCGCTGTGTGCGAGCAGGACAGTAATCGTGTTATCGGTGCCAATACGCAAAAAAGCATTGGGCGTAGGCAGTTTTTTACTATCATCTTTAGCCGCGTCTAGAGCGGCGCCTGGCAGTAAAAAGCGCTTAGCTTGAGGAATCGTAAATGCAATCACAAGACCGCCAACAACTAAGGCGGTGGCTTTAATAAAGGTACGTCTTGAAATATTTAAAGGGGCATTCATGGTTGGCTCCTTAAGCTAACTTAGTTGCAGCAACATGAATCGCGGCACGGATACGAGGATAGGTACCGCAACGGCAAATATTGCCACTCATTGCCGCATCGATATCTGCATCGGTCGGTTTTTTGTTCGTAGTGAGCAGGGCAGTAGCCGACATAATTTGTCCTGACTGACAGTAACCACATTGCACTACGTCAATCTCGCTCCATGCTGCTTGCACAGCTTGACCAACTTTGTCATTTTGAACATCTTCAATCGTGGTGATTTTTTTACCAACAGCAGCAGAAATTGGTGTGATGCATGAGCGTGTAGCTTGTCCATCAAGATGAATGGTGCAAGCACCACATAGGGCCATACCACAACCAAATTTTGTACCGGTAAGATGCACAACATCTCTTAATGCCCATAATATTGGCATATCATCAGGTGCATCAAGCTGTTGCTCCTTGCCATTTATATTCAAAATAACCATGATGATCTGTTCCTTATTTTGTTTTCTATTTTTAGATTAAACGACTGTTTAAAAACTGAGAACAACTAAATCAAAAACAACATAATCGCATAGTGTTAATTATCATTGTATGGAATAATTTGGAATTGATAATTCCAAATTATGGATTAATACTAATATGCAAAATCAATTAGAAATGCTCCGTATTTTTAAAGTAGCTGCAGAATCTTCAAACTTTAAAGAAGCTTCTATTAGGCTAAGCATTTCACCACAATCTGTGACGCGTGCAATTAAAGAGCTTGAAGACTTATTAGGTGAGCCATTGTTCTATAGGAGTACGCGCAACACAACAATCACAGAGTTTGGCAAACAGATGGCATTAAAAAGTGAAGGCGTACTTGACCAAATCGATGCACTGTTTCAGGCCAATAAAAGCCCCAATTCGCAGCACGTAGAGGGCATAGTAAAAATCACCATGTCTAATATATTAGGTCGGCGATATTTACTACCGGCGCTCACTGATTTTTTAAAGGACCACCCAGGTATTCAACTGGATTTAAGATTTTCAGACTTGATTGATAATGTAGTGGCTGACCAAATGGATATTGGTGTGCGCATAGGTTTTTTTAGCAACAACAGGAACGTTGCCAGACGCGTAAATGAAGTGAAGTTTCATATCGTTGGGACGCCAGAACTCATCGCAAAAACTGGTATGCCACACCAAATAGATGACCTTTGCAAAATGCCCTGTACAGGATTAATTGACCAGAACACGGGCAGAATGTGGCCTTGGACTTTTGCAAATGCACCAGATTGTTTTCCTGCTTCACCTGCATTTATTACCGATAATCCTGAAGCAGAATTGGCCGCAGTACTTGCAGGTATAGGTTACGGACAGCTTGGGGACTTTTTATGCGCAGAATATATGCGTAATGGTAAGTTGGTCCCTGTATTGCCAGACCAGGCACCTACTCCGTGGGGTGTTTACGTATACCGCCCACAACGAGGCCCAGTAGCAGATCGAGTAAGGGTAGTGTTCGATTATCTAGTAAAAACACTGAGCGATATGACATTTTATGAAATTTGAAGTTTAAATTTTTGCGAAGTCCTGTTACCTGAATGTCTTCTTTGGGAGGGTGGATTCAACCGATTGATGCAACACATGCTTTAAATATTAAAGCATGTGTTGCAAACGCTTAATTTCAGAATAATAATTTCATTAGTATGATGCCAGCATAGATTAGTTACATGTTTCTTTAAGGTTACTTGGTAATGAAGGTAATGATAGAATGACTGCTCGTTACTACACGATGCTCTCTCGAGAAGCAGTAATAAGTGAGCTAAACGCCGACACAAGCTTGATAAAGTTAGAAAAAATTATGGGAATAAATCGCAACCTGTTGAATTAACTTTAAGGGTAAAAAATTGACTCTAAGTAGCAAGTTGAAACTAATTTACCGCTGGTCTGATTTACCCCGATTGTTTGGCATAGCCCTTATATACGCAATACTTGCGAAGCTTGTACTTAGCTTTTTCTCTATCAATGGTGTCGTCTCTGTTGTATGGCCATCCAGTGGGCTCGCGTTAGCCGCTCTGCTGATTGGTGGTAAAAAATACTGGCCTAGTATTTTCTTCGGCGCACTTGTTGGAAACCTCATTCAAGGTAGTTCTTTTGAAATATCCGGTTTTATTGCGATTGGTAATACGCTAGAAGCGCTTGCTTGCATCTGGATGTTGGCACGCGTTCCACATTTTAATTCCGAGTTAAAGCAGCCGTATGACTTTCTATGGCTAGTAGTGGCTGGTGCATTATGCTCATGTGTGGCTGCGCTGATCGGTGTTACTACGTTACTGCTAACGGATATAGTGCCTAGGCAGGCCGTTGGGCAGAATCTTCTACAGTGGTGGCAGGGAGACACGCTTGGAATTTTCCTTGTAACACCAATGATCTTGGTCTGGCGTCACTTACCTTTCGACTGGTTTAAGCGAGATCGCATTACAGAGACCATTGTTTGTTTTGGCTTGGCTTTCCTTGCTGGGCAGATTATTTTCTTGGGCTGTTTTAAAGATACCTTTGGCATTACAGCCAGAGGTTACTGGGTATTTTTATTTGTGACTTGGTGTGCCTTACGCTTTGGTCGTCAGGGTGCGTTGCTTATTATCACCATGACAGCTACACAAATGCTGCTGGGTATGGTGATGGCCGTTGGAGGAGCGACTACCAACCAACTCCCTGTGGGACTGCTTAACTTCTGGTTATACATGCTGGTATTAACGGGCGTTGGCATTTCGCTAGCATTAGTTATTGATAAACTTAAATCAGCAGACGCATCTCTTTCGAGAAGCCGCGATCTCTTTAACAAAATCTCTCAGCGCGTACCTGGCGTTATCTATCAGTTCAAACGATTTCCAGATGGCAGTTTCGGTTTTCCTTTTGCTAATGCAGCTATATATGACATGTTTGAAGTCACGCCAGAGCAAGTACGGGATGATGCGTCGGCTGTATTTGATCGCCTACATCCAGCGGATTATGACCGCATTGTTGCCTCTATTGAAGAGTCAGCCCGTACGTTATCTTTGTGGCAGTATGAGTTTCGTGTGGTGTTGCCATCACGTGGAGTTTGCTGGAGGTTGGGTGAGTCTCAGCCAGAGAAACTTGAAGACGGAAGCGTGCTTTGGCATGGTTTCATTACCGACATCACCGAGCGTAAGCAGGCTGAAGATCGCATTCAGCGCCTGTCAAAATTATATAAGGCATTAGGTGAAATCAATCAAGCAATCGTACGTATGGAACTGCAAGAAGAATTGTTTCCGCTTGTATGCCGATGCGCTATCGAATTTGGTGGTATGAAAATGGCTTGGGTGGGCCAGCTGGATAAGGCGTCTGAAATGATTATGCCCGTAGCGAGTTATGGTGATTCGGCTGAATACTTGAATAACCTACAGGTCTCCTCAAGGGCAGATGCCCCCGAAGGCCGAAGTACGACCGGCATTGCATTACGTGAAAATAGACCAGTCATAATTAATGACTTCCTCAATAACCCCATGACCATCCCTTGGCGCACTCAGGCTGAGAGTTTGGGATGGGCTTCGGCAGCCGCGTTCCCAATCCAGCGTAGTGGCAGGCCATTTGGAGTACTAACTGTTTGTCATGAGCAATCTAATGCTTTCGATCTGGAGGCTATCGCATTGCTGGAAGAGATGTCGAAAGACATTTCTTTTGCCCTAGATAATTTCGATCGCGAAATACAGCGCAAGGCAGGCGAAGAGTCGCTACGATTAGCCGCTTCCGTCTACGAAACCAGTAGTGAGGGCATCATGATTACCGATGCCGATAATAGGATTGTTGCCATCAACCAAGCGTATACAAAGATTACCGGTTACGATAGTGAAGAGGTCATAGGTAAGAATTCTCTAGTATTCAATTCTAGTCGTCAGGATGAGGCCTTCTTGCAAAGTATGTTGCAAGATATTAATGCTAATGGCCAGTGGCAAGGCGAAGTCTGGGACCGCCGCAAAAATGGTGAAGTCTATACCAAGTCGCTTAATATCAATAGCATATTCAGCGAAGATGGCTCGGTGCAAAGAAGAGTTGCGATGTTCTCGGATATCACCCAAAAAAGAGAGACCGAGCAACTGATCTGGCATCAGGCAAACTTTGACTTTTTAACTGGGCTACCTAACCGCCAAATGTTCCATGACCGTCTTGATCAGGAAATAAAAAAATGCAATCGTACTAGCCGACAATTAGCATTGTTGTTCATTGATCTTGACCGCTTCAAAGAAGTTAATGATACGTTTGGTCACGATTTGGGTGACGCCATGCTCAAGGATGTGGCACACCGTTTGAACAGTTGTGTGCGTGAAACTGACACTGTCTCACGTTTGGGCGGCGATGAATTCACGATCATTCTAGGTGGCTTTGATGAACACAGTATCGTTGAGCGAATAGCACAAAATATTCTAAATATAATGTCAGAAGCATTTCACTTAGGAAGCGAAGTCGCCCATATTTCCGCCAGTATTGGCATTACACTTTATCCGGATGACGCCACAACAAACGAAAATCTCCTGATAAATGCCGACCAAGCCATGTATGCTGCCAAACAGATGGGGCGAAATCGTTATCATTATTTTACCCAAGCCATGCAGACATCTGCCCAAACCCGTATGCGTCTAACAAACGAACTGCATATTGCCCTGGCTGGTAGTCAGTTCAGGCTGTTTTACCAGCCGATTGTGGAACTGGCGACCAATGCCATTCATAAAGCAGAAGCATTGATCCGTTGGCAGCACCCACAGCGCGGCATGATTAGTCCAGCAGAATTTATACCTATTGCCGAAGATACTGGACTTATCGTCGATATCGGGGAATGGGTTTTTCGCGAAGCTGCACAACAGGCATCAATTTGGCGTGCATCGCTTCATCCTGAATTCCAAATCAGTATTAACAAATCACCAGTACAGTTTCGAGATGAAGACTCAAAATACGCTCCTTGGCCAGATCAATTACAACAGCTCGGCCTGCCTGGTGAAAGTATCGTTGTTGAAATTACCGAGGGTATACTTATGGATGCCAGCGACATCATCAATAGCAAACTATTTGCATTTCGTGATGCAGGCATTCAAGTCTCTCTCGATGATTTCGGAACTGGATATTCATCGCTGTCGTATCTGAAAAAATTCGACATCGACTACCTTAAAATTGATCAGTCCTTTACACGCAACCTAGCCCCTAGTTCAGACGATATGGCACTCTGTGAAGCTATCATCGTGATGGCTCATAAACTTGGCATTATGGTCATTGCAGAAGGCGTGGAGACTGTAGAGCAGCGAGATCTTTTATTTGCCGCTGGGTGCGATTATGGGCAGGGATATTTGTTCTCTAGACCCATTCCAGCCATTGAGTTTGAAGAGTTGTTAAAAAATAAATATAACAAAATAGATCAAGGCTACGCATGGGTATGAATAACAACTAGTGCCAATGAGGACTAGCGTCATGAAGCAGTTCTACTACTCGAAATGCGTAATGACTCGATTAGTCATGCACTAACTGGGTATTTATTGGTGATCAGATATTTTTAACTTATTGAGATTAAGACTTAGTCATTTATCATTTTAATTGGCCGTCAAGTACTGCATGCCATGCCGCAACTTTCTCTTGAAATGATAAAGCTGCGTGTGCGGGACTTGTTGAGTGTAGGCGGGCATAAGTAATAGAAATGCTGCTAAGCGCAGGGAGAACATGGGTCTTGTAGCATTGCTCTGCCACAGCGCCGTTAAAACAAACTAATTTAATGTGGGAATGCTCGTGGAAAAAAGTCACGAAGTCATTCGGCCTAATTGAGTTGGAATCAATGTCTGCGTCTAAACTGCCTTCTCGCTCGCAGGAATGCAAGACATCCCAAAGGGCAATGCCAGACGCGACCAATTGTTCAAGGCGCTCAGAGTATGGCGCAGCTGGATCTAGACCCGTCAGCTCACCAAGGATTTTCCAGAACGAATTCTGCCTATGTGCGTAATAATGTCCGGCATTAAGTGATTTGACACCAGGCATACTGCCAAGAATCAGTACCCTTGCTGAACTGTGATAAATAGGCTCGAAGCTGGTGATAGTTTTGTTCATGTAACTTTACAGTGGAATCTCTTAGTGAGGCAGGCTTCATTTATTTTGCATTAATGCTTCACTAGAGAAGGCCGTTAGTTTTTCCAGTACTGCCTGTACTGCTTGGTTCGCCGCTACTACACCACCATAGGGATCTTCACTCTTTGCGGTAGCAGTCTCATCAAATTCGCGCCATGCAATTACTTTTCGGGTTGCGTTATTTACTATGTAAACGCGGAGTGTAAATCGTACTTTACTTGGCTGGCTATCAAACTCTTGTTGCAATCGAACAATCTCAGTATCAAGTCTAAAATCCCCAACTATATTGCTTGGAGAAAGTACAACAGCATTGAAGACACCACTATGTTCAACAGCAGTCATCATTAACGGTGCCAACATGTGTGCTGGCGCATCTACCCATTCACTATGCGCAAAATATTCAAGCTTGTGGGCTTGGCGCGTATAAATGATATGTCGACTGTCATATCCAGCTGCCGCACGCGGGATATTAATGATCATCGTCGGCTTAGTAGATATTGGTGTAGACGGAATACTCGTAGCTCGAGCTTCGTACGGGATGCCATCTAGCGAATAGTAAGTGGATTGTGGAGGCGGGGCGGGGAGTAGTGTAGAACAACCGCTCGCCAAGACCATAACAAAACCAATCACACAAAGTCGAGAGCATTTCCATAGCTTCATGATATTCATTTTGATTCCCCTGGCCCTTCTGGCACATTACTGCGACCACGTATGAGGCTGGCTGGATCACGCTCAGTTTGCTCGCTAAGGCGTCGGAGTGACGCCGCTAATACATTGAGTTCACCTAGCAATCGCTGTACCTCAGGCAAGCTTTCTGTGGTGAAGTGGCTAACATCATTACCTACTGAATTAACTGTTTGATTCGCACTATTGATAGCAACCGTTGCTTCTTTACTCGTTTTTTCGATAGCTTCAGCAGTCTGTGTAATTTGATTAATCAGTGGTTCAATTTTCCTTGTTGCACGGTCTGTATTGTCAAATGTGCGAGCCGCACTAGTGATGCCAGCATCAATGGTATTTTTACGTGCTGCTACCGTATGGGCTACTGTGGCAATGTCTTGGAGAGCACTTTTTAGAGCTTGTTGGTTCTCCTTACTGAGTAGAGAGTCTACATTGCTCGTAGTATGGTCGAGCTTTTCCAATACGCTTGTTAATACTGTTTCTAATCTGGTACTTAGCGATGGTTTGGTGCGAATAACTGGATATTCTTCATCACCCTTTGCTTGTAGCGGTAAGGCCTCTTTAGTGCTTCCGCCAAGCTCCACATAGGCTATGCCTGTCAATCCTTGTGTTTTTAGTACTGCAACTGTATCTTCTTTTATTGGTGTACCACGTTCAATTGCAAATAGCAGTCGCACACGTCCTGGGTTGGTTGGATCTAACTGAATTTCTTGTACTTTACCGACATCAACTCCGCTGTATTTAACTGGCGCATTCAAATTAAGTCCTGCCACTGACTCATCTTCGATTGCCAAATACAAATCAAATTTTTTCTGGAATGCGCCGCCTGAAGCAAGCCACAGCACACCAGCAATTAATGCTGTGCTAAGAAGTAGCACAAAAGCACCCACTACAGCATAGTTCACTTTAGTATCGATGATAGTTTCTCGGTTTCATTAATTAATAGTTGATGCCATATTTGGCTTTTCCAGGTTTTGTGCTGCTCTGCCGCGTGGGCCATCGAAAAATTTTCGAACTGCAGGATTATTGCTATTTGAAAGCTCCGACATTGAGCCGATACTTTGTACTTTTCCATCTGCTAATACGGCAACGCGGTCAGCCACTTGCCACAATAAATCAAGATCATGCGTAATCATCACAATAGTCAGGCCGAAGAGGTCGCGCAATTTAAGCACCAGTTCATCAACGCCCGCTGCGCTGGTGGGATCTAGTCCAGCAGTTGGCTCATCTAAAAAAAGTAGCTCTGGATCTAACGCAATTGCCCGGGCCAGCGATGCTCGTTTCATCATCCCGCCACTGATTTCAGAAGGGTATTGTGTACCTGCTTCTGGCTTTAGGCCAACCATCGCAAGTTTTGACGCTGCAATTTCATTAATCAATGCGTTTGGCAGTTTGGTGTGCTCACGCAGTGGCAATCCAATATTCTCTAACACTGTCAGTGAGTCAAACAAACCACCTAACTGGAACATTACTCCCGTACGCTGACGCAATGCAAGTGCTTCGTCTTTACTGATATTGAGTAGATTGACACCAAACAATTTGATCTGTCCTGAGTTAGGCTGATGCAACATAATCATTTCGCGCAATAATGTTGATTTACCCGAACCGCTTCCACCAATCAATGCGAATATTTCGGCTTTATGAACTTCAAGACTAATTTCACTATGAACAATTTGATCGCCGAAGCGTGTCGATACATTACGTAGCTCAATGACGGCTTCAGCTTGTAGTTCACTTTTTATATCAACACTTTGCGTATCAAAGGCTGGCATGTTAAAGACCAAGAGTGCTAAAACCTATGGAGAAGAGGGCGTCAGCAACAACTACTAAGAAAATAGATTGAACAACGCTACGGGTAGTTTGTTGGCCCACACTTTGTGCACCACCATTTGTGCGAAAACCTTGAAAGCAACCAACTATCACAATGATAGCTGCAAAGACTGGCGCCTTGCCAATGCCTACTAGAAAGGAAGTTGGGCTAACTGCATATACAAATCGATCTAAAAACTCACTATAACCAACACCAAGCTGACTATTGGCCATTATCATACCGCCAAATACACCGAGTAGGTCCGCGAACACAGTAAGTAATGGTAGTGCGATTACTAAAGCAACAAACTTTGGCAAAACTAACATTTCTTGCGGTGAGATACCCAGCGTACGCATGGCGTCGATCTCTTCGCTCACTGCCATTGTTCCAATTTGTGCTGCATAGGCGGAGCCCGAGCGACCAGCAATAATGATTGCGGTAATCAAGGGAGCAAATTCACGCAACATAGACAAGCCGATAAGATCGACCACAAAAATATTGGCGCCATACTGCTTTAATTGATCTGCACCTTGATAAGCGACCACAACACCAAGTAGAAATGACAGTAGGCCTACAATGAGTAATGCATTAAATCCTGAAGTTTGAATATTGCTCAAAATCGCTCGCCAGCGAAAACGTGTTGGATGAATAATGCATCCGACAAATGCAACGGCGGTCTCACCTAAGAAGGCGAAGAATGCTTGAGATTGTTGGAAAAGGTCTACTATACTTTCTCCAACTCTTTCTAAAATAGTTAGAGATGGTTTAGCTGCAAGCTTTGGTTGATTGTTCTCGTCAGCAATTTGGTCTGTGACTACGCCCAACAAACTTGCAAACTTAGGATTCATGCCTTGTAAAGTAATGACAATATTTTCATTACGTAGCCTGATTAAAAACTTATTCAAAACCCAAGCCCCAGCTGTATCCAAAGCTTCAATTTTTGAACAATCAGCAGTGATATTTGTTTTTATAGTAGCTGTTATTGTATTAATTTGATGAATAGCCGTGTGAAGTCCAACTGCAGTCCAATTTCCGGACAAGTTAAGATTTTGTGGAGTCGGTTGCGAAACTTCGGCAGATTTCATAAATGCTAAATTCATTACCTTATAAATTAAATAAAATTTCTTCAAATGTCTGTACGTAACCGTACACATGAAATCAGACACAACGCTTCTAAATATGTTACTTGTTTATTTAATTCTTTTTGAGTTTTTTGTAAAAAATAGAAAATTACTAATTAGACTAAAGTCGACCATAGGAAGCGTTTTAATAATAGCGAGGGTTAGTTTTACAATTCCGCCATATTAGAAAATATCAGACACTTCGTGGTGCAAAAATAATGATGGCCATACCTAATAAGGTTACACCAGCACCTACAAAATCCCAATGAGTCGGTTTAATACCATCAACTGCCCATAACCAAAATATTGCTACACAGATATAAACTCCGCCATAAGCAGCATATACTCTGCCTGCAGCTGAAGGATGGAGTGTGAGTAACCATGCAAACAATGCTAGTGAGAAAGCTGCTGGAATAAGTAGCCAAGGCGTTTTATTTTGCGTTAACCACAAATATGGCAAGTAACAACCAATGATCTCTGCAAGCGCCGTGATTATGAATAGCCCAATAGTTTTTAATTCAAACACGCTAATCTCCAAATTCGTAAGATGTTGGAAGTCATTATAGATGGGTTGCTAAGGTATTTTTCTATATCTAAATTTTGACTGATTGATTGCTAGATTTCCTAGTGTCTACTGTTAACCGATAACAGTAATTTGGCAACTTTATATTAATTTTGGGGCTGTCCTAGATAACGCCGTATTAGTAGCATAGGCAAACGTAGTACAAAGCCGATAAACAATCGTGTATACATCCAAGTCAATAATATATTGTCACGTAGATAACGAAAATGTGACACGCCACCTTCATCAATGCTGAAGTATCGCACTGGCGCTGGCAGGTTCACTACCTTTACACCGCGCCAGCTCAACCTTATTGCAGCTTCTGGGTCAAAGTCAAAATGTCGCATCCAAGGTTGATAGCGCATAACCTTTCTTAATGGCTCTATCGGGTAAACGCGAAAGCCGAACAGTGAATCGCCAATACCTGCCCACAACGTTTCTAGATTGGCCCACCAATTAGATAATTTTCGTCCCTGAACTCTTATATTCGGCGCGCTAGCATCAAATATTGGCATACCTAGAATCATGGCACCAGGTTGTTTGATTGATGCCTCCATAAAGGTAGGTATCAGGTCAGGTGGATGCTGACCGTCTGAGTCCATGGTAAGCGTATGTGTGTAACCTTCAGCAGCGGCTATGTTTAATCCATGTAATACAGCTGCGCCCTTGCCCTTGTTAAGTGGCAAATGAATCACGCGCAGGCCAGCATCTTCTAAGGCCATGTTTTTTAAAGTGACTTCTGATCCATCGGTACTGCCATCTATCACTACCCATACTGGATTCCAGTATTGACGCGCCGAACGTACGGTATCGAATACTTTAGCGCCAGGATTATAGCTGGGGATGAGAACGATATGGCTTTTAGAGGCATTAATCATGACAAAGTTGTTTCTTTAGAGTTAAGGCTAAATGGCTCATTATTTTGTACCGCGATTGAAGTAAACATTTGTGCCTGTGTATAAAATTGTGGTGAAGAATGCTTCAGTGCGTTTAAAAAATAGTCTTCGAGTTCCACCATAAAACTGTGACTATTTTCCGGGGGGTCAAAGCGTTTACCTAGTCTTATTTTGTAGCTGACAGGCATGGTAGGTTTACGGAATAGAGACCAGCCTTTGCTGAGATAAGGTGTGTTGGTTTCTATTAATACAGTTTGCACTGGTACGTGTGCTTTTACTGCGATAAGTGCGATGCTGCCTTTTAAAGCATTGATAGGCTGCTGCGTGGTACGCGTGCCTTCTGGGAATAAAAGCAGGTGGCTACCTGTTTTAAAATCTTCAATGGCTTCTAATGCCATCTGGCGTATGGGTTCGTTACTAATATAACGCGCTAACCGAGCACCAGCACCAAGAAAAATATTATTCATTAATTCAGATTTCATTACACAAGCTACGTTAGGCAAACGCGAAATAATCATAACCGCATCTAGCAGGCAAGGATGATTAGGCGCGAGAATCAATGGCTGTTCGTTGCGTAAAGTATCTAGTTCGGTTAAATCAAAACTACAACGACGCGATGCGCTTAAGCTGGCAAGATATGCTCGGAAAGTCAGCATGATTGCATAACGGCCTAAACAGATTGCATATCGCTTAGGCAATATTGGATAAAGTAAAGTAGCCGTCACCGTCCAACACAAGCTCAGCAAACCTAACCATAATAGCCCAAGATACAGCACTAGATAGTCGTACACTTTAAGTGTTAATGCTCCCACAAGCTTGATTATACTGTTGGTCATGATTGTGGTTCTAAATTTGCAGGTGTAGATACTGACTCAGCAGTAGCTTCTATTTCTAATAATAGCTCCTGACGGCATATATCTGCCTGTATAAACACAGCTTTAGTTGCATCACCTAAATGACGGTGTATTTCATTTCGTACTAGTGATACATCAGCGGCATGTCGAATATACACCCTCAAAAAAACATTACGCAGGTTAAACTCCACTTTACCTATTGTGTTGTTAGCTTCTGCAATTACAGCTTCTAGGTTAGCCAGCGTTTCACTGGTTTGTGCAACTACATCTGTTGTATGTAATGTTTGATGGCCGACAATGCTGGCTGTGCCAGATATGAACAAGATGGCAGAATGTTCAAGGCGCAATAAGGTTGCACGTGAAAAACTTGGTGTTTTGGGACCATAATCCTCAGGGTATTCATAAGCACTCACTTGCCGAGGGTTTTCAATAGCGACGGGTGCTTTACGGCCTAGTAAGAATGCGATGCTAAGCGGGCCATTTGCAGTACCTAAGGCACAAGCTGCTGGCAACTGACTATTCGTAGTATTACTACTTGTCAAAAAAGCATTCTTGCGCCCAATATTAAATTGACGATAACGCTCTAATCCGTGACTAACACCATTGATGTCCGCCATGTAGTTCCAAAAACGGTAAATATGGGGATAATCCATTTCATCCATTAGTGCAAAAATCTGGCGATAAGCAGATTCTGTGATGAGCTGTAATTCTGGTACGTTATTTTTATTTTTCAGTAATAAGGACTCTGGTAATGTAATGACGCCAAATAGAAATTCGTCATTAATACGATACTTGATACTTTCGAAGCTGCCTGTAACTGGAGTTTTACTGGTCGATAGAGTCCATACCTCGCATGCTGTATCTAAGCCATCTAGAATAGGGGTATGCAAGTGAATTGTAGGCATATCATTGTTCAACGTTACGCTGTCGCCAGCAGTACTATCAACAAAGCATATAGCACCCAGTGTATTACTTTCCCTTAGTTTGGATAGCTGGGAGAAGTTAGAAAAAGAGGTCTGTGTGGTCTGTATGGACAATATCTGTAAACTCATTAATTAAAGGGCATATGAAAAAAACAGAAAGATGCATTGTTGATATTTTATGCGAAAAGGCTTTTTGCTATTATTCTCGCTGAGTATATCTCATAGTAAATTAATACCAAGAAATTGTGTTTATTTGTTGGGTAATTAAAGTCCTATCAGTCAAAATGGCCATAATTAAATCATGGTGCAAACCTTATGCAGGATAATCCACAAACATTACAATCAATCAGCCAATCCATGCCGCAAATTGGCAGGCTCGAGGCAATTATAGTGCGCCCTGCGCGTCGAGTGGCAGCTATAGCGCTAGCACATACAATAGCAATTGCTGGTGTAGGTCTACAAGATGATAGGCGTGGTATAGAATCAAAAAATATCATGGCAAAAGTCAGCAATAGGCAGGTGACGCTGATTCAGGCCGAGCATATTGAAGTGGTGGCTAAAATCATGCGTCAGCCACAGTTAAATGCGACTATGCTGAGACGAAATTTAGTGATTTCAGGCGTTAATTTATTAGCCATCAAACCGTTATTTAAACATCATGCACATTATTTGCAGATTGGAGATGTGCTACTTGAAGTCACGGGTATTTGTGCGCCTTGCTCACGTATGGAAGAGTTATTAGGTGAGGGCGGCTATAACGCTATGCGTGGGCATGGCGGTGTAAATGCTAGAATTATTAGGGGTGGCGTATTAAGCGTTGGAGATGCTGTAAACATACAGGTGGAGACTTTGCAGCAGTCGCTAGATTTTTAGCGACTGCTACTTAAACACTTTAATCTTATTTTAGAATATTCTTATTCAGCGTTTGCATTACACCTTGGCCATTACTTTTTTTACTTTCTAATTTGTTTTGTGGCGTACTAGTAGCTGGCGCTGAAGCTGCTTTGTTAGGTGCTGCTTTTACTGCATGATCTACTTTAACCCCTGTATCTGATCTCATATGTGTTGAAGTGGCTTGTGTCGTGTCAGTTGGACAGCCGCCCATGACTGTATTGCATTCGTAAGCGTAAGATGCAGTTGAAAATGATGCGATTAGTGCCATAACGATAAAACTTAATTTCAAAATAGTTTCCCTATGAAAATTATGATTAAAAAAGTGTTAAAACTCTGTAAAGAGCCATTAACTAAAAGGCCAGCATTATTCCATAACTTTGTGGCCAAGTTTGTTAATATTGAATAAAAAGTATTCCAGATTATGTAATTTCCATCTGGACTTTTTATTTGGTAAAGCAAAAAATAAGCCCACTCGTCAAATTTTTAAATCAATGATGAAAAATAACCTACCTGAAAATACTGATGCACCGATAACTCCTTCTTTTAAAGAAGCTTTTTGGTATTGGTTAAAATTAGGGTTTATTAGCTTTGGTGGCCCAGCAGGGCAAATCGCCATCATGCATCATGATCTAGTAGAGAAAAAACGCTGGATTTCGGAAAAACGTTTTTTGCATGCACTGAATTATTGCATGGTGTTGCCTGGCCCTGAGGCGCAACAATTAGCTACGTACATAGGTTGGCTGTTGCATCGTACTTGGGGAGGGGTGATTGCTGGATGTTTATTTATATTGCCATCATTGTTTATTTTGATGGCACTGACCTTCATTTATTTAAGGTTTGGTAATCAGCCTGTGGTGGCTGGAGTGCTATATGGCATTAAACCTGCTGTAGTTGCTATTGTGCTGTTTGCAGCTTATCGCATTGGCAGTCGTGCGTTGAAGAATAAATGGTTGTGGTTGATTTCTTTAGGTGCTTTTTTAGCAATTGCAGCTTTCAGATTGCCATTTCCATTGATTGTATTGTCAGCAGCTTTAATCGGCTATGTTGGTAGCCATTTCTCACCAAGCACATTTAATGGCGGCAGTGGACACCCAGCTAGTACTAATAATTCTGGCAATAAAAGCTACGGTAAAGCAGTGATTGATGATGATACCCCCACACCTGAGCACGCAAAATTTAAGTTAAAACGCTTAATCAAAATATTAGCTGTAGGCATAGCGCTTTGGCTATTAGCCATGGGCGCGTTAGTCATGGTCTATGGCTGGCATGCAACTATTACGCAAATGGGTTGGTTTTTTACTAAAGCCGCCTTACTCACTTTTGGCGGCGCTTATGCGGTGTTGCCTTATGTATATCAAGGCGCAGTAGATCATTACCATTGGTTAACTGCAACGCAAATGATAGACGGCTTGGCATTGGGTGAAACTACTCCTGGCCCATTGATTATGATTGTGGCATTTGTTGGTTTTGTGGGAGGGTATACGCAACCATTTTTCGGACAATTGCATGGAGCAGACGGTTTGTTATTGTCTGGAATAGCCGCGGCCAGCGTCGTCACATTTTTTACCTTTTTACCTTCGTTTATTTTTATTTTGATTGGCGGACCATTTATAGAAAGTACCCATGGCAATTTAAAATTAACTGCGCCACTAACGGCAATTACAGCAGCAGTAGTAGGGGTGATTTTGAGTTTAGCTTTATTTTTTGCAATGCACGTTTTTATACCTCATGATATGCCTAGTTATATGCCAAACATGGCTGGAATGAGGATTGATTGGATAGCTGTTGCACTGACATTGCTAGGTTTCGTTGCGCTTTATAAGTTTAAAGTAAATATCATTAAGCTGATTGCAGTATTCGCGCTGTTAGGATTCTTACTAACATTTATGCATTGAGTGATGTTGTTCAATTCCATCATTAAATTTAACCTAAAACAAAAAGTAAATTAAGAACCAATACTAAAAGCACCAGTCAGAATATTCAGTGTAAATTAAGTGTTCTTAACCAGTATTTTTTGAGTGAGTTGATATGAAACGATTTCTAGTGACAGTTTTTCTATTAGGGGCATCACATATGGCTAACGCAGCTTGTTCAGAGCTTTATAACCATCAACTAGTGACATTACAGGGTGATAAAATCAACCTGTGTGATTATCAGGATAAACCAATTTTGGTGGTAAATACTGCAAGTAAATGCGGTTTTACCCCACAGTTTGATGCATTAGAAGGCGTGTATAGCAAATACAAAGACAAGGGCTTACTGGTCGTTGGTTTCCCATCAAATGATTTTAGACAAGAACCAGGCAACGATAAACAAATCGGTGATTTTTGTAAACTTACCTATTCAGTTAAATTCCCAATGATCACTAAAAGCTCAGTGACAGGACCTGATGCTAATCCGCTCTATAAACAACTTAGTGCAAAAACAGGCCAAGCACCAATGTGGAATTTTTATAAATATGTCATTTTGCCAGGAGGTAAAGATGTGTATGCCTATAGCAGTGATGTAAAACCAGATTCTGCAGAAATTTTGGACAGGATTAAACCCAGTTTGAAGTAATTAGATTTTGAGCACGAAATATGAAAAAAGGCGCTGATGCGCCTTTTTTCATATGATTAATAATCAGCTTAGAGACTAACTACTTCACAGGTTTTCTTATTTTTTGCAAAATAATAGCTGATAATTCTTCAATTGAACGGCTGGTTGAGTCTGCCCATGTTATTGCCGAGTTACGCATTAGATTTTCTGCCGTGAGAATCTCTCTACGGCAATTATCAAGCGAAGCATAAAAACTATCTGGCCTGCGCTCACTGCGAACTGAATGCAATCGTTCAGCTTTAATGGTTAAACCAAAAATTTTATCAAGATGCTTGTGTAAAATAGCAGGTAGTGTGCCACGTTCAAAGTCTTCTGGAATGAGTGGGTAGTTAGCTGCTTTTACACCAAATTGCATGGCTAAATAGATGCTAGTTGGAGTTTTTCCGCAACGAGATACGCCAATCAAAATTACCTGAGCTTCTTCAAGCCCAGAGTTAGTCATGCCATCATCATGGTTTAACGTGTAGTTAATGGCTTCCATGCGGTCATGATAACTACTTCCCATAATGCTATGTGCAATGCCTGAACCTGTGAGCGGTGTTTGCTCAAGCTCTAAGCCTAATGGGTCTATAAACGCAGTGAATAGGTCAATAAAATAAGCGTTTGACTGCTTTAAGGTATTACGTAAAGTAATGTTCCCCAATGACATAATTACTACAGGCCGGCCACCGTCATGTTCAGTTGCTTCTAAAATAGCATCTTGTGCGAGCTTAATTTTATCCAGAGTATCGGTAAAAGGGAGGCGCACTTGGGTAAAGTTGGTTCTTGGAAAGTGCTCGAGCAGCTTCCCCAAAGCGCCTGCAGTAATGCCGGTACTGTCTGAAACATAAAATACGGTGCGGTGTAGCATATTATTTTTGACCAGTATGATTTACAAACGTTATTTTTTAGTCAAACGTTGCCATGTCGCGACGACGGTATCTGGATTCAATGAAACAGATTGTATGCCTTCAGCTACTAACCATTCAGCAAAGTCTGGATGGTCAGATGGGCCTTGGCCACAAATACCCACATATTTGCCTAAGCGGTTGCAAGTGTTGATTGCCATTTTCAGCAATGCTTTCACGGCATCGTTACGCTCATCAAAGCCATCAGCCAGAATGCCTGAATCTCGATCCATACCTAATGTAAGTTGGGTTAAATCGTTAGAGCCAATTGAGAAGCCATCAAAATAATGTAAGAACTGTTCAGCTAATAATGCGTTAGATGGAATTTCACACATCATGATTAAGCGTAGGCCATTGACACCACGTTTGAGTCCATTAGCGGCCATGATTTCAGTGACTGCTTTGGCTTCATCTAAGGTGCGTACGAATGGCAACATTAATTCCACATTGGTTAAGCCCATTTCATCACGGACTTTTTTCATGGCCGTACATTCCATGGCGAAGCATTCTTTAAAATCTTCAGCCATGTAACGCGCCGCGCCGCGGAAGCCTATCATTGGGTTTTCTTCATCTGGCTCGTAAATCTCGCCGCCTACTAACTTTTTGTATTCGTTAGATTTAAAGTCAGATGTACGCACGATGACTGGTTTTGGGTAAAAAGCTGCCGCAATCGTCGCTACGCCTTCAGCGACTTTGTCGATGTAAAACTGTTTAGGGCTGCTATAGCCGCGTGCACGGTTTTTTATAATCGTTTGAATTGAGGACGGCATTGCATCGACATTCAAAATAGCTTTAGGGTGTATACCGACCATATTGTTAATCACAAATTCTAAACGCGCTAAACCTACACCGTCATTTGGTATTTTTGCAAAACCAAAAGCCATGTCAGGGTTACCGACGTTCATCATGATTTTACATGGTGCTGTAGAAAGCGTTGCGGTTGCTTGTGTGCTAACTTCATACTCAAGTGCGCCGTGATACACAAAGCCAGACTCACCTTCAGCGCAAGAAACAGTAACGATTTCACCTTCGCGCAGAATATCTGTCGCGTTGACTGAACCAACAATCGCTGGAATACCTAATTCGCGCGCAATAATTGCAGCGTGACAAGTACGACCACCGCGGTTTGTGACTAGCGCACTTGCGCGTTTCATTACAGGTTCCCAGTTAGGGTCTGTCATATCAGCCACTAGTACGTCACCAGGTTGCACTAGATGCATATCTGCTGGATCAAGAACAATACGCACTGGGCCTACGCCTACTTTTTGCGTGACTGCACGGCCTACTACTAAAGGTTTTGCTTTATGTTTATTCAGTTTGAATGTTTCAGTAACGTTATTTGCAGATTCCTGCGATTTAACGGTTTCTGGACGCGCTTGCAAGATATATAGCTTGTTATCAACGCCGTTTTTACCCCATTCGATATCCATTGGGCAGCCATAGTGCGCTTCAATAGTCATGGCATAACGCGCTAATTCTAAAATATCTTCATTAGACAATGAGTAACGGTCGCTATCAGCAGTATCTACTTCAATAGTATGCGTACTTTTGCCAGCGCGTGTTGCATCTGAGAATACCATTTTAATGAGTTTAGAACCCATCGTACGGCGTACGATGGCTGGTTTTCCCTGTGCTAACAATGGCTTATGCACATAAAACTCGTCAGGATTTACGGCACCTTGCACAACTGTTTCGCCCAAGCCGTAAGATGAAGTAATAAATACTACATCTTTAAAACCAGATTCAGTATCAATCGTAAACATCACACCAGCACAGCCAATATCACTACGTACCATTTGTTGCACGCCAGCTGAAAGTGCAACGTCTGCATGTACAAAGCCTTTGTGTACGCGGTATGAAATGGCGCGGTCATTGTATAAAGAAGCAAATACTTCTTTAATGGCATGCAAGATATTATCTAAACCTTGAATATTTAAAAATGACTCTTGTTGACCAGCAAAAGAAGCATCAGGTAAATCCTCTGCAGTTGCAGATGAACGTACAGCGAAGGTTGCGCCATTGCCTGATTTGGCGGTGAGTATTCCGTAGTTTTCAGCAATTGCGTTATTGAGCGCTTCTGGAAATTGTGCGTCCATAATCCATTCGCGTACTTGTTTGCCACAGATTGCAAGTGCTTGTGTATCGTCTACGTTCAATACATCAAGTGCTGCATTAATTTTGACATCTAAACCGTTTTGGGCTAAAAATTCACGATATGCATCAGCTGTAGTGGCAAAACCTGTCGGTACGCGCACGCCTTTTGCTGATAATTGAGAAATCATTTCACCTAAAGAGGCATTTTTACCACCCACTGAAGGGACGTCGATATTTCTTAAATTTTCAAATGGAATAACGTGGGCTGACATAGTGTTCCTCGATGTTCAAACAAGTGATTAAATTGCTCTATTTTTTTGAGTCTACATAAACGTAATCTTGCAAAAATCGCTGCTAGTTTGTAGCAGGCGCTACTTTTTAACTAACATATACTTGCACAACGGAGTTTATGCGGAAGACAAATTATTTAGGTTTTTTTAGTATGTAGTTATTTTGCCTAAATATGCGTGTGCTGTCACCTGAAAATCTGTACTTTTGAATAATAATGATGTTAGCCTGCATATATGGCATCAAGTCAAGAGCTTGCTAACATTCTATTAAACATAGTTGCTAGTTAAATTAAGTTTAATGTATAGAAAATATGATTCCTTTAATTAAACATCACGTTTATAATATATGCTAAAAAATGATTAAGTTATGAAGCAGCAAATAGAAAATATATCGGCAGATGTCATAGAAAATCAGCAAGAAAATCTGAAACCAATGTTGGTGGATACTACTGTGAGCGTGCAAAGCACGGGTCGCCTGCATATGGGGTTTTTTGATTTGCATGGTGGGTTAGGCCGAAAATTTGGCAGTATAGGTTTGAGCCTAACAGCGCCTAACCTTGAATTGACCGCAAGCATCGCTGATAAATTTCTAGTGACTGGTGCATCATCTGGGCGCGCTTTGGCCGTTACTCAACAGCTTATGGCTAAGTTGAATCTTCAGGGTGGTATTGTCCTTAATATCAAGCAGCATATTCCTGAGCATGCTGGCTTAGGGTCAGGTACTCAATTAGCTTTGGCTATAGGTGCTGCAATTAGCAAGTTATATCACTTAAATTTAACTACAGCACAAATCGCAGAATTAACAGGACGCGGTGGACGTTCTGGTATAGGGATAGCAGCTTTTGATCAAGGTGGATTGTTGATTGATGGTGGTCGAGTTGTCAGTGGCCCAAATATTAAGAATATCTCCAGAAAAGCCCCGCCTTTACTGGCACGCTACGATTTTCCGGAACATTGGCGCATTTTGTTAATATTGGATAACAGTCAGCCAGGAATACATGGTGAAGAAGAGTTGGTAGCGTTTAGCCAATTGCCAATTTTTTCAGAGAATGTAGCCGCACATTTATGTCGGCACTTATTGATGCAAGCCATGCCAGCGTTAGTAGAGCATGACTTAACAGCCTTTGGAAAGTGCTTACAAGAATTACAAGCCCATGTTGGCGATTATTTCGCCCCTGCGCAAGGTGGCCGCTACGCTAGCAAACGAGTAGCGGCAGTATTGCAACATTTAGAAGTAAGTGGTGTGGCTTGCTTTGGGCAAAGTTCTTGGGGGCCAACCGGTTTTGCTGTGTTTGAAAGTACGCAGGAAGCTGAAAATCAGTTACAAAAACTTAAAGCTATTTTTAAAGATGATGCACTTAGCTGGACTATTTGTAACGCGTGTAATCAAGGCGCTAAAGTTACAACGGTCTAAAATATAGAATACTCAATTATAGAAAACACGATTTGAATATGGAAAAAACTAGTATTTTGCATTTAATCACAGCGGCTAAAAATGCTAGCCCATTTGATGTGAACATGGCGTATGACGCGGGTTTTGATAAGATCATGCCTTATACCAATGTAGCTCTGTCAGAATTGACAGGGCTAACGCAAGATGCCATTTTTTCCCGTAGCCCATCAGGCGTGAAACGCGAAGCTATTTTTATCGGCGGACGTGATATAGACCTGGCTATGCAAATGTTGAACGCTGCAAAAGTGGCGATGTTCACACCATTTGCCTGTTCAATCTTTGCCGATCCATCTGGGGCATTTACCACAGCAGCAGCAATGATGGCAAAGCTTGAGTTTCACTTGCAACAAAAATTTAATGAAAGTTTAATGGCTAAAACACTCAGTGTTTTTGGTGCTAATGGCCCTGTGGGTGGCTGTGCAGCGATTATCGCGGCAAAACAGGGTGCAAAAGTGCAATTAGTTGCGCATAGGTCCATTGAGGAAGTTGCAAAAAAAGCTGCCATTTGGAATGAGCAATATCAACTTAATATGCAAGTGGTGGATGGCACATCAGAAGCATCTAAACAAAAGGTTTTAGCCGCAAGTGAACTTGTGATCTGCACAGCGGCAGCTGGAGTTCAAGTGCTTAGCCAAAGCCAATTAACTGATGCTAAACAGCTAAAAGTTGTGGCAGATGTGAATGCTGTGCCGCCTTTAGGCGTGCAAGGTGTGGGTGTGAGTGATGATGGTATTTTAGTTGCAAATGCACAGGTTTATGGCATTGGTGCTTTAGCGATTGGCCAGCTTAAATACACTACACAAAACCAGTTGCTTAAACAAATGCTGAAAGCTGATAAACCGCTTACATTAGAGTTTATGGCGGCATTTAATCTTGCACGTGAGTTATTAAAAGCGTCTAAATAAGTGCTGTTGATTTGCAAACCAATTGACTAATAAATCAATTCTAATCATTGCGTTGTCAGCACGACCATTTGTAGCGGCTGCCAAGCAAGCAGGCTACAGGGTTACTGCAATTGATGCGTTTGCAGACAAGCAAACAGTAGCGTTGGCTGACAGCACGATGATTGTCGATTATGACAGTAATGGATTTAATGCAGTCGCTTTACTGGATGCCATCACCACCTTGGATGTGAGTCAATATTTGGGTTTTGTGTATG
Organism: Methylotenera sp.; assembly: GCA_046594825.1. Lineage (GTDB taxonomy): Bacteria > Pseudomonadota > Gammaproteobacteria > Burkholderiales > Methylophilaceae > Methylotenera. Next base: position 35,653 of record JBKJRF010000086.1, read on the forward strand.
GCAGTGGGTTTGATGCACAACCTGAATTATTGCAACAAATTGCGAAATTATTAACACTGATAGGTAATTTACCCACTGCTGTGCTTGCCGTAAAAACTGCGACTAGTTTTTTTTCAAAGTTAGTGCAACTTAACATTATGCATCCCAAAGTTTATGAGGCGTTACCTGTGGATTGTCATACCAATGTATATCTTAAGAAGTTTGCAGGTGGTTGTGGCGGAACACACATCAATATAGTTAATGCCCAAACAGCGTTGTTGCCAAATCATTACTATCAGCAGCATATTGCTGGGCTTTCAGTGTCATTATTGTTTGCAGCTGATGCTGAAAATATTGTAGTGATTGGCTTTAATGAGCAGTGGCTGAAGCCTGCAAAAGATATGCCTTTTCGCTACGGCGGTGCAGTCGGTGGTCTTGATTTGCCAAAGTTGCATCAACAACAATTGATAGATGCGGCACAAAAACTTACAGTGGAATTTGGTTTGATAGGCTTGAATAGCATAGATGCTGTAGTGCAAAATGGAGTTGCCTATGTCCTGGAAATCAACCCCAGATTGAGTGCGACATTTGATTTGTATGCGAATTTAGATTTCAATCTTTTCAATCTACATGTGCAAGTTTGCTTACAGCATTTAAAACTACCGCAATCTGTTGAGCCACCGAAACAGGCTCAGGCCCACGCTATTGTCTACGCGAAACAAGACATAGATGTTTCCGCTGAGATTAATTGGCCAGATTGGGCGGTAGATACTCCTCATCATGCAAGTCAGTTTCAGCATGTAAAGATAATGGCCGGTGAGCCGATATGTACTGCACTTGCAGAAGCTGAAAATTCTGAAGACGCGCGGCAGTTAGCACAAAGTCGGGTTGAAGCTCTTCTTGAAATGTTAAAAACTAGCCATCAAAAAATGGTAATTTAAAAAAGCGATTTAGAAAGATAATCATCTAAAAATATTTAGTTAGATAAAGACCAACATGCAAAATACCCTAAACACTAAATCATCTCCTCATTTGAGTGTTAATCAACTCAGCGAACCATTATTAAAAAAACTATTAGGACAAGCCAAGACATTGCAAATTGGTGTATCCGTTCATGAAACAGGTTGTACCATTGTCGACGCAGGAATTAAGTCCGTTGGAAGTACAGAGGCGGGGCGCTTAATTGCTGAAATTTGCATGGGTGGTTTAGGTGAAGTGCGTTTACGCGGGGAGGCTGGCATTACTGATTGGGCCTCTCATTGCACTGGTGCAATTGCAGTTAGCTCCCAAGAACCAGTGCTTGCATGCTTAGCTAGCCAGTATGCGGGCTGGGCATTGAGTCATGACAAGTTTTTTGCATTAGGTTCAGGCCCAGCACGTGCGTTGGCCCAACGTGAGGATTTGTTCAAAGAGCTTGATTATCAAGATACGGCAACTAGTACTTGTATCGTGCTAGAAACTGACAAAATACCACCTGCTGAAGTGATAGAAAAAATTGTACGAGACACTAAAATAGCCCCTGAACAATTGACGATTATTCTAACGCCCACTACTAGCATTGCTGGCACAGTGCAAATTGTGGGTCGGGTATTAGAGGTGGCGTTGCATAAAGCACATACATTACATTTCCCGTTGTGCAATATTGTTAGCGGTAGTGGTGTGGCTGTGTTACCGCCGCTAGCTAAAGATTTTATGACCGCCATGGGGCGTACCAATGACGCGATTTTATTTGGTGGACAAGTGCATTTGCAGGTAAAGGGTGATGATGCGGCCGCCGCTGAGTTGGCGTTAAATCTACCCAGCAGTGCTTCAAGCGATTATGGCAAACCATTTGCGCAAGTATTCAAATCTTACAATATGGACTTTTATCAAATAGACCCGATGTTATTTAGCCCAGCAAAAGTGACAATTACTAATGTAGAAACGGGTAATGTTTTTGAGGGAGGGCAATTAAATGCTGAGTTAATCGCTTTGTCTTTCTCGGACGTTATTGTTAGCTAGAGACAACCACTTTTGAAAATTCCTATTTTTACCGCTGATGCTGGTTGGCATGGTGAGCAACTTAAGCTTGCTTTTGCACAGCGCGGCGTTGAAGCAATATTTATTTCACTAGTAGATTGCAGTTTAAATCTTGCTGATCCTAAAGGACTAAATCAAGAGGCACAGAATCAAACTCCGCAAATCATGATTCCATCTTTTGCTGAAGAGTATCCGCAAGGCGTATTCATCCGTGCCGTTGCTGGTGGTACTTTGCAACAGGTGATTATGCGCTTGAATATATTGCATATGTTGCAGCAAGTTGGCGTATTGGTATACAACCAAGGAAGGGCGGTTGAGCGTACGGTTGATAAAGCCATGACCAGTTTTTTATTACAGCAGCACGGTGTTGCAACACCCGCCACATGGGTATGTGAATCAAGAACGCAAGCTGAAGACGTTCGTCAAATTGCTGCAAATCAACACCAGCCATTGGTTATGAAACCGTTGTTTGGTTCGCAGGGATTAGGTGTACGCAAGCTGCTCGCTCATGAGCCATTACCTGTGCCAATGCAGCAATATGTAGACGGTGTGTATTATTTGCAGGAACTCATATTAACCACTGCTGAACCACATGATTATCGTGTATTTGTGATTAACGGTAAGGTAGTGGCTGCCATGAAGCGTACAGGCGTTAGCTGGGTAAATAACGTTGCGGCTGGCGGACATTGTGAAGCGATACAACCAAATGAAGTCATTAGGCAACTTGCGTTACAGGCTGCAATAGCGGTAGATATTGATTATTGTGGAGTCGATATTATTCAGGCTGAGAGTGGCGAATATTATGTGCTGGAAGTGAATAGCATCCCTGCTTGGAAAGGTTTGCAATCTGTGGCTGATGTGAATATTGCCGCGCTGTTAGTTGATGATTTTTTGGATAAGTTAAACAAATAATGATAACTGAACAATTCACTGTTAAAAAACTCACGCCAGAACAATTAGCCAACGCTTACAGAAATGCTTGTCTTGCAGAGTTGCAAGCCTTGAAGCCAGGTAATGTGCACGTGTTTGCTGATGGACATGGCATGACGATACATGACTTTATTAAAAGCGCAGACGCTTCAGCCGCTGTGATTGCCCAGCCCGATTTGTGTGTAGGTGAGCGTATTTATTTGGCCGTAGAAGCTACTCAAAAAGCGGTAGGTTTGAATACTAATTTAGGTGTTATTTTATTATGTGCGCCGTTGATTCATGCTGCTTTACATGGCGATGCAGCGCTAACACTGCAACAAAACTTAGGTCTCACCTTAAGCCAGCTTACTACTCAAGATGCGGCATTAACAGCAAAAGCCATAGTGCTTGCAAATCCTGCAGGACTAGGAAGCGCAAGTCAGCATGATGTCAATCAGACACCTGATGTGACATTGCTAGAAATGATGTGTGTTGCAGCGCATAGAGATCATATTGCATGGCAATATGTCAACACTTATCAAGATGTTTTTGAGTTTGGATTTGTACGATATCAAGAAGTAATGGCACGCTGGCAAAATTCAGCCTGGGCGACTACTGCTTTATATCTGGGTTTTTTGGCGCATCTCCTAGATACACATATCGTTAGAAAATATGGGAAAATATTAGCGAACAGCGTGATGTTAGAAGCTCAAGGGTATGAAGCTATATTCCTGGCGTCTGACAATCCTAAATTAGTGCAAAAAAAACTATTGGATTGGGATGCTTCCCTTAAAAATAGAAACCTTAATCCTGGCACAAGTGCAGATTTAACAGTGGCTACAGTGCTGTTTTCACTCATAGTTTAATCAGTAGCCTAATTGCCATGATGATTTATATCATTTAATTAATATATTTCGTAAGCACTAAAGTGAATAGTTGCTACGACTTAATATTTTGATAGTGATATTGTCGTGCGAATCAAAAAATAGCCAGCAAAGTCAATATAAAAACAAGTAAAAAAGACCAGTGAATAGCAGGGCAGGCTAAAGACACCGTATGAATTTTCAGATATAATATTGCGTTAGATTTTGTATAAGACTGATGC
>JBKJRF010000095.1:0-9604 GCA_046594825.1 Methylotenera sp.
CTAATATAATTATTACCTTTAGCTAAATTTTGGCTAATAAAAAATTGCTTGATGGCATCATCCGTTAACCTGCCTTTTGCATTGATACGAATTACTTTGTCTTTACCTGATGCTAAATTGAATGCCAGTGGCGCACCAAATGCAGTCGCTTTGATATTTTTTGCAGCCAAGCTGCTTTCAGTAAATTCCAGCAAGCCGTTGATATGACTTAATGCAGGAACGTCCTCGCTCTCCATGGAGCCATTAGTGATGAGATAGGCACCTTTATATTCGGCTCTCTCGATGTCATTCAGCGGTATTTTTAAGCTTAAATTCAGATTGCCTGTACCGCTGGTTTTCAGGTCATCAGTAAAGCCTTGAGTAAGCTCAGCCACCGGACTATTGTTCACAAATTTGATGCCTTCAGTAACGGGACCTTTCACCTCACTCACAATGTTGAGTATTGGGTCATTTGCATCAAGTTGTGCAATAGTAGTTTTGTTTTTAACAAGTTGGTTGCCAAATACACGACCTGTGTCGGCATTAAGTTCCATACGTTTGCCTTCAAACAGCAGGTTTATCCCTAAACCTTCAATCAATGGCCAGCCTGTACCATATTCAATAACGCCATTATTGATTTTCGCAGTCACTCTAAATAAACCTAGTTTATTGTCGAGGTTGTTTTTACTATCTACAAATGGAAAGTCAGCCAAACGGCCTTTAACGATTAGGTTAATATCTTTAGCTTGACCAGCTAATATTGAGGTGTCTAACCAGTGTAGGGTATTTTTCCCTAATATAATCGGGTAATAAAACGGTGCATATTTAGCATCGCCACGTTCAAATCTGCCTTTTAAATCTAAGAAGCCCCCTTTGTTTCCATCCATCACGTAATTGCCGTCAATCGTGCCCGTTAAATGAGGGTTAGTGATGGTTAGCTTGCTGACCTCGATTTTAGCTGCTTTACCGTTAGTTTCAGTATCTCTAATATTCCAGCTAACCTCACCATCTAATTTATCGGCAGGAATTGGCCAGCGTAAAATATCTTTAAAATCTAGCTTGGCATTTTGTGTGTATAGCGTTAATTTCCCAGTGTTCTGGTCGGCTTTGATGTCACCTTTTAAGTTGTTAAAGCCTGGTATTTTTTCATAGGCTAGCATGCCCAAGCCACTAAACTTACTGCTAAATTGATACGATTTGGTAGCGGACTGATTACCTTGCCAAGTAAGTGCTAAGTTATCTAGGTTGCCAGTGGGGGCAAGACTGCTTATTGTTTGCAATAGATCGGCAGATAAAGGCAGCTGGGCTAAGTACGGACTAATGCTGGCTAAACTGATATGTGCGAGCTTTACACTAAGTGCCTTGTAACCTTGTGCACTTTCAGCGGCAGTTTCGGTATATGAGGCTGCTAGGTCTTGTATATTTAAGCCAGTATTAGTGCTGAGTGTAAGATGCTCAACCTTAAATGACTGGCCACTACTTTGCTTACCGGTATTTAATGACAATCCCGTGCTTAAATTTGTCCAGTTGAGTCGGCCCGTTAATTTATTCAGCAAAATTGGTTCTGTATTAGGTTTTAGTTGCATCTGCAGGTGGTCTAAAGCGATGTCACTTGTCGCAGAGCGTAGTTGACTATTAGCAAAATTAACCACTGTTCTTGTGCTGCCTGTACCAGACTGCGTGTCGATTGGATAGTCTAGCCAAGGTTTGAATGCAGCAATATTGGCGTTTTTCAATTCAAATGTCAGGTTGCCTTTCCATTCTTCAATATGACTGACATCACTACCATATAGATTGCCGCTGATGGTAATAGGGTTGTTAGTACCAACTGAAGGCAAGGCACTTAGGGTAATACGGTGGCCTTTAATCAAACTTTTCCAAGGCGGGCTAAATATTTCTATATTAAGCTTATCTAAACTTAAGCTAGGTGCGCCACGCATTTCATCTAGCCACACTACTTTTGCATCGAGTATTTCTAATTTAGTTTGTCGCAATAACCAATTGGGTAAATCAGGTGTAGATGCCCCACTCATGCTGATGCCGCCGACAAAAATTTCACCACTAATGACGCGGCGAATCGTAAGTTCTGGTGTACGTATCGCAAGTTCTGCAAGATGCGGCTCTAGCATTGGAATGCTCAGCCATGACAATGACACTTCAGTATTTTTAAGCTGTAAAGCGGGGCGGTTCTGAGCGTCAAATATATCAATGTTAGATAAAGATAAATGCGGATTAATGCCTTGCCAGCCTGCTTTGATATTACCGATAACAACTTTTTGCTTAGCTGCCTGACTGGCAAATGCAGCGATTTTATCTTTATATTGATCTATATTCGGCAACACTAAGAATTGAATTGCTAATACTGTTATCAGCAGCAAGACAACAATGATGGAGATTAGCCAAAATAAGAAACGATAAATCCAAAGGAGAGATTTTTTGACCATAGATTGCGGAGCTGTAGACTTTATTATTTGGTTAGTTTGCAAGTGACTTTTTGCAAGTAACCTAGTTTAGATTCTTAATTTAGGTTTAGATTCATGTTTAGCCTACGACGGCTCGAATTTAATTTAAATAGGTGATTATTTGCTATTTTACTGCAATAAGTGCTGCTATGAATGTTTTGTTAGTTGCCTGATTCGCTAAATCTAAGTAAAGAGTTGTTAAGACAATTGCACGAATGATTTAGAATAACGCGATTTACTCAATATTGGCTGACAAGTCATTTTATTTTAGATGGTTACCTCTTGATTCAATTCAAACAACTTACATTAGTGCGTGGCTTAAAAATCCTTATACAGGCGGCTTCGCTGCAGTTACACCCGGGCCATAAAGTCGGGCTTACTGGCGCAAATGGCTCAGGTAAATCGTCACTTTTCGCCTTGTTACGCGGTGAAATGCAACTGGAATCTGGCGATTTAGACATGCCAGCAGCTTGGGTGATTGCCCATGTTGCGCAGGAAACACCCGCGCTCGCTATGCCTGCTATTGAGTTTGTTTTAGACGGTGATGCAGAACTACGTAATATAGAGGCGGCACTTGCAGATGCAGAAACGAATCACAAAGGTGAGTTGATTGCTGAGTTGCATAACCGCTTAACGGATATTGATGGTTACAGTGCCAAAGCGCGTGCCGCAGAATTATTGAATGGATTAGGTTTTAGCCAGACAGGTTTGCAGCAGCCAGTTTCAACATTTTCAGGTGGTTGGCGTGTGCGTTTGAATCTTGCGCGTGCTTTGATGTGCCGTTCAGATTTGCTATTACTAGATGAGCCGACCAATCACTTAGACCTAGACGCAGTGATTTGGCTGGAAGGGTGGCTGCAAAGCTATCGCGGCACTTTGTTGTTGATTTCACATGATAGAGATTTTTTAGATGCTATCGTCAACCATATTGCCCATATTGAACAGCAGACGCTGACTTTGTATCGTGGTGGATACTCAGACTTTGAACGCCAACGTGCAGAAAAGCTTGCTTTACAACAAGCGATGTTTGAAAAACAACAGCGCAAGGTTAGCCACTTACAAAGTTATATTGATCGCTTTCGCGTACAAGCTACCAAAGCACGTCAGGCACAAAGTCGTATTAAAGCTTTAGAGCGCATGGAGATGATTTCAGCCGCACATATAGACTCACAATTTAATTTTGAATTTAGGCTGCCAGTAGCCGCGCCAGATCCTTTGTTAGTGTTAGATGATATGTCGGTAGGTTACAACAATATCGCGTTAATAAAGGATATTGCCTTGGCTATTCGGCCAGGTGAGCGATTAGGCCTGTTAGGCCGCAACGGTGCGGGTAAAACTACCCTGATTAAACTGCTGGCAAATGAATTAAAACCGCTAAGCGGTAAACGTGTTGAAGGCAAAGATTTGAACATAGGCTACTTTGCACAGCATCAGCTAGAGCAGTTAAGGCCAGATGAGTCTCCATTACAACACATGCTCAAGCTTGACCCAACGACTCGCGAACAAGAGCATATGAATTACTTGGGCGGATTTGATTTTAAAGGGGATATGGCAAGGTCGCCTTGTGCCAATTTTTCAGGAGGTGAAAAATCACGCCTCGCTTTGGCTTTATTGATATGGACGCGTCCTAATTTATTATTATTAGATGAGCCAACCAATCATTTAGATTTAGAGATGAGGCATGCGTTAACGCTGGCACTGCAAGGTTATGAAGGTGGCGTGATATTAGTCTCGCATGACAGGGCCTTGTTACGTGCGACTTGCGACGAATTTATTTTGGTTGCTGATGGGAAAGCTGAACCATTTGATAGCGATTTAGAAGGTTATAGCCAATGGCTAAATGAGCAGCGCTTAAAAGAAAAACAAGCCACACAAGTACTTACTGATGACAAAGGAAATAAAAATACCAATGTTGTTAATCGTGCATTCAATAAAGCGGAGCGCCAAGCTAGAATTGCTGAGCGTCGGCCTTTAGTTAAAGAATTGGAGCAGTTAGAACTGAACATTAGTAAATGGCAAACTGATAAAAAAGTTTGCGATGAGCGTTTAAATGATAGTGCGCTATACACTGTGAGCGATAAATCAGAATTACAGGCATTGCTGAAAAAACAAGCCGAGTTAGCGAATCAAATAGAAGTTGCTGAAGAGCGTTGGCTGGAATTGCACGAGTTGCTTGAAGCAATTCCGCAGATTTAAAGTAAGCACTGATTACATCGCGGGGCAGAGTTAATAGTGGAGCAGAGTAATGGGTAAAAACAGACTAGAAGCATTTAGTGATGGTGTGATTGCCATTATCATCACTATTATGGTGCTGGAACTAAAAGTGCCGCACGGTACAGATTTTGAGTCACTTAAACCGTTGCTACCAGTATTTTTAAGCTATGTTTTGAGCTTTGTATATATAGGTATTTACTGGAATAACCATCATCATATGTTGCATATGGTGAAGCATGTTACTGGTGCTATGTTGTGGAGTAATTTACATCTGTTATTTTGGTTGTCTTTACTTCCTTTTGTGACTAGCTGGATGGGTGAAAATCACTTTTCTGCATTACCTTTAGCCATGTATGGTGTGGTATTAATGATGGCTGGTTTTGCTTATTGGCTGTTACAGCAAACAATTATTAGTAGTCAGGGTGAGAATTCCATATTAGCGCAGGCAGTAGGGCGTGATGTGAAAGGTAAGCTTTCGGTCATTTTATATATGCTCGCTATAGGTGTGACTATTTTTTGTCCGTGGTTGGCGGCCTTAATCTATACCTTAGTTGCTTGCATGTGGTTGGTGCCAGATAGACGTATAGAGGGTGCTTTGACGGAAGAATAAGCTTTTTAGTGTACGTAGTTTTTTTAAAGTACTTGGTTTTCTAAGTACATGGTTTTCTAAGTATTTGTTTATAAGTACACGGTTTTATAAGTACATGGTTTTTAAAAATTAAGGACATTTAATGGAAATACAATATTCTAAACGTATCAAACTTATGCATGCTTTGTGCTTAGCCGATACGCTGCGCGATGACGAAGCCAAGCCAAATACTGACCTAAACCAATACGACGCATTAGCCGCGGCTGATTATTTGAGTTGTTACATCACCTTTAAAGCGATTCAGGCTGCGGATCGTTCGCCTTTGGCAGAACGGTCTGAAAAATTTGATATGTTGAGTGTTTATCAAGCTTACGCCTTATTAACTTATGCTTTCTTAAGCATGCCTCTAACGCAAGAAGATATCATTCCTAACCTACAAGTCGCACAAATCACCATTGCAAAAACCTTGTTTGCAGGCTTGCCGGATGCTGAATTGATGGAGATTATTGAATCAGGCTTTCATAAGTTTCAATTGATTGGCGACGCTGAAGCCGAGCATTGGACGGAGTTTAGAGAAAATCTGGATAAACTAACCGTTTCCTTTGTGATTGCTGGTACAGATGATGAAAGCCCACATGAGAAAGAAGAGATATTGCCTTTATTTGGCCAGTTACTAAGCCAGCTTTGTGAAGCATTTGAGAGCGAGTAATTACGTAGTGAATAAGTGCTATTTTTAATTAATTAGAGTGTTAAGCAAATACTTAAATAAAAACGCCTATTTGACAAACTATCTAATAGGCGTTTTTTATTACAAGCGTTAGATTAGCGGTTGTATCAAAAGGCTATTTGAGGTTTGTTTAAAGGTTGCGTTGTCAGCATCACTATGGTCAGAGCCTTGCCCATGTCTATGCTCTGCACCAGGCCCAAAACCATGATCACCGTCAAAGCCATGTCCGAGCATTTTAGCCTCACGCGCCTTCACCTGTTGTTCAGACGTCAGTATTGCAAAAATCTTTGCATCATTACGTGCACGGGTCACAATTTTATCTTTCTCTAAATTGGCTATCTTATCGGCAAGTTGCTGTACTTTTGCCTCATCAAACTTATCTGCTTGAGTAGCTGTTCGTAATTCATCCATTAATTGCATATGCTGCTTGTGTTGATCTCGCATCGTAAGTATTTGCGGGTAGGTTAAGGCAAATATCTGGTCTTCTTGTGTAGTTGAAAGCTGTAAACCTCTTAAGTAAGGCGGCATGCCAAGTTTATCCATATCATGGTCGCCCATGCCATGATGCATTTTCCCGCCATGTTCACAATGACTACCATTATTCATTTCGTGGTTTGTTGCGTTTGGACTCTTATCATCATCGTGCGCTATGACGACTGAGGCGAGTGGCAGTGCTACCACTAGAAATGAAGTGGCCAGTATTTGTTTTAACGAAAACTTTTCATTTAATCTAGATATCGTGTTCATGGTATTCCTTTTTCATTGGTGTATATTTAAGTGATAACTATTTGACTTAAAAACAGTCGCTTAAGTGAGTGTTATTAACTTGAACAAAAGATCTGGTTCAATTAATTGTGCACTTATTTAAGATGAACCCATTTTGCAGTTACACCATGTAAAACGCTGTTAAGTGTGTGTAAATGTAGGTAAAGGTAGTTATGAATGATTGTGGCAATGACCGCTGCTCGTTATGATGACAACACACTAATGTTTAATTGGTAAGTGCTATATGCAAACAGTATTGTTAATAGATGATGATATTGAGTTGGTAGAAATGCTCAAGGAATACCTTGAGCTTGAGAGTTTTGATGTGCAAGTAGCCCATGATGGTGCTGTTGGTGCGCAGATGGCGCTTAAAAACTCATACGATATCGTAGTGTTGGATGTGATGATGCCTAAGTTAAATGGTATTGAGGCGCTTAAAGTCATTCGCCAGCATAGCAATGTGCCTATCATTATGCTCACTGCTAAAGGTGATAATACTGACCGTATCGTTGGGCTAGAGTTGGGTGCAGATGACTATGTGCCTAAGCCTAGCAGCCCTCGTGAGATTGTGGCACGTATCCGTGCGATTTTACGCCGGGTAAAACCAGAAGGCTTACATGAAGATTCTCAAGCAAACACACAAGAGAATAATACCTTGGCAAGCACACAAATTAGCGTTGGCGCACTCAGTATTTGGCCTACACAACGCCAAGTCACATGGGATGGACAACTAGTTACGCTCACCAGCACAGAATTTAATCTATTAGAAATTTTAGCGAAAAATGCTGGTCAGGTTGTGACTAAGCAAGATTTGTCGCAATTGGCATTAGGGCGTCCACTGGCGAGATTTGACCGTAGCATAGATGTGCATTTGAGCAGCGTTCGCCACAAACTCGGATTGCTGCCAGATGGTCGGCAATGCATACAAACGGTATTTCGCCTTGGTTATCAATTGCTTAAGTAGATATAAAATTAATAGCCTTGTATTTATATCGAAGTATTCAGTAGTTTTGTATTAAATATTTAGGCATAAAGGTAAATATTGTGGGTAGATTATATTGGAAGTTTTTTATCTTTTTCTTTTTAGCGCAGTTAACGGCTGGTTTAGGCGTAGGTATTGCAATTTGGATATCAAACAGAAATTTAGAAAATATCAATGCACAGATCGAGGCAAGCCCACCAGCAAAATCCTTGGTGGATGCAGCTGCAGTGACTTTAAAGTTTGGAGGCGTACATGGTTTGCAAGGCCTATTAAAGCATTGGTCGCAGCGCCCGATTCCGCAATTATATGCAGTGAATGAGCAAGATGTTGAATTGCAGGGGCGCACATTACCAATTGCCGTCATTAATAGTGCCCGCGAAATTTTGGCACGTGAATTATTTGATGGCGAAATTAACAAAAGCGAAGCTATTAAAGCCGAAACAGATACTTCTACAAAAACCCCAGTACAGAATCCTCCCATTGCAAACACCATGGTTAGGAGTTCAGTGCAACAAATTGAGGCGAATGATGGGCACCGTTATTTATTATTTGTTCCAGCACTAAAGTATCAAGATGCACTACATCGGTTACCGCCATCTCAACAACCAGGCTTACTTGGTTTTAATCCTAAACCTAAAGCTAGACATCTATTCCCTGTTCTGCCGATATTAGCTGGAATATTGGCCAGTTTTATATTCGCGGCATTGTTAGCATGGTATTTTTCCAAGCCAATCAAGCAGTTAAGGCAAGCTTTTGCTAGTGCGGCGAATGGAAATTTAGATGTACGTGTTGGTCAAGAGATGGGTGCGCGTCGCGATGAGTTAGTTGATTTAGGCAAGGCATTCGATTTGATGGCGACCAGATTAGGTGCCTTAATGCAAAGTCAAACTCGTTTATTGCATCAAGTTTCTCACGAGTTGCGGTCGCCGTTAGCACGTTTACAAATTGCCGTCGGTTTAGCACGGCAACAGCCTGATAAATTAGAGTCGTCATTGATGCGTATAGAGCGGGAATCAGAACGCATGGATAGTCTGGTGGGTGAGTTGCTTGAGCTCTCTAGATTAGAATCTGGTGTGATGAAAATAGAAAAAGAGGCGGTAGATTTAAACGAATTGCTGTTAGCAACGGCTGAAGATGCTAGCTTTGAAGGCATGGCAAAAAACATTACGGTTGAATATAAAGCACTCGGTGAAGAATCGCAGTTAGTGCCAGCACCACTGATGCTGGCAGCCCAGCAAGATTTATTGCATCGTGCGATTGATAACGTGGTGCGTAATGCGCTGAAATATAGCCCTAATGAATCACGTATTACTATTACAACATTGATTGAGCCAGTCGCTTTAAATGTTATTACAGGCGTTAGTAAAAACGTAGTTGTGACAGTAAGCGATAGTGGCTCTGGTGTGGCAGAGAGCGAACTGGAAACTATATTCCAAGCGTTCTTCAGAGGCAGTAACACCCACAGTGCAGATGGACATGGCGTTGGTTTAGCCATTGCGAAACAGGTGATTGATGCACATGGGGGAACCATTAATGCAATTAATCGTCCAGAAGGTGGGTTAAGTGTTGTGATTAAACTACCTTTGCAAGCTTAGAGTTTAAGGCGTTGACCTGACCTGACTTTTACTCATGATAATGGTCAGATAAGTCCAAATATCATGCATTTTGTGACGCTGAGAATTTACCATTAAATTTATGATTTGAATCTAAACGCTATTTCCCAACGTAAATAATTCATCACTCATCAAATAATAAAGTTTATGGCACCACATACCGCTGTTAAAAAATTACTTTCATCTGCTGCAATAGGGCTTGCTACTGCTGTTACTGTGGCATGCTCGCCCGTTAAAACACTCAATGCTTTCGTGCCCAGTGATGGCTATCAA
>JBKJRF010000126.1:0-14498 GCA_046594825.1 Methylotenera sp.
GGTATTTTGTCACCGTAATGCGTGACATTGTTATCGTCTTTCCACTTTACAATTTTACTTGTACTATCGGCATGTGCATGTTGTACAAAAACTAATAGCAAGAGTAAACCAAATATCGATAAGATTTTTGACTGTTCAGTAATTTTGTCCATATCTATTTTTAATAATTGAGCCATTTTTATCCAGTACAAATCAATCCAAACCGTTTAATTCACACCATAATATTGACGGTACGTTTTGACTGCGTGCAAATTCTGGGCCATATCTTGTTGATTTTCTAAAAAACTCATTAAATCATGCAAATTAGCAATTGCGCATACTGGAATTTGATTGTTTTTAACTACTTCTTGCACTGCAGATAATTCACCTAGACCTTTTTCTTGCCTATCAATGGCAATAGCTACACCGCAAGCGCTGGCGCCATTGGCATTAATAAGTTCAACAGATTCACGTACTGAAGTACCTGCAGAAATGACGTCATCAATGATGAGTACACGACCTTTGAGTGGACTGCCAACAACTACCCCACCTTCACCATGATCTTTAGCTTCTTTGCGGTTATAAGCAAAAGGGATATTGTGACCATTTTTGGCAAACGCAATGGCAATACTTGCCACTAGAGTAATGCCTTTATAGGCTGGGCCAAATAGCATATCGAATTGAATACCAGAGTTCGTAATCGCTGCTGCGTAAAATTCGCCAAGCTTCATTAAGCTTTCGCCATCGTTAAATAAGCCAGCATTAAAAAAATAAGGGCTTAAACGGCCAGCTTTGGTTTTAAATTCGCCAAAACGCAATACCTCTTTTTTGACGGAAAATGCGATAAACTCTTGTCTGAACTGATTTTGACTTTGGTCTTGATTGGTAGGATTCATAATTAAAGTAAATAAGGAATAAAGTTTTGAAGATTATATCGCTAAACCTAAATGGCATTCGCTCTGCAGCAAATAAAGGTGTTTACACTTGGTTGAAAACTCAGGATGCTGACATTGTTTGTATGCAGGAAATTAAGGCGCAGCAGGCCGATATGAGTAGTGAGATGCTGAATCCGCAAGGATATTACGGCAATTTCCATTATGCAGAAAAAAAGGGCTATAGCGGTGTAGGTATATATTCTAAAGCTAAACCAGACAAGGTGATAGAGGGTTTAGGCATTGTAGATATTGATAGCGAAGGTAGATACTTAGAGTGCTGGTTTGGCAATTTAAGCGTCATTTCGCTGTATTTGCCATCAGGCTCAAGTGGTGAAGAGCGGCAAGCTTTTAAGTTTAGTGTGATGGAGCGCTTTTTGCCACATTTGCAAACGTTGGTTACCAGTGGTCGTGAAGTAGTGATTTGTGGTGACTGGAATATCGCGCATCAAGAAATTGACCTTAAAAACTATAAGGGCAATAAGAAAAATTCAGGATTTTTACCTGAAGAGCGTGCGTGGATGACTGGCTTATTTAATCAAGTGGGCTGGGTCGATGTTTACCGTAGCCTGCATCCGGCGACCACAGACGAGAGCTATACATGGTGGAGTAATAGGGGCCAAGCATGGGCGAAAAACGTAGGTTGGCGTATTGATTACCAAGTCGCTACGCCTGCAATGGCAGTTAAAGCAGTAAATGCTAGCATCTATAAGCAAGAGCGTTTTAGTGACCATGCGCCTTTGATTATTAATTACAGCAATAACTGATTATCTATAAAATTTTCGACATATAAAATATTAGCAAAAAAATATTTTGAAAAACACTTAAATATTTTTGTAAGGCTTAGTAATTTTTACCGACTAAAGTTTGTATGATACGTGATGAATCTATTTTGTTCGCTTTTACGTATCTACTAACTCTACCTTTCTAAACGAGATACGGTAGATTTTTCATAATAATTTAGGAAGGAAATACCATGTCTATTGAAATATCTAAAGTTCGTAATGGCACTATGATTGCAATCGGTGCAGCTGCACTTATCTTGGCTGGCTGCGCTGGCACGATGTCTAAAAGCGCTTCTAGCGGTGAAATGGTGCATTGCGCAGGCCTAAACTCATGTAAAGGCACTAGTGCATGTAAAACTGCGGAAAATGCTTGTAAGGGTCAAAATGAGTGCAAAGGTCATGGTTTCTTAGCAATGACTGAAGGGGACTGCACTGCTAAACACGGTAAAATCATCTAAGTTTGAATCAAGCGCGCTCTTTAATTCGAAATCAAATGAGCGCGCTAACTTTGTATGAACAATCAAAAAGTTAGTGACACTGAAAATACTAGTACCAAATTACCTAACCTAGGTTTTGGCTTGGGTCTGCGTACTCAACATTACAACACTATTCTAGACACCAAGCCTAATATTGATTGGCTAGAAGTTATTTCTGAAAATTACATGGTACCAGGCGGTAAGCCATTACATTTTTTAGACCGTATCCGTGCTGAATATCCTGTAGTGATGCATGGTGTTTCCCTATCAATAGGGTCGACTACTGCATTTGATAAAAATTATTTACGGGATTTACGTAAACTAGCTGATCGAGTTGAGCCAGCTTGGATCTCTGACCACTTATGCTGGACTGGTGTGCATGGTCAAAATATGCATGATTTGCTACCACTGCCTTATACTGAAGAAACTGCTAAGCACGTCGCCGAACGTGTTGGCATTGTGCAAGATTATCTAGGCCGACAGATTTTACTTGAAAATGTCTCCAGCTACGCCAGTTATGTAGATTCCACCATGAGTGAGTGGGAGTTTATTTCACTGATTTGTGAAAAAGCCGATTGCCTGTTGCTGCTTGATGTAAACAACATTTATGTGAGTAGTTATAACCATCAGTTTGAGGCCAAAGCTTTTATTGACGGTGTGCCCGAGAAGCGCGTGCAGCAGATTCATTTGGCTGGTCATCATAATCATGGTGATTATATTATCGATACGCATGATGCGCCTGTGATAGACCCTGTATGGGATTTATACCGTCATGCGCTAACTCGGTTTGGCCCACTTTCCACCATGATAGAGCGTGATGACCAGATTCCTGAGCTGGAAGAATTAATACAAGAGCTACAAATAGCGCGGGATATTGCGGCGGAATGTCTGACTTCTGGCCAAGTTGCAGTAAATAAATGCGCCTCCCATGATACTGCTTCTGATAAATCAGCCTTTAAGAGAAATGACCAAGCATTATCTCAGGGTGTGCAGCATGCCTAATTTAGCGCAATTACAGTCTGAATTTCAGGCCTATTTGCTAGGTGATGTAAGCAGTGCTGCATTTGCTAATCAGATTGTTGATGAGGCTAAAGTAGGGGCTAATAAGCGCTTAGCTATCTACTTTGACTCGTATCGACTGCGTATTATTGAAGCATTGGCCACAGCCTACCCTAAACTCAAATCGCTGTTAGGCGACGCCATGTTCGATTGTATCGCACGTGAATATATTCATGAGTTTCCATCTACATATCAAAACATGCGATGGTATGGCAGTAGCATGCGCGAGCATTTACTAAACTCATTGCCAGAGCATCCTATTGCGGCGGAAATGGCAGCTTTTGAATGGGCATTATCGTTAGCGTTTGATGCTGAAGATGTTGCCGAGTTAAGTTTGCAAGACCTTGCTGAAATTCCTCCAGCGCATTGGAATGCCCTGCAGTTTAAATTTCACCCGGCAATACATATGGTGCGGTTGCGCTGGAATATTATTCCTATTTGGAAAGCTTTGGATGTGGAAGAGCTGCCGCCGGCATTATCGCAAGACAGTATTCATACTTCTTGGATAATTTGGCGTAGGGAATTCAACTCCCAATTTCGATCTATGGATGAAATGGAAGCAATTGCATTATATATGGCAATGACAGGTGCGACTTTCGAAGAGGTATGTGAAAGTATAGAGGGTCAAGAAGCTGAAATCACAGCTGAAGAAGCGATGACTATTGCTGCGCAATATATGGCTGGCTGGATAGAGTCAGGCATGATTACAAGTTTTGCATTGTTAAATTAATTATTGTTTTAATCGTTACAATTCAACGCTTACCTGTCAAAAATGAGCAAACTAAGTGTGAGTTCTCATTTAGATTAACTGCAGAAAGGCAACTGCAAGCTTTGTAAAATCTCACCGTTGTGTGAATCTTGTACAAAAATCACTGCACCGGCATTACGTCCTTTCCATTCTGGTTTTAAGGTTATATTTTTAGAAAATTCGTTTTTATTGCTCAGTTGGTAGGCACCTAAAAAGTCACGCACCACATAGTCATGTTTAAGTTCACGGCCACTATTTTCACCGGCATTCACTTGGCTGACTAATTTATTCTCATAAATTGCAATGTAGATATCAGAATTCTTAATGTCATTGGGTTTAACGGCTTGCGCAGTTGCTTTGATTAAAATTTCCCCATTGGCTTGATTTGCGGCATCTAAAGTTAAATTGGCGCGAGAGGCAAGTTTTAGGCTGTTTTCTATACCTTGATTTAAACGCGAACCATCTGAACCTCTAAAGTCGCGTCCGTTGAATACAAATTGTGGCGTATAAACAAACCCAGCGCCGCCAAATGCCGCGGTTTTACGTTGCCTGTCGCTGTATTCTGCTTTTGAGAATTTATCTTTCCAACCAATATAATCCCAGTAATCCACATGAAACGCCAACGGTACCACTTTGTCGTTAGTTAATTTAAGGTTACTCATCCATTTGTCGGCAGGTGGGCAGCTGCTGCAGCCTTCTGAAGTATAAAGTTCTAGTAGTGGTACAGTTTGTGCGCCACTTTTGGCGGAGCATTGAGCTGCGATTGCAGTTTGTGCACCCATGTTGAATAAGCTGAATGCGATTAAAATTTTACTGGCTAGCTTCATGAATTTTCTCCTTGAGCTTAAGATTAAGCTGGTGAGAGTTAGTCGAAACTATTGAATAAACCTTACAGGGATTTTTCTAGGACTTCATCTCTGATGTTGCAGAAATTTTTTCAGGCATATTCCAAGGCGCTACTTTAATAAGCAGCAACATGCCAGGGATAGCGGCTACAAAGCAAAATATGAAGAAATTCCTCCAGCCTAAATCTTCTACTAAATAACCGGTTGCGGCATTGGCAAAAGTACGTGGCACAGCGGCTAGGCTGGTAAATAATGCAAATTGTGTGGCCGTGTAAAGTGGGTGTGTAGTATGGGCGATATAAGCCACAAAAGCTGCAGTACCTAAACCTACGCCAAAAGCTTCAACGCCAATTACAATGCCGAGTACCAACAAATTATGCCCCATCACCGCCAGCCAGGCGAAGCCTAAAATTGCCAGCATTTGTACTGCACCAAATATCCATAAGGCACGGTTAATACCTAGCTTCACCATCCAAACGCCACCTAGTAATCCACCGATTACGCTAGGCCATAAACCTGCATTTTTGGCAATTAAACCAATTTCAGTTTTACTAAAGCCCATATCTAAATAAAATGGTGTCGCTAGTGCGGTTGCCATGCTGTCACCTAGTTTATAAAAGAAAATGAAAGCAAGTGCTAGTAATGCTGACTGCCAACCATGACGCGCCATGAATTCTTTAAAAGGTTCAGTGACTGCCGCCCGCAAAGTTTTAGGCACACCACCTTTTAAATCTGGTTCTTTAACAAAAACAGTCATCAATATGCCTGGCAACATGAACAGTGCAGTAATCAAAAAAACACTACTCCAAGCCATGTGGTCGGCAAGAATAAGAGATACTGAGCCAGGAATCAAACCTGCAATTTTGTAGGCATTTACATGTATTGCATTTCCTAAACCTAGCTCAGAATCTAGCAATAACTCACGGCGATAGGCATCTAATACAATGTCTTGAGATGCACTAAAAAAAGCGACAACACCAGCTAGGTAGGCAATCGTCCAAATATCTAGCTGAGGATTAAACGCACCGAATATAGGTATGGAAATGAGCAATAAGATTTGTGAAATTAGTAGCCACCCACGCCTGCGGCCTAATGGAGGGATGTAGCGATCAAACAATGGCGCCCATAGAAACTTCCATGTGAAGGGTAAGTTAATGAGGGCAAACAGCCCAATTGCTTTTAAATTTACTCCTTCAGAGCGTAACCAAGCAGGCAGTAGGCTAATCAGGATATAAAGCGGTAACCCAGAACTAAAGCCTGTGAAAATACAAATCAACATGCGTTTGTTAAGTAAAGCTTGCCAAACGCTAGGGTTATTTGCCATGTGCCTGAATGATGTAAACGTAGCTAAGTTGATTTTATAAGGGTTCGTTACGATTTTTAGCTAGCTTCAAGCCGATACATGGCTAAATTGCCCATTAAATTCGGCATAAACGTTACAGGTTTATTATCCGTGAGAACTAAGCGTTCTTTCACTTTAATGTTGCCTTTGAGGCAAAACTCATCAAAGTCGTCGATGGTGCAAAGATGCACATTAGGCGTGTTGAACCATTGATGCGGTAGGCTTGTTGAAACGGGCATATTGCCAGTAGTAATCTGTATCCTATTGCGCCAATAGCCAAAGTTAGGGAAAGTGACTATCACCTCGCGGCCGACACGTAACATTTCACGCACTATACCTTCAGTATTATGCATGGCTTGTAGTGTTTGCGAGAGTATCACTGTGTCAAACGATTGGTCTTCAAACCCAGATAAACCGCTTTCTAAGTCCATTTGAATGACATTGATGCCGCTAGACATGCACGCGAGCCAATTGGCATCATCTTTTTCTACACCGTAGCCGCGCACTTCTAAAGAAGCATTTAAATATTGTAATAAAGCACCATCGCCGCAACCCAAATCCAGCACTTTGGCACCAAATGGCAGCCAGCCAGCAATGATGGCGAAATCATGTCTAAATTCTGAGATATTTATATTCATGCTATTTCCCCTACTTGAATATTATTTAAGTAGCTTCGCAAAATCGCATGGTAGTGCGGGTCCGGCATTAAGAACGCGTCATGTCCATGTGCGGCGGTCACTTCGGCATAACTTACAGTACGTTCATTATCAAGCAAGGCTTTAACGATTTCGCGTGAGCGTGCGGGTGAGAATCGCCAATCGCTGGTGAATGACACCACTAAAAACTTCGCTTTCACTTGTTGCAGCGCTTTGCTTAAGTCACCGTTACAGGCTAGTGCCGGGTCGTAATAATCCAAGGCACGGGTCATACGTAAATAGGTATTTGCATCAAACTCGCCAGCGAATTTATCGCCTTGATAACGTAAGTAAGATTCCATTTCAAACTCAGCATCAAAGCTATATTTAATGCCGTCTTTAAGCTTGCGGCCAAATTTTGCGCCCATCGCATCATCGCTTAAATAAGTAATATGGCCAAGCATGCGCGCAATACGCAGGCCGCGCCTGGGCACAACGCCATGCGCATAATAGTCGCCACCATGAAACTCTGGGTCAGTAATAATCGCTTGGCGTGCTACTTCATTAAACGCCATATTTTGTGCAGTAAGGTTAGGCGCAGAGGCAATGACTAGAGCATGACGCACCCGTTCTGGGTAAGCAAGCGTCCATTGCAAGGCTTGCATGCCGCCTAAGCTACCGCCTACAACAGCAGCCAATTGTTTGATGCCTAGATAATCGGCTAATAAGGTCTGAGAAGCCACCCAATCTTCTACTGTAAGTACTGGAAATTGCGAACCCCAAGGTTGCCCAGTGGCAGGGTTGATGCTGGCTGCACCGGTGCTACCGTGACAGCCACCTAAGTTGTTTACACCAATCACAAAAAACTTATTGGTATCTAAGGGTTTATTAGGGCCAACTAAGTTATCCCACCAACCTGGATATTTGTCATCTTCAGCATACTTGCCCGCCACATGGTGTGTACCAGATAATGCATGGCAGATTAGAACAGCGTTGGATTTATTGGTATTTAAGGTGCCGTAAGTTTCATAAACTAATTCAAACTCTGGCAATACGGCACCACTTTTTAATAGGAAAGGTGTACTGAAATGCGCGATTTGGGGGGCAACAATGCCTACGGAGTTATTTTCTAGCATCCTGTAATTATACTATGTGTTAAGTGAAACGCATTGATGCGCATCACCTTGTCTCAATTCCGCTTGATTTAAGTCGACTATGTTTTACTTTTGAACGGGTACAAAAACTGCTGCCAATAACCATTTGGAACAGGGTGCCCTCCGATTCCATAACCGCTAGGCCATTGCTTTGGCGGCATATAATAGGTACCAAACAGTTTATCTAACCACGGAAAGTGAATGGCGAAGTTCACATCTATCGCCTCTTTTTCAATCCCGTGATGCCAATGATGAAAACGTGGTGTGACAATAAATGGTTTTAGCCATTCCACATTAAAGCGCACATTTGCATGTACAAAAGTAGCATTCAGATACACCAGTAATATGTAAATATGTAGGGCATTTTCTGCAAAACCGAGTATATACATTGGAATTATGGTCAGACCACGCAAACCGATGATTTCAATAATATGCATGCGTGAACCAGCCAGCCAATCCATTTTTTGTGCTGAATGATGTACGGCATGAAAGCCCCATAAGAATGAAATCTGGTGAAAAGTGCGATGGAACCAATACTGTACAAGATCGGTGAGCAACATAATTTCAATGACTTGTAGCCAGAGTGCTTGGCTTGCGACCATTTGTCTTAACTCGCCCCAATTACCAGTGTGATGCAATATGGCCATAGAGGGTGCAAGAGACAAATAAGTTAAGCTTTGTACCAGCACGCTGCCTAGTAGAAAATAGAATAGATCTTCGCGCCATTCGTTGCGGAATAATGGTTGGTCTGTTAAGCGGCCAAATACTTTTTCTAATGGTACAAACAATAAGCCAGTCAGTAGTACGTTTAGAACAAACCAATCTAGCCCCAAGTGTGCGTTTGTGTTGACTGGAAGGGACATCGTGCCGATCTCGCCCAATGTTGTGGCAAAAAATACTACACAAATTGCACTAAAACCTAATACTTGGTTGCGTCTTAACATTAGATTTATGCATGCCAGTAAAAAGCCTAGCGCTAAAAATCCTTGTATTACTAAACTAAAATAAGGGGATTGGTGAATAGAACCGAGTTCTTTCATAGAGAAGAAGTTTGGATATTGCCAACTTAGTAACAAAAGCAGACCTGCCAAACCTACAATCAAAGCACCTACACCACTTAGCCAACCTGAGCCAAATGAGCGCTGTTCGGCTGAAGCTTCTAAGTCATTACGGATTGCGAGACGGATTTTAGTAATCATGATTTGGTGACTTTCTATAATTGCTTATTATATTTATTGGTATAGCGTTGCTTAACCCCAGTGCGCGCTCACAATAAGCGGGTTTTTAGCAATCGTAACACGGTCATTGTTGCCCAAATCTTTTAAAGTGGCAATATTCACCAAGCCAATTTCTGCCATTAGATCCGTTACTAACTCGGCTTGAATATAGCCATGCTCAAGCATTAACCAGCCTTGTGGCTTTAAATAAATCAGACAGTTATTGGTAATCTGACGAATATCATCTAAGCCATCCACACCTGATGCTAGTGCAGATAAAGGTTCAAAGCGTAAATCGCCTTCGGCTAAATGAGCGTCTTCTTCTTCGATGTAGGGTGGATTACTGACTATTACATCAAATCTTTCACTGTCTAATTTATCAAACCAATGACTTAATACAAATTGAACATTCGTAATATGTAAACTTTGTGCATTTTGCGTGGCGATTTCTAGTGCGGCTTTAGAAGTATCAACTGCGATGATATTAGCTTGTGGGCGATGCTTTGCAATGGCCAGTGCAATCGCACCAGTGCCCGTGCCTAAATCTAATATTGAGTAATCGGCTTTATTTGGAATTTTCGCTAATGCAGCTTCTACCAGCGTTTCTGTATCTGGCCTAGGGATTAGCGTATCGGGTGTAACTATTAAATCTAAACCATAGAATTCGCGTTTACCTAATATGTAAGCTATCGGTTCACCAGTTAAGCGCCGTGCTAATAATAGGTGAAAATCCTTTTCATGATTAATAGGTAAGAGATCATTTTCATGGGCAATCAGCCATGCACGGTTCACTTTTAATACGAATTGCAATATTAGCTGAACTTCAAATGCAGCTTCTTTTAGGCTTAAATTATTAGCTTCAATCAATACTGCTTTACTAGCAGATAGAATTTTTTTAATGGAATGCATGTGGATTTATTACGCCAGTCTTTACAAGGGTTGCCAATTTTTTATACAAATCTTTACACAAGTTTACCAGTTTTGTGTTTACTTAATAACGCTATCAATGGCATAATAAAAATGAAACGTTTTATTTTCATTATGTAAATTTATTCGCTAATTACTATTACTGGTATTTTATTAAATGATGTTGCAACGCATCTCACAAAATTTTTATGAATAACACACAACCTAGACCTAAGTTAGGTCGCCCACGTTTGGGTACAGAAAATGAAAGACTAAGTAACCTTTTGGATTGTGCATTAAATATCTTCATGCATGACGGTTATGGGCTGGCGAGCATAGCAAAAATCGCCAGCGCAGCAGGATTTTCTACACGCACCATTTACAGCCTATACAAAAATAAAGCAGACTTAATGGTGGCCTCAGTGATGCATATGATTGAGCGTGATGTTGAACAAATACAGTCCATCGCAGGTCTTGATGCTATGTCTGCTGAAGCCGGCTTGTATGCAATTGGTGAAATGATGATGGCACGAGTAACCAGCCCGCAATTGATTTCTCTGTACCGTATGGGCGTTGCAGAAGCAGCACGTTTTCCCGAATTGACCAATAAAATGAAGGCCATTGGTCCCAAGCGTATTACGGCGGTGATTGCAGATTACCTTCGTTTGCAAATTGCAAAAGGTGAGTTAAGGATTGAGAACGTGGATAAGGCTGCCATTATGTTTTGCCAGATGTTAATTTCTGAGCCACGTCATAATGCCTTGATGGGTTTACTGGCAGAAGATTGGGATGCACAAGCACATATTAGTTATGTGGTGGATATATTTTTGCATGGCGTGTCACAAGATAAAAGCATAAATAAAACAGTTAACAATAAAGACTTAACTCAAAAGACATGAACTCATGAGAATTAAACTTAATATTGGGCTTATATTATTTGCTACATTGCTGATGAGTGGCTGTAGTATTTTCCCAGAATACATTAAAACGGCTATAAAAATGCCAGATAGCTGGCAAGCCAAGTTACCAAAAGCTGAACCACCAAAAGATAACACCACACAAGAAAAACTACCGCACAATGGCAATGTAAGCCAGCTCATGGATTGGTGGGGACAATTTAATGACCCAGCGCTAAATAAATTATTAAAAGCTGCCGAGGCTGACAGCCCAACGTTAGATATTGCACTAGCAAACATTAAGTCTGCGCGGGCGAATACTGTATCGGCAGGAGCCAAGGGTTTGCCATCACTTACTGGAACGGCTTCAGTTAGTCGCTCACAAGCTGGTGCATCCACTGGATCCTCAAGTAGTTTTGCTAGCGCAAGTGGACTGCGTACATCAACGGTGGGTGCTTTGGACGCAAGTTGGGAGATTGATTTATTTGGCGGTATTAAATTTGCCAAACAAGCGGCAGAAGCTAGATTAGAGGCCAAACAAAGCAGTTGGCATACTGCGAGAGTGAGTTTGGCGGCGGAAGTTGCCACCAGTTATGTAGATTATCGAGCTTGCCAATTATCTGTCACGGCATATCAGCAAGCGATGACGTCAAAAAATGAAACCTCACGATTAACCAAAATTTTGGCCGACGCCGGGTTTTCTGCGCCTGCCGATGCCGCATTGGCAGAAGCTAGCTTACGTGCAACTGAATCAAGCCTTATCAACCAACAAGCACAATGTGATAATACCGTTAAAGCTTTGGTGGCGCTGACTAATCTTGCTGAGCCAGAGGTGCGAAAGATATTGTCACGTGAAATATTGTCTACGGATGATGTTGTTGTATTACCGCAGCCTACCGAATTTAATGTAGATAGCGTACCTGCAAATCTAATTACACAACGCCCAGATTTAATTGCGGACGAACGTAATGTGGCTGCTGCCAGCGCAGATGCTGGTGTTGCTACTGCGAATCGTTACCCTAGTTTGTCATTGATTGGCTCAATAGGCCGGAGCAAAATCAGCAGTAGTAGCTTTTCTAGCAGCAGTAATACCTGGTCGTTTGGGCCATCTATCAGTTTACCGATTTTCGATGGTGGTCAGCGCAAGGCCGAGGTTAGCATCGCCGAAGCAAATTACACCGTAGCATTGGCGACTTATCAGCAAGATGCACGCAACGCGGTGAAGGAAGTTGAGCAAACTTTAGTGAATTTAGACAGCGCTGCACGCCGCGAAAGTACAGAAAAAATAAGCACAGAGCAATATCGTAGTTATTATAAAGCCGCAGAAATTAACTGGCGTTCAGGCGGTATAAGCTTGATTACGCTAGAGGATGCACGTCGTCAACTGATTACTGCCGAACTCAGCCACATCACACAGCAGCGTGACCATGTGCAATATTGGATTGCTTTGTATAAAGCGCTCGGTGGCGGTTGGCAGTCAAATTCAGACTACGTAGCAGCAGATACAACAAAAACAACATCTACTGATATGCATAATAAAACCCAAAGTAATGAAAGCAAAAAATGATTAAATCAAATTCATCTAAGACACGTTTTTGGATTATTACAGGTGTCGCCCTTTTGGTGATTGCAGTTGTTACATTTTTCTTATTACATAAATCAGGTAAAGCGACTAATTCAGCTGAAGGCACTGCTAAAGCTGTATTAGCCGTTGAAACCGTATACCCACAACTGCAAGATTGGTCGGTAAGCATTACCATGAATGGCGCAGTTAGCG
The DNA here is from genome assembly GCA_046594825.1 of Methylotenera sp. Lineage (GTDB taxonomy): Bacteria > Pseudomonadota > Gammaproteobacteria > Burkholderiales > Methylophilaceae > Methylotenera. The sequence continues at coordinate 12,752 of JBKJRF010000126.1, forward strand.
CATGGCAAGAAGCGCAGGTGAGTGCAGAAATTAGCGGATTACGTATAAAGCAGGTGTTGGTAGATGTAGGTAGCCAAGTGAAACGTGGCCAAGATTTAGTTTTGCTGGCAGACGAAGCGGTAGTGGCGGATGTGCATAAACAGCAGGCCACCGTCGCCCGCGACCGCGCTAGCCTAGCTGAGGCGAAATCGAACGCTGACCGAGCCCGTCAAATTAAAGATAGCGGTGCATTATCAAGCCAGCAAATTAATCAGTATGTGATTGCCGAAGAAACAGCACAAGCTAACTTAAATTTATCGCTGGCTGAACTTGAAAACCAGCAGATTCGTTTGCGCCAAACACATGTTGCAGCTGCTGATGACGGTGTGATTTCATCACGTAGCGCTAACTTGGGCAATGTGGTTGCATCTGGTGCTGAGCTGTTTCGCTTGATACGTCAGGGCCGCATAGAGTGGCGCGCTGAGGTCAATGCTCAGCAATTAGCGCTGATTAAGGTAGGTCAAAAGGTGAATCTCACATTACCTGATAATAGCCATGTGATAGGAACCGTACGTATGAAAGCCCCGACGGTGGATGCTAGTACGCGCAATGCCTTGGTGTACGTAGACTTGGCGAAGGGTACTGCCGAGCCTGGCATGTATGCCCAAGGTACCATCAATATTGGCACTAAAACAGCATTGGCAGTTCCGCAAACTTCGTTGGTATTGCGTGATGGGCGTAGCTATTTATTTGAAGTGCAATCTATTACTGATGCTGCAAATCATCAGGTGCATCGTGTAATTCAGCGCAGCGTTACCACAGCGCGCCGCGAGGGTGATTTAGTGGAAATAGTCGAAGGTATTACTGGTAATCCACCGTTGGTAGTGACTGGCGGGGCATTTTTGAATGATGGCGATTTAGTCACAGTCGTAAGTAAGCAAGCAAATAATCCTCAAATAGCTGCTAACAAAACTAAAGCTGGAGCTTCTAAATGAATTTCTCCGCTTGGTCTATTCGCAACCCAGTCCCATCTTTACTGTTATTCGTAGTGCTCACTTTTATTGGGCTTACCAGCCTATATAAATTAGGCATACAAAATTTCCCTGATATTGAAATACCTGTCATTAACATCAGTGCCACGCTAGAAGGTGCTGCGCCCGCCCAATTAGAAACCGAAGTTGCCCGAAAAATTGAAGATAAAGTCGCTTCACTTGGCGGCATCGAGCATATTCGTACCACCGTGACTGATGGCTCAGTGAGTATCGGCGTGCAATTCAACATTGATAAAAGTTCTGAAGTAGCACTCAATGAAGTGCGTAATGCGGTGGATAGTGCGCGGTCAGATTTACCTACTGCAGTGACGAATCCTGTGGTCTCAAAAACTACAACTTCAGGTGGAGTTTTGCTTACCTATATAGTGGTAGCCGACAATATGGATGAAAAAGCATTGTCGTGGTTTGTAGATAATGATATCAACAAGACCTTATTATCGGTGCCTGGCGTAGGTAAGGTTGCCCGTATTGGCGGTGTTGACCGCGAAGTGCATGTCGACCTCAATCCTGCATTGATGGCTGGTTTGAATGTTAGTGCAGGTGACATATCTACGCGACTAAAACAAGTGCAGCAAGACGCATCTGGTGGCCGCGGTGATATTGGCGGTAGCATACAATCAGTGCGTACTTTGGGTGCTGTTAGCACGCCAGATGAAATTGCAATGCTAGATATCCCAATGGTCGATGGCCGTCATATCAAGCTCGATCAAGTCGCC
>JBKJRF010000152.1:0-6859 GCA_046594825.1 Methylotenera sp.
AATGCACTTAAAAAACTCAATAGTATTGATGTGGCTGCTTACGATAGAAATCGCAATTTCTTAAATGGCGCGGTCACACATTTATCACCGTATTTGCGGCATGGTTGCATAACGTTAAATGAGACATTTGATTCAGTAAAAAAACGTTTTGGCGCTGCGGCTGAAAAACTATTATTTCAACTTGCTTGGCGCGATTACTGGCGTCAGGTGTGGTTTGCCGAAGGCAATGCCATTTATAGTGAGATGGAGCCACCCAAAGTCGCCATTGGTCACGCACCTTTGAGTGAATTTGTCGCACATGGTAAAACAGGCTTGCCTTGCCTGGATAGCTTTGTGAATGAATTGCTCACTACGGGCTATATGCATAACCATGCCCGCATGTGGTTTGCCAGCTATGTAGTACATCATCTCAAAATGGATTGGCGCGCCGCCGCTGATTGGTTTGAGCATCATCTGTTAGATGGGGATGTTGCGAGTAACCACCTTTCGTGGCAATGGGTGACTTCTACCTTTAGCTCAAAACCATATTTTTTTAATAAAGAAAGTCTAGCCCGCTACACGGGGGAAAAATATTGCAGTACTTGCCAGGCGAAATGCCCGTTTGATGCAAGTTATGAAGTATTAAACGATAGGCTGTTTAACCAGACTCTGGTACCTGTGGCAAGGCAATATGCACTTACAGCTTTGCCTAAAAATCCTATTTCTGGCTTTGCAACCAAAGCGGTGTTTGTGCATGATGAAATGCTCTCCGCGGCGCATGCTTTGCTCAAACAGCCGTTTCCTAAATTTTTTGTATTCGATCCAAAAATTCATGGTGATTGGTCGCTAAACCGGTTGCAGTTTATGGCGGATTGCTTGAGTGAAATGGAAGAAGTAGAAGTTTGGATGGGTGATACCTATGAAGTATTAATGAGCAAAGGGGTCGGGCAACTACTAACGCAAGACACACCAAATCTTAAAATTAAAGAGTTGTTAGCGCCATTTTCACCTAAATGGGAACCAGTGGCTAAGTTTGTTGATATTGAAATAAGTGAAAAGCGCTTAAAACGTTTTTCTAGGTATTGGGATAAAGTAGGGCCTGTGGTGTTGGGCGATGCCAATTATCGAAAACCCTAATTATTAAAAGTCATTAGTATAGAAAAGTGTTTGGAGTAGATTAGGATTAAATTTCTGCACTCTCACCACAAGCTTGCGTAGCCGTTATGAATACTGGAGCTGGGTGCATTAAGTTTGCTAGTTTTGTTGTTGATTACCTATGTTAAATTGGCATAAATAACGTAATTAAATAATCTACGTAAGTTAGTAAAGCCTTACATTCATACGCGAAACACGCTGTGGTAAAATCACAGCTATATGATTACTACAAACACCCCCCCAATTGAGCAAGCACGAGAGCTAGCAAAATCCTTCGACCCAAAGACCATTGAAAGTCACTGGTATGAGTTTTGGGAAAGCAAAGGTTATTATGCCGCAGGTTTAAACCCTGAAATTAAAGATAATTTCTGTATATTGCTACCCCCCCCCAATGTCACTGGTACGCTACACATGGGGCATGGCTTCAATCAAACCCTGATGGATGCTTTGACACGCTATCACCGCATGCGTGGCGATAATACGTTATGGCAACCAGGCACTGACCACGCTGGCATTGCAACCCAAATCGTTGTAGAGCGTCAGCTAGACGCACAAAGCGTGAGTCGCCATGATTTAGGCCGTGAGAAATTCCTAGAAAAGGTTTGGGAATGGAAAGAATATTCAGGCGGTACCATTACTAAACAAATGCGTCGTTTAGGTACATCGCCAGACTGGAGCCGTGAGCGCTTCACAATGGATGAGGGCCTCAATAAAACCGTAACTGAAACCTTTGTGCGTTTATATAACGAAGGCTTGATTTATCGCGGTAAACGTTTGGTGAACTGGGATGTTAAGTTAGGCACAGCCGTTTCGGATTTAGAAGTGGTGCAGGAAGAAGAAGATGGCTTTATGTGGCACATCAATTATCCGCTTGCTAGTGGTAATGGCCATTTAACTGTTGCTACAACGCGTCCAGAAACTATGCTGGGTGACGTAGCGGTGATGATACACCCAGAAGACGAGCGTTATAAGCATCTTATCGGTCAAAACGTAAAGCTGCCTTTATGCGACCGTGAAATCCCAATTATTGCCGATGACTATGTAGATAAAGAGTTTGGCACTGGTGTGGTGAAAGTGACGCCAGCGCATGACTTTAACGATAATGCCGTTGGGCAACGTCAAGATTTGGATAAAATTATTATCCTTAATCTTCAAGGGTTTATTCCATCGACAGCAGAAGTTTATGCCGCTGATGGTTCAGCTAAAGAATCAATTGATTTACCTAAAAATTTAATCGGATTAGAACGTTTTGCAGCCCGTAAGCAAGTGGTAGCAGACCTTGAGGCGCAAAACTATTTAGTTAAAGCTGAAAAACATAAACTCAAAGTGCCACGTGGCGACCGTACGGGTGTGGTAATTGAGCCTATGCTGACTGACCAATGGTTTGTGGCGATGAGCAAACCTGCTGCCGATGGCAAGAGCATTACGCAAAAGGCTTTAGAAGTTGTGGCTTCTGGCGAAATCAAGTTTTATCCAGAGAACTGGGTAAATACTTACAACCAATGGCTAAACAATATTCAAGACTGGTGTATTTCCCGTCAATTGTGGTGGGGGCATCAAATTCCTGCTTGGTATTGTGGAGATTTAATTTTTGTAGCGCATGATGAAAAGCAAGCTTATGCAAAACTTGAGCAAGTACTTGTTGATCTCGAAGTAAGAGGTGAGGCCGAATATGCTGAAATACTGCGTAATAAAGGATTGAGACGCGATGATGATGTACTCGACACTTGGTATTCGTCTGCCTTATGGCCATTCTCTACGCTAGATTGGACAGGTGACGAGGCAAAAGACAAAGCCAATACTGCGCTTGATTTATATCTGCCGTCTTCAGTGCTGGTCACGGGCTTCGATATTATTTTCTTCTGGGTGGCGCGGATGGTCATGATGACCACGCACATCACTGGCAAGATTCCGTTTAAACACGTGTATGTACATGGCTTGATTCGTGATGCCGAAGGCCAGAAGATGAGTAAATCTAAAGGCAACGTGCTTGACCCGATTGATTTGATTGATGGTATTACCCTGGAAGATTTAATCAAAAAACGCACCACTGGTTTGATGAATCCTAAACAAGCTGAGCAGATTGAAAAGCGTACTCGTAAAGAGTTTCCAGAAGGTATTGCGGCTTATGGCACTGACGCTTTGCGCTTTACTTTCGCTGCATTGGCAAGCCCGGGGCGCGATATTAAATTTGATTTACAGCGTTGTGATGGCTACCGTAATTTCTGCAATAAATTATGGAACGCAACACGCTTCGTGTTGATGAATACAGAAGGTCAAGATTGCGGTATGGAGGAGTGCGGTAGTCAGCCCGAAGGCTATTTGAGCTTTTCGCAAGCTGACCGTTGGATAGTTTCACAGTTGCAGCGTACAGAAGCAGAAGTTGAAAAAGCGTTTATTGACTACCGTTTTGACTTGGCGGCAAAAGCCATTTATGAGTTTGTGTGGGATCAATATTGTGATTGGTATTTGGAGCTGGCAAAAGTACAAGTTCAACAAGGTAGTGATGCAGAAAAACGCGCTACTCGTCGCACATTGCTTAGAGTGCTAGAAACAATCTTGCGTTTAGCGCATCCGATTATGCCGTTTATCACCGAAGAGATTTGGCAAACTATCGGGCCTATGTCTGGACGTAATGGCCCAAGTATCATGCTTGAAAAATATCCACAGTCTCAGCCAGGCAAGATTGATGAGGCTGCAGAATCTTGGGTGGCATTATTAAAGCAAGCGGTTGATGCGTGCCGTAGCTTACGTGGCGAAATGAGTATTTCACCTGCAGCTCGCGTGCCTTTAATCGCATCTGGCGATGCAGTCCAATTAGCACTTTATGCACCGTATTTGAAAGCGCTAGCTAAATTGGAGGATATTTCGATTGTGGCTGAATTGCCAGAGGCCGATGCTCCTGTTATGTTGGTGAATGACTTTAAACTCATGTTAAAAGTGGAGATTGATGTTGCTGCTGAGAAAGAGCGTTTAGGCAAAGAAATTGCAAGGTTAGAAGGTGAAATTGCCAAAGCTAACGCTAAACTCAACAATGAAAGCTTTGTAGCAAGAGCGCCAGTAGCCGTGGTAGAGCAAGAAAAAGCACGAGTAGCTGAATTTGGCGCTAGTTTAGAAAAGCTTAATGCACAATTAGCTAAATTTAATTAATAAATGTTTTGATATTAAAAAGGCAGACTCAATGATTTTGAGCCCGCCTTTTTTATGGTTTATTTTACAATCTATTTTTGTAACAAGGTTGTCGCAGAAGTTCCGCAGCGATGGCAAAACTTAACAAAAGCGTTTTTTCGAGCTTCGCATTTTTGACAATAATCGTGCAAGCCTATGCCACAATGCGGGCAAAAATCATTAGAAGTATCTTTAAGGTTTACATTGCGCTCGCAACCTGGGCATACGCTTTTTGCTAATCTAGCCAATGCAGTGTCATAACTTAACTCTTCGCGACGCTGCAAGTCTGGCATCTGTTCGGCAAGTTTTTGTTTTTCCAAGTATTTGTTGAGCGAGATGATCGCTTGTCGGCCAATGACGACGGTAATGATAATGCCAACAATATACCGAACATAACCACCGTAACTCGGCAAATAGGGTACCAACTCCACAAAAAATGCAAACAATGCAAAGTAGATAAAGCCCCATACAAATGGCCAATATTGGGTTTTACGTTTTTTCGCGAATAGCCAGCCAGCAAGCCCTAATAATGGTAAGGTGAGCGCTAAGCGATATAAAAACACATGAATTTCTTGGCTACGTTGTTTTTTGCTTAATTTTTGTTGCGCCGCATCTTCAAGTGCGTACAGTTTATCTTTTAGTTTTTTCTCTGCTTGACTAGCCTCATTTGCTTGCTGTGTAAGCGCATCCATTTCGGAAATTACGTTGCGTTCAGTGGCTTTGAGAGTATCTAGCGCTTTAGTGTGGCTAATCAATTCATTATCTTGGCTAGATTGCTCAGTTACATGGCGAGTAGCCAGCCAATTATTAAAAGTATCGTGAGTGGTGTTGTAATCAGTGCTGGCAGTATTCAGTTTCAACTGCGTTTGGTTGATTTTTTCATTGATGTCATTACTTGTTCTTGCAGCTACTTTAAGGTTTGCACGTAGTGGCTCCGCAGCAACTTTATCAATAAAGTCTTCAGTAGTGTAGTAATGCTCAACTTGCGGTAAATCGCCAATGACGGCGCCACCAAGGCCAATCAAAAAGCTAGCGAAAATAAAGGCAATTAACCACAAGCCGCGGTTAAACCATTTTTCAGAAAGTCTTAAGCTTTTACTCATGATCTAAACTTTATATTTAAGTGGGCTTGGAATCAAATAAATCTGTAGTCATTTGACAGGCCCTAAATTTAACTCTACATATCTATGGATATCCTGCGCTTACTTTAAAAGTAAGCCACGTCTTTGGGGCAATTTTTTGTTTCACATAATGGTCAGTATTACATGCAAACTTAAATTAGCCCAAAATTTGGCACAGATATAGGAGTTTGTATGAGTGGTGTTCAAGAGGGTAGGTTATTAACTTATTAAAATCTTGTTTAGGTAATGCTAGGTCGTAACAAGTAAATTTTTTTGTACGTTGAAATCTAACCTATAGCTAAGACAGGCTATCTTTGGGAGCAATTAAGGCTAGTTTTGGCTGCAGTATTTTGTGATTAACTAGCGCGTTTTTTTATATAAAAAGTAAATGAAGTCTCGTCTTCATCCAACTGCAAAAGCTCATGGCCAGTTTGTACACAAAATGCGTTAAAGTCTTTCACTGAGCCAGGGTCGGTAGAGATTACTTTTAAAACTTGTGTAGCACTAAGTTCACTTAAGCCTTTTTTGCAGCGCAAAATAGGTAGCGGGCAGTTTAAACCTGTTGCATCGACTTCTTTATCAAATTCCATAATTTCTTATTCCCTTCATTATTTTTTCAAACTATTTTTTTGACCCATCGATTTTAACAGTGTCATCCTTAACGGCGAATGTGTATCCAGCTTTACCCCAAGCTAATACACCGCCAACTAAGTTATATACATTCTTACAGCCTTTACTTGCTGCAAACGACGCCGCATGTGCTGAACGTATACCACTGTGGCAATAAAACACGATATTTTCTATTTTGGCCAGCGACTCATATTGCACAGGCAACATGGCTAATGGAATATGTACGGCTTTAGGAATAATACCGCGTGCGACTTCATCATCATTACGCACGTCTACCAACAACAATGATTGAGATGCCATCATATCGAATAACTCTTTTGCTTGAATTTCGCTGTACGTACTCATTAAAAATGCACCTAAATTAACCAATTGAAATAATAGCAATTTTGAGGGTATGCCGCACTAACTAATAATCAGCGCGTTGAGTTTAATACATGGAGTTTGAATTAAAACTGAAGGATAATTGATGGTGGCCGGGGACAGAATCGAACTGTCGACACGCGGATTTTCAATCCGCTGCTCTACCGACTGAGCTACCCGGCCGTACTGCAAATTTTATTCATGCAAACTTCGGTAAATGTTTGCAAGCCGCGCATTATAGCAAACTTCTAAACAAAATTACAAAGAATACTATTAAAGTTTTTCCAAAAAATGAAGTGAATTCATTCAAACATACGAGTACAGAAGAGCATTTATATATTTTGTTATTAAGTGAAGCTATACGCACTCATGTAAAATCATGTTTATGAAATTTAATATTACTCCACCGTCACAAGTGTTAAGTACTGAGCTAGCTAAAAAGATTA
>JBKJRF010000223.1:0-11091 GCA_046594825.1 Methylotenera sp.
TTGCTTGGCACTCACGTTCACTGACAGGACTAAATTGTGATTGAGTTCATCTTGTTGCCAAATTTTAATTTGTGCGCAAGCACTTTCTAATACCCATTGGCCGATAGGTAAAATCAAACTGGATTCTTCGGCTAAGGGAATAAACTCGAAAGGAGATATTAAGCCACGTTCTGGATGATGCCAACGAATTAACGCCTCTGCCCCTGTAGGTTTATACAAGCTATCTAGTTGAATTTGGTAATATAATTCAAATTGCTGTTTTTCAATGGCAAGTCGTAATTCACCCTCCAATAAAACTCGATCATTGATGATATTTTGCATTTCTGGGTCGAAGAGGCGCAAGATATTGCGGCCAGCTTTTTTTGCCTGATACATAGCAATATCAGCATGTTTAAGAAGTTCATCCTGAGATTGATTGTGATCACTGAAAATGGCAATACCAATACTAGCAGAGCTTTGGTAGACGCCACGATTAAGTTTATAAGGCTGGTTAAGGGCACTAAGGATTTTTTCACTAATGATGGTAGCTTGTGCTGCGGATTCAATGGAATGCTCACCTAAGTTTTCAAGTACGACTACGTACTCATCACCTCCCAAGCGAGCTACGATGTCACCTTCACGTACTGAGGAGATCAATCGATTAGCAACTTGCTTCAGCAGTAAGTCTCCAGTCTCATGGCCCAAAGTATCATTGAGTGTTTTGAAATGGTCGAGATCTATAAATAGCAATGCGCCATCAATGCCATTACGTTCACTGGCAATCAATATATCTTTAAGACGATCCATTAAGAGCCTTCTATTGGGCAAGCCAGTAAGAGAGTCATAAAACGCTAGGGTTTGTATCTCTTCGGCTGCTACCTTACGCTCAGTAATGTCTCTAGATAACACCATGAAACGAGGGTTTTCATTATTAAGGGTAGATTTTCTGGCAACAGAAAGCTCAAACCAAAGCATGCCTAGAGGTGTTTTTCGTTGATATTGCTTTCCTTGCGACCAACCTTTCTTATGTGCCTCTCGCAAAGCTGCCATTACAACTTTGGCCGATTCTGGTGGTAAGACTTGTGAGACAGTTTTGCCGATTAAATCTTTCGCTGGGGCAACGAGTAAGTCTTCATTTGGACTATGCACGCTGTAATAACGACCGTCTAGATCAAGGTCGTACAGTAAATCAGGAATTGCATCAAGCGTTGCTTTTAGCTGATCTGCCATTGCATCAAACTCGTACGAAGTTTTGGCGATCTCATCGTCTCCTGCAAGCCGTGCGCGCGCATTTAATTCACCGCTACCGTATCTGCGTACTACGTCAGCCAGAATTTGCAGGCGAGCTACGATATTACGTTTTACTGCTGCATCAATTAAAAAGCCTATGAGTAAACCAATACTGATGACCATGGCGACTAATGCATAAAATACTTGGCGCATTGGCGCTAAAATTTCATCTGTAGGTATTAGTCGAAAATAACGCCAGCCCACTGATGGCATAATCATACCAATGGCTAAATATCTTCGGCCTTGTAAAGAGACGCCTTGTTGAAATGCTCTTGGTTCCACACTCAATTGATTATTGAAGAGTTTGCCTAGTTCTGGTTCATTGACTATATCTGGCTTAAAGCTTTCTGGATTAGCTTCTAGCGCCTTCTGCCACGGGCCAGCCTCAATAAAGTTGCCTTGTGCATCAAGCAAAAAATGTTGTTCGCCACTATAGCGCTGGCTAGGTTGAAATAAGTTAGGGAGCATTCTATTAAGGTAAATGTCATGACCTAACATGCCAATCCATTGACCATTTACATCTAAAGGTAGTACTGCACTGACTATCCAGACTTTTGCAACAGGATCAAATAATGGAGGTGTCCAGCGCAAAGTACGATCTCGGTTAGTAGCGGGATCACCCAATGTAACCCAAGGTGTTTTTGTGTAATCAATATCTGCGGGCATCTTAGCCGCGAAATCGGGTACCCCAGTATCGTAAATGATGAGTGAGTTATTAGGTCTAAGTAACCAAACATTATTAAATAGAGATTGAGTAGAGATTCCAAACATATCTAAAATATGTTTGCTACGTAAGTAAATTTTTTTCTGCTCTTTATCAAGTAATGTGTGGGGTGGTAAGAATAAGCCAGATTCCACATGACCATCAAAACTTGTACTTACATTACGCCATGCTAAATCTTTGTCCTGCTGTACCAAGTGGGTAAATTCATGCGCATCAGAAGCTTCAACAGGCAAGGAAAGTTTTTTTTTGAGAATACGAGATAGTGCTTGTAAACTTGTTCCAGCATCTGCAAGTTTTTGTGTGTGCGGTACAGCTAGTATTTTTGTTTCAGCTACTAGCGTTGCAGCTTCACTTGCCAGTACTTTGTGTTTTGTGTAGTAGTAGATGGCCCCTGCCGAAGGGATGGTCACTAAGGCAACGCTCGCGATAACGATCAGCATTAACTTACGCCCAACCTTCATGATAACCCTTTGTTATTAAATCTAAAGTTACAAATCTGTAATGGGTTCTTATCAGTTAATAATAACTGCTGACCTGCAAGAGTTAATTGTCTTTAATTATATGCGCATATTTCCTATTTGAGGAGGTACATCATTGATAATGTTTGATTGCATTTAAAGCTATTTAGCCAGCATGGCCCGTATACTCGCCATTTTTGATTTACCAAAGTCTTTGCTCGCTTCAGGGTCATTAAACGGATTGCCAAAATGACGTACATCATCTTTTGGTAATTCAGCAATAAAGCGGCTAGGTTCACACATTTGTATTTCACCTGCACGCTTACGTTTTTTGCACCACGAAATATTGAGTGATTTTTGTGCACGGGTAATGCCTACATACATCAGGCGACGTTCTTCTTCGATCTTGCTGGGGTCAAGAGCCCCTGCATCGATACTTTCACGGTGAGGCAGTATGCCTTCTTCACAGCCAATTAAAAACACATGACCAAACTCCAAACCTTTAGCAGCGTGTAGGGTAGATAACTTGACTGCGTCAGGCTCGCCATCTTCACGGCCTTCTAACATGCTCATTAATGAGACCATTTGTGTAAGTTCAAGCAAGTTTTTACCGCTAGATTCATTACCAAATTCTGTACTAGCTTCACCTTTTTTAGTGAGCCAGCCAATGAAGTCCATCACGTTTGACATTTTCGACTCAGCGGCGCGTGGCTCTTCACTGTCATATAAGAAAGCTTCGTATTGAATGGTAGAGAGCAAATCATTTAACACTTCACCAGCTGGGTCACGTACAGCACGTACTTGTAGCTTATTGATGTATTGGCAAAAATTGAGCAAATCCTCTAATTGCTTATTACCTACTTCATTTTGAAACTGACCCTCGAAGGCGGCTGCAAACAACGAAATTTTATGTACGCTGGCATATTCACCAAGGCGTTCAAGTGTTGTGTTGCCTATACCTTTTTTAGGTGTGGTCGCTGCACGAATGAATGCAGGGTCGTCATCCTCATTGGCAATTAAACGTAAATAGCTGACCAAATCTTTAATCTCAGCTTTATCAAAAAATGATTGTCCACCAGAGATGGTATATGGAATTTTATGATTACGTAACTGTTGTTCAAACACGCGCGCCTGGTGGTTGCCGCGGTATAGAATCGCATAATCTTTGTGGAATGTACGATTCTCAAATTTATGGGCTTGCAGTTTCATAATTACCGATTCAGCCTCGGCTTCTTCACTCATTGCAGCAGAGACTTGTATCAACTCACCTGTGCCTAGGTCACTCCACAATTTTTTTTCAAATAATTTTGGATTATTACTGATTACTTGGTTCGCTGCCCTTAAAATCCTCACAGTAGAGCGATAATTCTGCTCTAATTTAATGACCTTTAACTTACTAAAATCTTTTGTAAGCTGGTGTAAGTTTTCAACATCCGCACCGCGCCAGCCGTAAATGGCTTGGTCATCATCACCTACTGCGGTAAATTGGCCGCGTACACCGGTGAGCATTTTTATCAGTTTATATTGGCAAGCGTTAGTGTCTTGATATTCGTCTACTAACAAATACTGCAGTTTGCGCTGCCATTTATTCAACGCATCTTCATGTTGTTCAAATAACTCAACAGGTAGCTTGATTAAATCATCAAAATCCACCGCTTGATATGCTTTTAGCGTTTGCTGATAAAGCTGATAAACCTTTGCTGCTGCATGTGTGAGTTCTTCGTCAGCTTGGGCTTTAGCTTGGTCTGCATTGATAAAGGCATTTTTCCAAGCGGAGATTTGCCATTGTGTTTTGCGCAACAGTTGTTTATCAGTTGTCGCTAGAATATCTGCGACAATTTTAAAAGTATCTGATGAGTCTAAAATTGAGAATTGAGGTTTGTAGCCGAGTAAAGCCGCCTCAGCCCTCAACATTTGTAGGCCAAGCGAGTGAAAGGTCGCGATGGTCAAGCCTTTAGTGCTTTTACCTTGCATCAGCTTGCCTACACGCTCTTGCATTTCGCGTGCGGCTTTATTGGTAAAGGTAATGGCCGCAATTTCTTTTGCTGAATAGCCAGCCTCATCAATCAAATAGCTGATTTTTTGGGTAATGACACGTGTTTTTCCACTACCAGCGCCAGCTAATACGAGCAAAGGGCCATCGAGATATTTAACTGCCTCGCGCTGTGGCGAGTTAAGGGTGTTTAGCATGCATCACTTTAAAAATGTTCTTGAAGAAAAGTATTCTTGGAGAGTTTGATTAGAAAATTTGAATTTGAATAAATATAGACCTTATCTAGACCTTAGATTTTAGCGTTTCAAGCCGAAACTAGCTATCAAATTGTCTATCAAACCTTAATGTTTAAAGCATGCCATAATCTGCCCTGTGAAAAGAAACTATTAAAATCAAGTAGTAAAATTAATAAATAAAATGCAATGAGGATTATCAAAAAATGAGATCTACAAAGGCCAGCGCTGCAATTGATCGGCTTAAAAGGCGTAGCGGAAATGAGCAATATTCCATGACATTAAGTGGTGGCGGTATGTTTTCATTAGTACTGGCAAGCTCTGCGGGTGAGTCTAGTCGTCTGTGTGAGCCGATGATGCTGGATGAATTCGTTGTATTTGTGAATGCTTATGGCCCGCAAACACCAAAGCGGGTGAGTAAGCTTGATATTGAGTTTAGTAAGCAGCTAGTAAAAAAGAACCCGTAACTACCTATCTGTGACGGCATAAATTTTGCATGTACTGATGCTAAGTTTGAGATGAATATTTAATTCTTAGAAAAAATAATTTCCTTAAATGACCACAGGTAGTGGCCTCAGCCACTTAAATTGATTATTAAGTATTATACAAACAATTTTTTAGTGCTTATAACTAATGTCATTAAATTGACGTGATTGGTGAAGGTTAAACAATGAACGACAGAATTAATAAAACTTCAATTTGTAGTGTTTTGTTCTTAGATATTATCGATTATTCGAAAAAATCTGATTCAGATCAGATTGAAGTAAAAATTCAATTCAATGATTTAATCAGCCACTCATTAAAAGGTGTCGCACAAAATGACCGCATTATTCTAGATACTGGGGATGGTGTAGCTATTGCGCTTACTGGTTCACCAGAAGATGCCATGTTTGTTGCACTCACCATTCGTGATGGAATTTTAAAAAGTAATATTACTCAACCAGTACCTTTATATGTGCGATTTGGCATTAACTTAGGCCCAGTGCGTATTGTTAGCGATATCAATGGCCAACCCAATATTATTGGTGATGGTATCAATGTCGCACAGCGTATCATGAGCTTTTCAGAGCCGAATCAAATTTTAGTCTCACGTTCGTATTACGAAGTTACATCACGGTTGACCCTAGAATTCTCAGAGATGTTTGCATTTTCGGGTATTAAGCAAGATAAACATGTACGCGAGCATGAGATTTATTCTGTGCGTTCACATAAAGATGAAGCTACAGATATATTTAAGCCTAAACCTCCTAAAGACGAACGTAGGGCTAGCGATCAAGTTACTTCAAAAAATAAATTCTATCTGAAATATTTAGCACCTAGCTTGCTTGTATTTGTAGCCCTTCTAGGGTTCGCAAAAATGATGGCACAGGCTGAACCTGTGACACCTACTGTGATTTTTAAGCAAGAGGAAAGTGCGAAAAAATTACCTGAACCCCAGTTACCTGAGTCTAATAAAGCAAAAAAAGTAGCTTTGATTGCTAGTGAAAAGATTAAAAACTCAACAGTTGTGAATGCGAATATTCAGAGTGATACCAAGCTGGATGCTAAATCAAAGAGTTCTTTGGATGAGGCTACCAAAGAAACAACAAAGGTAAGTAAAACAGATGATTCAGTAAATCAAGAAATGTCTGCAAAAGAAAAGTCAGATAAAACTAAACTTGCCATCAAAAAAGCCAAGCAAAAAGCTGCTAAAGAAAAAACGGAAAGTTTAGCAACTGCAGAGAATGTAGCGATAAGAGCAGATGCTACTAAGAGTAATCACACTGAAGTAAAGCCAGTTGAACATATTAAAAAATCTACCGAATCTGCTGTTGCAGTAAAAGAGCAAACTAAAGATAAGTCTGGGTTGCAAGTTTTTGCTGATAACTTTAAGCAAGGTCAGAGAAATTTGTGCTCACAAGCGCAAATTTCAATGAATCAATGTCATTAAACGGCAAGGTTGACTGGCGTATTGTGTTCCCGAGTAATTGAGTCAACCTTCTATTGTGGTAGCTTGTTCAATCAAGCTTTCATATATTAGATATGCACTCTAGAACCTAACTCAATCACGCTGTTACTTGGAATGTTAAAGTAGCCAACTACGCTGCCTGCATTACGTGACATGACTGCGAATAATTCATCGCGCCATTTTGCCATTTTCCCGCTTTGATTTGGAATATTCGGCCCAGAGATGACAGTTTCTCGACTAATAAAATATGAGGTAGTGAATGGGTCGATCATGAAGTTATTTACCTTCACGTTACCAATAGTGACATTATCTATTTTGCAATCCTCTAATGCTTTCGGGATGTCAGGTATTTCCATAAAGCCGTAATGCAATATGATTTTCCAGAAGCCTGAGCCGATTTCTTTAATGTGTACACGTTGTTCTTTCGCCACCACTGGCACATCTAAAAACTCTACAGTGAGTATCAGGTTGGTTTGATGTAGTACTTGGTTATGCTTCAAATTATGCATCAATGCTTGTGGCACGCTATCTGGATTAGCGCATAAAAATACAGCTGTCCGTTCAACTCTAATTTTTTTATCGCGCGCAATATTGTTCACAAAATCTTCAAGTTTTGGGTCATCTTCATGAAGATGTTGCAGCAAAATTTCGCGGCCTTGTTTCCATGTCCACATGACAACAACGAGGCTGACACCAAGCGCTACTGGAAACCAACCACCTTTGAAAAACTTGACTGAACATGATGCCAGCAATAAAAAGTCTAAAGCAATAAACATGCTGCTCGCACTCAAGGCTAGCCATAGCGGATACTTCCAGTTATGTCGCAGTACAAAGTAGGTGAGGATAGTGGTAATCAACATGGTACCAGTGACCGCAATGCCATAAGCTGAGGCAATAGCCGATGAGTTTTGAAATGCGATGGTGGCGATTATGACGGCAACCAGCAAGAGCCAGTTGATAGCAGGCACGTAAATTTGGCCTGACTCACTCGCTGAGGTATGCAATATCTGCATTCTTGGTAAAAAGCCTAACTGTATTGCTTGCTGAGTAATTGAGTAAGCGCCTGAAATCACTGCCTGCGAAGCAATAATAGTGGCTAATGTGGCTAATATTACGGCAGGTATTAATAATGTGGGTGGAAATGATAAGTAGAACGGGTTACTCACGGCTGCAGGGTTTGCTAATAACAATGCGCCTTGACCTAAATAGTTAAGCGCCAAGCCAGGTAATACCAAACATGACCAGGCAATACGGATGGCGGGTTTGCCGAAGTGTCCCATATCTGCATATAGAGCTTCAGCACCGGTGATGGCAAGTGTAATTGCACCTACGGCCAAGAATACGCCAGCACCACGGTCAGCTAGAAAGTGAAAAGCATACATTGGATTTAATGCGCTAAGTATCATAGGATTTTTAGTGATATGCATAAGCCCGACAACTCCTAGTACCGTAAACCAAACAATAATAATAGGACCAAAAAACTTTCCTACTGCATTCGTGCCAAATTTTTGAAAGGCAAACAACGTCACTAAAATTGTGATTGAGATAGGCATCACAAAAGTGGTAAGTTTTGGCGTAATGAGTGCTAACCCTTCTGCCGCTGAGAGTACTGAAATAGCCGGCGTTAAAATGCTATCTCCATAAAAGAGTGCTGCACCAAAGACACCTAAACCCAGCAGAATTTTTTTTCGCCTTGGTGCATTAATCGCAGTAGAAACTGCGAGTGCCAGTAACGCCATAATGCCGCCTTCACCACGGTTATCGGCACGTAATACTAAAATGACGTACTTAAGTGTGACGACTAACATTAACGCCCAAAGCACAGCAGAAATTGCGCCTATGATGTTGACCTGATTAAGTGCAATGCCTGTCGCTTCACTAAAAATAACTTGAATGGTATATAACGGACTGGTACCAATGTCGCCATATACCACGCCGATAGCGCCAAGTGTAAGTGCAGCAACGCTTTTTGATTGTGTATTTATCGTCATGATGATTTATTGAAAACTTACCTTTTAAAATAAGATAAGGTCATTAAATCAGGCTGGGTATATCAATCACATAAACATCAACACGTGGTACTTTTAATTTATTTCTGATGTTGGAAAGGCTTAATCCAAAAAACGTAAGATTTCTAGGTAGCCGCCAATCTGTAGCCTATGCCTACTTCAGTGAGAATGTAACGGGGCGCCGCAGGATTTTTCTCGAGGCGGTTTCGTAGTCTACCCATGTGTATGCGTAAGTAGTGCGTGTCATCTACGTATTCTGCACCCCATACCTCAGTAAGCAATTGACGATGTGTAAAGACTTTTCCAGGCTTTTTAGCAAGCGTAAACAATAGCTTAAACTCTATTGGTGTTAAATGGACTTTCTGCTGGCTCAATAGAACGGTTAAATTAATGGTGTCTATAGTTAAATCATCTAGTTTAAATACATCGTCACGTAATGTCATCATGGCGGACCGTTTCAAACATACTTTAACTCTTGCAAGCAGTTCATTAACACCAAATGGTTTTGCTAAATAATCGTCTGCCCCTAGGGCAAAGCAATCGACTTTTTCTTGCTCGGATTGCCGTGCCGATAATACTAATATTGGCACGTCAGAGCTGATACGCACATATTCTATGAATGTTTTCCCGTCACCATCGGGTAAATTTAAATCTAGGATGACGAGGGTGGGTTTATGTTCATTGAATAGCACTTTACCTTCGGTAAGGTTTTGTGCACTAGTAGTAGAAAATCCATTAGTCTTCAAGCCAGACTGAAGGAATTGGCTAATTTGTAAATCATCTTCAATGATTAAAATTTGGCTTTTATTCAGCACTAATTATACCTATTTCGGCAGCGTGAAAACTGAGGGTCACACAGGCACCGCCAATTTTTTCAATGCCATCGACATTTTCATCTCGGTTGGCAATGGTGAGTATTGCATCATGTAGTTGTGCAATAGCTTGCACTATAGATAAACCTAAACCAAAGCCTTTGCTATTGCTTGAAGAGAATTTTTTAATTTGAGCAGCATCAAATGTGGTGTCGAAACCTTTGCCGTAGTCTTTTACACTGAAATTGATTCGATCATTAATTTTAGTCACTTCAATCAAAATGGAGCCGTGCTTCTGATCGGGCACCGTATTATTCGCTTGTTGGGCGTTATCAATCAAGTTAACTAAAGCTTGTGTGAGTAAGTTTGCATTGGCTTTAATTAATAAATCAGGTTCACTTATAGTCACTTTTAGATCTAGGTTTTCGCTCACGTCACCCCTGTTTTTATAAAGTGCTGTTACCACGCCAATGATTTCTTCGGGGGATTGCCAATCCATCGGTATATTGACTGAGTCACTAGATTCAAGTCGAATTAAAGAAAGTATATTTTCGGTACTGTTTGCTAAGTAACGTGCTTGCGAGGCAATCAGTGAAGTTAATTGTGCTGTTTGTCCTGGTTCTAAATTCGTATTATTTTGTTGCAATATGGTCGCGGCACCTAAAATTGATGTGAGGGGTGTACGCATATCGTGTGAAATTGAAGCTAGCAAGGTGCTTTGCATTGCTTCTGTTTGCGCCATCAACTCGGCTTTTTTTGCTTTCTCACTATTAATAAGTCGCTGATACGCCTGTGAAATTTGATCAACACAAGATTTAATGGCTGTATAAATTTCAATATGTTCATCGGCATTTACATTACCAACTACTAAAATCGGGTCTTTGCTAGGTAAGCGGTTAAAAGGCAGTAGCCAATGAGTGGATTTTGACCAGTAATCGGTATATGGGCTAATTGGCTTACCAGTTTCTGTTACCCAGTTGAGTAGGCGGGTATCTGGAGGTTCTACTAAGCCACACTTAATAGACATACTATAACTGCTGTTTGAGTTCAATTGAGCGATAGCAATTGGCTTGTCAAATTCAATCTGTAATAATGCACAGGTATCAAGTAATAAGCTATTTACGTCTGTGGCTAAGGCTAGATTTTCTGCTAAGGAGCGCGCAAATTGCGCTTGTTTTGAAGCAAGGGATGATTGAAGTGTTTGAAACTTTAATTGTTTGACTAGTGATGCAATGACCATTGAAACAATTAAAAAGCAAATAAGGCTAGTCCAAGCTTCAACGTTTGCAACTTCAAAGGTGTACCGGGGTTCAGTAAAAAAGTAATTAATGATTAAAAATGCCAATAAAGCAATGACACAGGCAATGATGAATTCACAGAAATATGCAGCAACCACCACAACCAATAGGCTCAATAAGGTGATGCCAGTTAACCCTAAGGTGCTAAAAAAATTGTAGTTAACTGCGGTGACTATCATTAATATAGCCAGCATGCTTAATAGTGCTAACCAATTTTTTTGCATTTGAGAGCCTCGTAATTTATAACATAAATTAGAGTGTACGGTTTGAGTATATCAATCGCATAAACATTGAAAAAGCTAAATATTAAGGTTCATTTACTTGCGATTCAGATTCAACTGCGGCAT
>JBKJRF010000068.1:0-7477 GCA_046594825.1 Methylotenera sp.
CTGCTTACTACAGCCCTGTGATGCCTGAGTTAATGGGCTCACTACCGATACTGGCAGGAGATGGCACTATGTTAAAGCGTATGAAAGAGAGTCGTTTGCAAGGTAGAGCACATTTGAAAACAGGCACGATTAATGGTGTTTTTACCTTAGCAGGCTATGTGCTAGGGCAAAATGGAAAACGCTATGTGGTAGTTTTTATGGCAAGTCATCCTAAAGCGGCACAAACTAAACCTGCGCAAGATGCCTTGCTAGAATGGGTGTATGCACAATGATTAGTTTCTGATTTGAGCTTTGCATAGCCTTGCGTGAACCAGAACAAATTTCCAGTATCTTAATCATGAGTTTATAATTAAACTTAAATTTTTGAGTTTAAAGTTTTTATCAGGGGCATGGACAGTTTATGAAATCCAACAATATTTTAACCATTACGCTATTACTCGCTTGTTTTGCCGCAGCCGGGTGTAATGCAAAATCTACAACAACAGCATCAACAGAGGAAAAAACAGCAATGACACAAAGCGCAAAAGGTACAGATTCAAACATCACAGAATTGAAAAAAATTGACACCCAAGTGGGTACAGGTCGCGAAGCTGAAGCAGGCTTTAACGTGACTGTGCATTACACAGGCTGGTTGTTTGATGCCGCCGCTGAAGATCATAAAGGCAAAAAATTTGACAGTAGCTTAGACCGTAAACAGCCATTCAATTTTTTTCTAGGTGGCGGTCAAGTGATTCAAGGCTGGGATGAAGGCGTGCAAGGCATGAAAATTGGCGGCAAACGTACACTCATTATTCCTTCTGAAATGGGCTACGGTGCTCGTGGTGCGGATGGTGTGATTCCACCAAATGCCAACTTAATTTTTGATGTTGAATTGCTGGATGTAAAGTAATAGCAATATATAAAAAATATTAATTTAGATGCGGCTATTTGCCGCTTCTAAACAATGCAAGTATTGAATTGAAAGTTGGAAAATGAAAGTAAGTATTAAATGGATAGACGGCGTTAGTTTCGTCGGTGAATCAGAAACTGGCCATGCGGTTGTGCTAGACGGTGCTCCAGAAAATGGCGGGCGTAATATTGGTATGCGGCCAATGGAAATGTTGCTCGTTGGCATGGGTGCTTGTACTTCATTTGATGTGGTCACCATACTGAAAAAAGCACGGCAGCCAATTCTAAATTGCGTGGCAGAAATTGATGCTGAGCGCGCTGATGAAATCCCTAAAGTGTTTACTAAGATTCATGTGCATTTTGTGATTACTGGCAATGGTTTGAATGCGGTTCAAGTGGAACGTGCGGTGAAATTATCTGCGGAAAAATATTGTTCTGCTTCTATCATGTTAGGTAAAGTTTGCGAGATCACGCATGACTTTGAAATCATCAGTTCTGCAATTATCGGTGGTGAAGCTGTAGTTAGTACAACATGACACAATTAACAACACCTATTACACATATTACTAAGCCTACTGGGATGCTTGGCATACGCCATGTGGCCTTGTTTGTCAAAGAACTGGAAGCTGCGGTAGATTTTTATACCAACATCATGGGCATGCGGATTGAATGGCAGCCCGATGACGATAATGTGTATTTAACCAATAACAGCGATGTATTTGCGCTGCATCGTGTGGATTACGTGCCGCAAGCACAGCAGCGGTTAGATCATATTGGTTTTGTGCTTAATGCATTTGACGATGTAGATAATTGGTATGAGTATTTTGTGAAAAATGGTGTGAAGATTACTGAAAAACCTAAAACGCACCGTGACGGCGCGCGTGGTTTTTATTGTTTAGATGCAGTTGGACATTTGCTTGAGCTGATATATCACCCGCCAATATCTCAAACAGATAAAATTTAATTCGTCGGCCAATATTAATCTATGCCCCAGTTTCAGTAACTTTAACTGTAAGCGGCTGTTCATCTTCAAGAATATTCAATAATCGATCTACATTAGGATGCTTGCCTGGACAGTTCTCAGCGTCATCCGTGTGTTCTGCGTATAAACTTAGACCTTCTACAGCTGCATCTAAAGAAATTTCCCCATACATGCGAAACAGGTGGTAATACACTTTAACTGAGCCTTGCGAGCCTGGCTTGTTTTCAAGTATACCTGCAGGGCTACCGTCGCTCTTATAAAGCTCAATGCGCTTCACATGCGAGGCGTCATCAAGAGTTTGTAATACGTCGCTAAATTTTTGCATAATTCAATATTCCCAATTCAAAATTCTTAGTTCGATAGTTTTTTATAAATAGTATGTAGAAGTAGTCATCAATTTTGATGCTTGCTTCATTAAAAATTTTACAGGTAATGGCAGGTCTGCTGCTCCTTGCTGCTTGGCATCAAGCGCATGCTTTGCTTCATCCTGCTGCATTTGTTCTACAATTGTTCGGGTCTTTTGATCAGCTTCTGGCAATCTATCCAGATGGCTGGCTAAATGTGCTTCTACCTGTTTTTCAGTTTCTGCCAGAAACCCTAAGCTCCATTTATCACCGAGTGCACCAGCAATTACCCCCATTGTGAATGAGCCAACATAAAAAACTGGATTCAGTAGGCTAGTGCGGCCTCCTAGTTGTGCAATGCGTGTTTCACACCAAGCTAAATGCTCAGTTTCTTCCAGTGCAGCATGTTTTAATGCAGCAGTGGTTTCTGCGCGTCTAGCTGTAAGCGCTTGTCCACTGTATAAAGCTTGTGCACACACTTCACCAGTGTGATTCACACGCATCAGCGCACTGGCATGCTTCTTTTCAATGTCGCTAAGTGTCCCTTCTGCAACACTAGCATCTGGATGTGTACGCAGACTATGTGGCTGTGCTAGTAAGGTGCGCAAGCCTTTATCGAACTCAGTCATCAGTGTATCTAATGTTGGTATCTTCATGATTTTATTCTACGCTTAAATAAGTCCAACAAAACCCATTTGTTTGGCAATAATTTGAACTGGGTGTTCAACTGAGACGTTCAAATCTTGCTCACGCAAACCTTTAGCAATATGCAAGCTGCAGCCTATATTAGATGTGGCAAGGATGGCGGCGTTATTCGCTTTAATTGTAAGGACTTTGTCCTTACGTAAGTTAGTTGCCATTTCGTTTTGCGTAAGCATATAGGCACCCGCACCGCCACAACATTGACCATTGCCAGCTAGTGGCAATATATCAGCCTCGGGTATTTTTTTCAGTAAACTATATACTGCCTGATGGCTCTTTTGCACATTACGCAAAGTGCATGGATCTTGCACATAAATATGCTCTTTCAATGCTGTAACGGTGGTATCTGACCAATCACAAGTCATTAAAAACGCACTAATATCTTGTACTTGGTGTGTTGGTAAATAATCGTTAAGACCAGCGCCACAGCCGCTTGCCACAGTGAGTATGGGCATGTTTGTATTAAAACTAGATTGATTTAATGCGACTAACTTTTGGGCTTCATCAGTATCGCCCATTTGCCTAGCAATGCTGCCACAACAGGTTTGTTTAGCTGGAATATGCACATCAAAACCAATTTTATTTAACACGTAAATACTAGCTTTGAGTGTTTGATTGTCAAAAGTGTTTGTGGCACAGCCCAAAAATAAACTTACCGCACCTTTATGGGTTGTCATTTTATACGCAGAATATAATGCTTTCCAAGTGGTTGGTTGTTCAATGGTTGGTAATAGTTTTGCTGTAGGCATTAAACTTTTTAATAAATTACCCAGTTTAAAGCGTTGAACTAGCCAAATAACCCATGCTAGTGAATACTGCAAATAACGATGACGAATAAATGGTTTGGCAAGAGAGAGCCAAACACTATTTTTCCGCATAAAAATTGCACGCGAGGTATCAATCAATGCACCATAATTAACGCTATTAGGGCAAACAGCTTCGCAACTACGGCAGCTTAAACATAAGTCTATATGCTCATTGAATCTAGCGTTATTAGGCAGAATATCTTGAGCCACTGCCCTCATCAGCTGAATTCTACCGCGCGGTGAATCAGCCTCTGAACCGGTTTTTCTATAAGTGGGGCAATGAGGTAAGCATAGACCACACGCGACGCAGCGGTCAGCTTCTACAATCAATTCTTTTAGTGATAAGGACATGTCGTTATTATAAACCTCTAGCTATCAATAAGCAGAGAGGCATTGGCTTTGCTGTAGTTAAAATTAGATATTACCTGCATAAGATATACCAGAAACATTGCACATAAAAAATCCGCCTTAGTTTCAAGGCGGATTTTAGTTTACAACTAAAAATTAGTTAGTTTTTGTGGCTTCTACTTTTGCTGGTTCAGATTTAATGACTGGCTTACCTTTAAGAAAATTCATCGCTTGGGTAAACTGAATATCATCTTTGCTTGCTGGCTCAATGGGCCCTGTATTTTCTGCAAATTTTTTCTCATTTGCTTTTTCCTTAGCCGCATCTTTTTCTGGAGTAACCTCTTCAACTTTAGCTGGCACACCTGCAGTTGGGTCTTTAGGGTTAGCCAGATGGCGCGTTAAGTCAGCTTCATGAATATTATTTGATTGATCAGTACCATCTTCTACAATGTAATCTGGGTCAATACCTTTGGCTTGGATAGAGCGGCCCTTAGGTGTGAAATAACGTGCAGTCGTCAATTTAATTGCCGCGCCGTTATTCATTGGCATTATGGTTTGCACAGAACCTTTACCAAAGCTACGGATACCAATCAGTGTTGCGCGTTTGTGATCTTGTAAGGCGCCAGCTACGATTTCTGATGCTGAAGCTGAACCCGCATTGATCAACACTACCATAGGAACAGTTTTTAAATCTTCAGGAACCTCGCGAATATAGTCGTTTGCAGCACCGCCACGTGCATAGTTTTCTGGGCTCACGGTTAATTGCATTTTAGAGTCAGGTGCACGGCCTTCTGTGTAAACAACTAAGGCATCTTTTGGTAAAAACGCTGCTGCAACACCAACCGCACCGTTAAGCAACCCACCTGGGTCATTCCGCAAATCCAAAACAAAGCCTTTGAATGGACCTTTGTTTTCGTCGTGCATCGTTACAATTGCTTTTGCTAGGTCTTCACCTGTGTGTTCCTGAAACTGCGTTACGCGCGCATATGCATAGCCTGGTTCAGTGAGTTTATATTTCACGCTTTTATTTTTGATGATTGCGCGTACTAACGTAAAAGTCAGCGGTTTAGTCTCATTTTTACGGAACACAGTAATGACAATCGGTGTGTCTGGCTTGCCCCGCATGCGTTTGACTGCATCGTTCAATGTCATGCCTTTTACTGGCGTGTCATCCAGCTTGGTAATTAAATCACCACTTTTGATGCCTGCTTTAAAGGCTGGTGAGTCTTCAATAGGTGAAACCACTTTTACAAAGCCATCCTCCATGCCTACTTCAATACCCAAGCCACCAAATTCACCTTGTGTTGCCGCCTGCATATCTTTAAACGCATCCGCATCCATGTAAGTAGAGTGTGGATCTAAGCCAGTGAGCATGCCGCTGATCGCTTCAGAAATTAGTTTTTTGTCTTCTACGGGCTCTACATAATCACTTTTAATTTTGCCAAAAACTTCAGCAAATGCACGTAAATCATCTAATGGCAGCTGTGGCTTGACCATTTTCTCGGCCACAGCAGAATATGTGAGGCTCAACATCAGGCCGAGCAATAAACCCGAGCAAACAAGGCCAACTTTAGCAAAACCGCGATATTTACTAGGATGTTTTTTTGTAGCTTGCATGTATTATGATTCCCAAATAGATAACATTACGTGTTGTAGGACACATAATATTTTAATAGTTTCAAACCTAGCTTAATAATTACTGTAACAGTAATCAAAAGTATAACAGTAAGGACATCGAATTGAGTAATCACAATGTTGAAATTACCTACTGCACGCAATGTCGCTGGCTTTTGCGCGCAGCCTGGTTGGCGCAAGAGCTGCTGACTACTTTTGAGCAGGATTTAACCAGCGTAGCGCTAAAACCTGGCACTAACGGAATTTTTGAAATTACGGTAAATCAGCAGGTCATTTTTTCACGTAAAGATGCAGGGCGCTTTCCTGAGGCAAAAGAGATTAAGCAACTGGTGCGCGACCTGATTGACTCTACACGTGATCTTGGACATAGCGATAGGCCACAGCAATAAATGACATCTGTAACCACTTTTGCCGTAATTTATATCTAAATCTATTTAGTAGTGACAATGCGAACTATTTGCAATTCTGCAAAGTTTTTTTGTTTGGTTTACACTGAGTTTCATCAACACTAAAGCTTTAAAGGCATATTTAAGCCTTAAGTGTATTCATTAGAGGAGAGTAAAAATGGCTGATCATCACGGTACCCAAAGCCCAGTAGTTGAGGCGTTGAATACGATTTTAGAATTTGAATTAGCTGGCGTTGTGCGCTACACGCACTATGCCTTGATGGTGTTTGGCTACAACCGCATTCCTATTGTTTCATGGTTGCGTAGCCAAGCAACGGAGTCATTGGCACATGCAGATAAAGCGGGCGAAATTATTACGCATTTAGGCGGTCACCCATCTTTATCTATTGGGCCATTGCTTGAAACACATAATCACGATGTTGGTGATATCTTGCGGGAATCCTTAGCACATGAAGCTGCAGCATTGAATGCCTACAAAGCCCTACTTAAATTAGTAGAAGGCGAGTCTGTAATGCTAGAGGAATATGCACGTGAGATGATTTACCAAGAGGAGTTACATCTTGGCGAAGTTGATAAAATGCTGCGCAAACCGGGTGATTTGTCCAAGTTTCATGCTTAATTGCAATAATTAATGATGATTTAGTCACAAACTGAATAAAAAAGCGGCACATGTGCCGCTTTTTTATTGCGCCGAGTCTGTTTCTTGTTTGGCAGATTGCGGCTGGTCAATACGTTGCGCACCATTGAAGCGCTTAGCCCAATAGCCATCCACCATGCTTTCTACCCTTACTTGCCCGCCACTGCTAGGCGAGTGAATAAAGCGGTTATTACCCAAATAAATACCTACATGAGAAAAAGTGCTTTTAAGCGTATTAAAAAACACTAAATCACCAGGCTGTAATTCATTTTTAGGTACACTTTTGCCCAACTGGCTAATCGCAAGTGCGCTGTGTGGCAGGGTTAAACTAGTGGCTTGTTTAAAAACATAACGTACAAAACCACTGCAATCAAAACCAGTTTCAGGCGAATTTCCACCATAGTGATAACGAATGCCAGTGAGGCTCAGTGCGTTGACCAGCACCTCTCGAGCGCGGTCTGACCACTTTTCAGGATTATCTTGATTTGAGGTTTGCTCTAAAGTTCTTGTTGAAATTAGGGGTGAGCCTTGTGTGCCAATGCTGTTGGATAAAGGCTCAGCTGATGCACAAGAGCTGCAAGCCAACGCAAGTAATGTACAGGCAATATAATGAGCTTGAATAGATTTAATCACCCAGCAATTATAAGAACTTAAGCAGAAATTGCAAACTTTCACTATTTGAGTTGATTACGACCACATTGAAAAGTGCAAGTCGTGGGATAATCCCA
>JBKJRF010000103.1:0-3495 GCA_046594825.1 Methylotenera sp.
CGCCAGCACCATGCCTTCACTCATGCCAAATTTCATTTTACGCGGTGCTAAATTAGCGACCATCACAGTTAAGCGCCCTACCAAAGTAGACGGATCGTAAGCAGATTTAATCCCGGCAAATACTTGGCGTGGCTTGTCTTCACCAATATCTAAAGAGAGTTTAAGCAGCTTTTCAGCACCTTCTACATGCTCAGCGTTCACTATTTTAGCGATGCGCAAATCTACCTTAGTGAAGTCATCAATACTGATGTACTCAGCTTCAGGCAGTGCTGCTGGAACTGCAACTTCAGCTATTGTTGAAGCAACTGTAGCTTGCAAATTTTCTTTATTAGATTCAACCATGGCTTCAATATGTTTAGTATCGATACGGATGGTTAAATGTTGGTACTCGTTAATAACGTGTCCTGCTGGCATTAAAGACTGTGAATCTTGCCAACTCAAAGACGAAATATTTAAAAAGCTTTCAACTTCACTTGCTAATTTTGGTAAAACGGGTTTTAAGTATAAAGTTAATAACCGAAATAGATTAAGTGCTTCAGCACAAACTCTTACAAGTTGCACTTCACCGCCTTCTTGTTTAGCTAACTCCCAAGGTTTTTCTTCGGCGACAAACTGATTTGCGCGGTCAGTCAGATACATAACCTCACGTAAAGCCTTTGCATAATCTCGTTGGTTATATAATTCCGCAATTTTAGATGCAGCCGCTTGAGCCTCTAATAAAAGAGCACTTGTTCCATGCCAATCAATTCTTCCATTGAATTTTTTGGTAATAAAACCTGCCGTACGACTTGCAATATTGATGTACTTACCCACTAAGTCACTATTCACCCGTGCCGTGAAATCTTCCAGATTCAGGTCAATATCTTCCATCGTGCTGTTGAGTTTTGCAGCATAGTAATAACGCAGGTATTCAGGATTTTTAATGTGATCTAAATAGCTGCGCGCAGTAATGAATGTGCCGCGTGACTTACTCATTTTCTCGCCATTGACGGTTAAAAAACCATGTGCAAAAATTTTAGTAGGTGTACGGTGGCCGCTGTATTCAAGCGTGGCAGGCCAAAACAAGGCGTGGAAATAAAGAATGTCTTTGCCAATAAAGTGATAAAGCTCAGTATTTGAATCTTTATTCCAGTATTCGTCGAAATCCAGACCTTTATCTGCACATAGCTTCTTAAAGCTGGCCATGTAGCCAATTGGCGCATCTAACCAAACATAAAAATACTTGCCTGGCGCATCTGGAATCTCGAATCCAAAATATGGTGCATCGCGTGAAATATCCCAATCATTCAGACCGCTGGCAAACCACTCGCCCATCTTGTTCGCAGCTTCACCTTGCAAAGTACCTGAACGCGTCCACTCTTTTAAAAAATCTTCACATTCTGAAAGTTTGAAGAAGTAATGCTCCGTTTCTTTGCGGATAGGTGCTGCACCTGAAACCGCTGAATAAGCATTAATCAGTTCCGTAGGGTTATAGGTTGCCCCGCACACTTCGCATGAATCACCATATTGGTCTTTTGCATGACATTTTGGACATTCGCCCTTGATAAAGCGATCTGGCAAGAACATGTTTTTAACCGGATCATAAAACTGCTCAATCGTTTTACTGGTAATTTTTCCAGCAGCTTTTAGCTTTTTATAGATACTTTGTGACAGCTCTTTATTTTCAGGCGCATTCGTCGAATAATAGTTATCAAACTCTACCAAAAACTCAGAAAAATCTGCACTGTGTTCTTTATGTACGTTATCTATCAACGCTTCTGGCGTTATACCCTCTTTTTCGGCCCGCAACATAATCGGCGTTCCATGCGTGTCATCTGCACACACGTAATGCACTGTGTGCCCCTGCATTTTTTGAAACCGCACCCAAATATCCGTTTGAATATATTCCACCAAGTGGCCTAAATGAATACTGCCGTTTGCATAAGGCAAAGCTGAAGTGACGAGTATTTTTTTAGAAGTTTTATCTGCAGTTTGTTGCGTCATATGTGGCTTAAATATTAATTTTTTATTGAATTTACTATTTTACCAAATGCACATCTAATGTAGTAATAAACTATCCACTACGCTGAAATAATGTAGGCTAAAATGGTGTTTTTAAAATCACTAGAAATGAAATCATGGCATTATCCGAACAAAATATCTTAAACTCACTGCAAACATTGACTGACCCTAATACAGGTCGTGACTTTGTTACCAGTAAATCAGCTAAAAACATCAAACTAGATGGCAAGAATGTCACTCTAGACATCGTGTTGGGCTATCCTGCCAAAAGTCAGCTTGAAAACTTGAAAGCCTTAGTTATAAACCAGCTCAAAAGCATTGCTGACATTGGCAATATCACCGTGAATATTGGTAGCAGGATCGTCAGCCACAGCGCACAGCGTGGCGTGAGCTTAATCCCTAATGTTAAAAATGTCATTGCAGTGGCATCAGGCAAAGGTGGCGTTGGAAAGTCGACTACTTCAGTCAACTTGGCTTTAGCATTAGCGGCAGAAGGCGCAACTGTAGGCATATTAGATGCTGACATTTACGGCCCAAGCCAGCCGCAAATGTTAGGGATTAGTGGCCGTCCGGACAGCACAGATGGCAAAAGCATGGAGCCAATGTTAGCACACGGCGTACAAGCCATGTCAATTGGATTTTTAGTTGATACTGACACGCCTATGGTATGGCGGGGCCCAATGGTAACGGGGGCGTTAGAGCAGTTATTACGTGATACAAAATGGCGTGATTTAGATTATCTAGTGATTGATTTACCCCCAGGTACAGGTGATATTCAACTTACACTCTCGCAAAAAATTCCAGTTACTGGTGCAGTTATCGTTACTACACCACAAGACATCGCGTTACTAGATGCGCGCAAAGGTTTAAAAATGTTCGAAAAAGTCGGTATTCCGATTTTAGGTATTGTAGAAAATATGAGTACGCATATCTGTAGTAATTGCGGCCATGAAGAACACATATTTGGTGCTGGAGGTGGCGCAGAAATGAGTAAAGACTATAACGTGGATTTACTAGGTAGCTTGCCATTAGATATCAAAATTCGCGAACAATCAGATGGCGGAAAGCCAACTGTAGTAGCCGAGCCAGATAGCAAAATTGCTAATATTTATAAACAAATTGCTCGCACGGTAGCGATTAAAATTGCGAATACTAGTTTGGACCACAGCAGTAAGTTTCCGAACATTGTGATTCAGAATACATAACCACACAATAAGATGACACAGAAAAAGCAAGCCGCTCTTAATCAACACAGCACCGCAGAGAAGCTCTTTGGTTCGTCTTATGAGTCTATGGATGAGCGCACACAGAAAGTCGCGCGTCATATCACTGAGCGTAAGCATATCTCAACAAATCTATCACAAACGTTTGATAAGAATGTGACCTTTGGGCAACGCGCTGCCGATGCCGTAGCCAGATTTGGCGGCTCTTGGGCATTTATTATGCTGTTTGCGGTTGTCCTAATTTTTTGGGTAGTTCTAAACTCTTACATCC
>JBKJRF010000234.1:0-4446 GCA_046594825.1 Methylotenera sp.
GGCGATAAATTACTTTATTGTTCATTCTGTGGCAAAAGCCAGCATGAAGTAAAAAAACTCATTGCAGGACCTTCTGTGTTCATTTGCAACGAATGTGTTGATTTATGCAACGATATCATTAAAGAAGAAGTGCAAAGCACCGATGGCTTAAAATCCACTGATGTTAGCCTGCCTACTCCACAAGAAATCTGCAAAATTTTAGATCAATATGTCATTGGTCAAACGCAGGCTAAAAAAACTTTAGCCGTTGCGGTATATAACCATTACAAGCGTCTAGGCCACAATAACTTGTCTGATGGTGGTCAAAAAGACGAAGTGGAAATTGCAAAAAGTAACATTTTACTAATAGGCCCAACTGGCTCAGGTAAAACGCTACTTGCGCAAACTTTGGCGAGACTATTAGATGTGCCGTTTGTGATGGCCGATGCAACTACGCTCACTGAAGCTGGCTACGTAGGCGAAGACGTTGAAAACATCATGCAAAAATTATTGCAAAAATGTGATTACGACGTTGAAAAAGCTAAGCGTGGGATTGTTTACATTGATGAAGTGGATAAAATTTCTCGTAAATCAGAAAATGCTTCTATTACCCGTGATGTATCAGGTGAAGGTGTGCAACAAGCATTACTTAAGCTGATTGAAGGTACAGTAGCTTCAATTCCACCACAAGGTGGTCGTAAGCATCCTAATCAAGAATTTGTACAGTTAGATACCACGAATATTTTATTCATTTGTGGTGGCGCGTTTGATGGCTTGGAGAAGGTGATTCGTTTACGCTCTGAAAAAGGCGGTATTGGTTTTGGTGCTGAAGTAAAAAGCAAAGCTGATATCCGCGAAGTGGGTGCTGTATTGCGTGATGTAGAACCTGAAGATTTAATTAAATTTGGCTTAATCCCAGAGTTTATCGGTCGTTTGCCAGTGGTTGCAACGCTAGAGTCTTTAGATGAAGCAGCATTAATGACTATTTTGACCGAGCCAAAAAATGCACTATCAAAACAATACATCAAATTGTTTAAAATGGAGGGCGTAGATTTAGAGTTTAGGGAATCAGCCTTGCTATTAATTGCCAAAAAGGCTCTTGAACGTAAAACTGGTGCACGTGGTCTACGTTCTATCATGGAACATTCCTTGCTTGAGATTATGTACGAATTGCCTTCATTGGATAATTTAAGCAAAGTAGTGGTAGATGAAGGCATGATTCGTGGTGATACACCGCCGCTACTGATTTATGCGGACAAGCCGGCTGAAGAGGCTGTCGGTTAATAAGTTGATTATTTAACTTACAGCTTGAATATTAAAGCTAGCTTGTTCCTTAATAGGACTGGCTAGCTTTTTTATTTCTAATCGCTGGCTGACGTAAGAGTCTAGTTTTAAGTAATGCTTTTAATTTATAGTGTTTAACAATTACTACATAAATTAATTTCAAATTTTAAGTCTTAAATTTATGAGTTAAACGTTAATATAAGGCTGAAATCTGTTAAATTAAGGCTTGAACTGTATGAGTTCAACCCCATCAACTATGTATAGGCGTTTTTGGCTTAACTTTTTAGCTTAATTTGAGAGTCTATTCATGACAAAATCATTACCTTTATACACGCCAGATGACGGTTTATTGCCGGTTTTACCTCTGCGCGATGTCGTTGTTTATCCACACTTAGTCATTCCATTGTTTGTTGGACGTGCTAAGTCTGTTAAAGCCCTAGAGATGGCTTCAGAAGGTGATAAACAAATTTTATTAGTGGCACAAAAATCAGCCAACAAAGATGAGCCTGATGCCGAAGACTTATATGAAGTAGGTACAGTTGCCACTGTTCTGCAAATGCTTAAGTTACCAGATGGCACGGTAAAAGTATTGGTAGAAGGCGTGCAGCGTGCAAAAGTCACTGGCTTCATTGAAACTGAAGAGTGCTTTGCTGCACGTGCAGAACTGATTCCAGAATCAGAAAGCGACATTGAGATACAAGCGCTAATGCGCACAGTATTCGCACAGTTTGATCAGTACGTTAAGCTCAACAAAAAAATCCCACCTGAAATCTTGACCTCGTTAGCTACTATTGATGAAGCAGGGCGTCTGGCAGATACTATTGCCGCACATTTAACATTAAAGCTGGATGAAAAACAAAAAATTCTAGAGATGTTCAGTGTTGCTGAACGTTTAGAGCATTTGTTGCGCTTGATGGAAGGTGAAATTGATATTCTGCAAGTTGAGAAGCGCATCCGTGGCCGTGTAAAACGCCAAATGGAAAAAACGCAGCGCGAGTATTACTTAAATGAGCAAGTAAAAGGGATTCAGAAAGAGCTTGGCGAGCAAGATGAAAATGCTGAGATGGAAGAGCTTGAAAAGCGCATTGACGCTGCACGTATGCCGAAAGAGGCATTGGCAAAAGTGGCCAGCGAGCTTAAGAAATTGAAATTGATGTCACCGATGTCAGCTGAAGCTTCTGTAGTGCGCAATTATATTGATACGCTTATCAATTTGCCTTGGAAGAAAAAGACCAAGATCAGTAAAGATCTATTGGCTGCAGAAGCGATCTTAGATGGTGACCACTATGGCTTGGATAAAGTCAAAGAGCGCATTGTTGAGTATCTCGCTGTGCAACAGCGTGTAGATAAAATCAAAGCACCTATTCTTTGTTTGGTAGGCCCGCCTGGCGTAGGTAAAACTTCACTTGGTCAAAGTATAGCAAAAGCCGTTAATCGTAAATTTGTGCGCATGGCACTTGGTGGCGTACGTGATGAATCTGAGATTCGCGGTCATAGACGTACTTACATAGGCTCCATGCCAGGTAAGATTATGCAAAGCATGACTAAAGTTGGCGTAAAAAACCCACTTTTCTTACTTGATGAAGTAGATAAGCTAGGCCAAGACATGCGAGGCGATCCATCTTCTGCTCTATTAGAAGTTTTAGATCCTGAACAAAACCATACCTTTGCGGATCATTACATTGAAGTAGAGTATGATTTATCGGATGTAATGTTTGTCGCTACAGCAAACTCAATGAATATTCCTGCGCCTTTATTAGATCGTATGGAGATTATTCATCTGTCAGGATATACCGAAGATGAAAAAGTGAATATCGCAATGCGTTATTTGCTGCCTAAACAACTTCAAACACATGGTCTTAAGGATCAGGAGGCTAACGTCTCTGAAGCCGCTGTGCGCGATATTGTGCGGTATTACACACGTGAAGCTGGTGTGCGTAAACTAGAGCAAGAAATCGCTAAAATATGCCGTAAAGTGGTTAAAGAGCTCCTTACTACAAAAGCAAAAGAAGGAGCAAAAGCCGCTAAGAAAGTGAGTGTCACACCAAAAACACTGGAAATCTACTTAGGCGTACAGCGCTTTGATTATGGTGTTGCCGCGAAAGAAAACCAAGTAGGTCAGGTGACTGGTCTTGCATGGACATCTGTAGGCGGTGAATTGTTGACCATTGAAGCGGTTTTACTGCCAGGTAAAGGTAAAACCACCACCACAGGTAAGCTAGGTGATGTCATGCAAGAATCAACGCAAGCAGCCATGAGCGTAGTGCGTAGCCGTGCTAAACGCTTAGGTATTGCAAATGACTTTTATGAAAAGAATGATATTCATATTCACTTTCCTGAAGGCGCTACCCCTAAAGATGGGCCGAGTGCAGGTATTGCAATTACTACTGCGCTAGTTTCAATCTTAACAGGCATCCCAGCACGTGCTGATGTTGCAATGACAGGTGAAATTACATTACGTGGTGAAGTGTTACCAATTGGTGGATTGAAAGAAAAATTACTGGCAGCGCATCGTGGTGGCATTAAAACGGTGCTTATTCCGAAGCAAAACGTTAAAGACCTCGCTGATATCCCTGAGAATATCAAGAACCATCTAGATATTCACCCTGTACAATGGATTGATGAGGTGTTATCGTTAGCACTGGCTTCACAACCTAAGCCTTTACCTGAAATATCAGAAGCTAATGAAATTCCTGCAAAAGAAGTTCAAGCTACTGATAAATCTACAGAAAGTACACCTTCTGTATTAGCTGGAACAAAGCACTAAATAAATAAGTGAAATTACAAGCCGATAAAAGCTTGACACAGCCTTCATCGGCTTGATATAAAGCTGTACGGGCAGTGAATGTCCAAATTAATACCAAGTCTTTATTTAACAAACCTTAAGAGGGGATTACAAGTGAATAAATCAGAACTGATTGACGATATTGCAAATGCAGCAGGTATTTCAAAAGCAGCTGCTGGTCGTGCTCTAGATGCAACAACAGCTTCAATTACAAAAGCAATGAAAAATGGCGATTTAGTAACTTTAATTGGCTTTGGTACGTTCTATGTTGGCAAGCGCGAAGCTCGTAATGGTCGCAATCCACGTACTGGTGCAACAATTAGTATTAAAGCTGCAAATTCTCCTAAATTTAGGGCTGGTAAAGCGCTTAAAGATGCTGTAAACTAGCGTTTTTGTTG
>JBKJRF010000094.1:0-8818 GCA_046594825.1 Methylotenera sp.
TGCCAGATTAAATGCCATTTCTGTATCAACACTGCTTGGATATGTCTGTCTGGTCGGGACTGTCTTTGGTAAAGCATTCGGATGCAATAAAATATTGCTGGCGCGCTCTAAAAGGGACAGTTATTTCCATTAATGCAGTTTTATGCCTAGTACATACAAACACCCCAGGTAACTGTTGTCTGCGATGCCAGTAAGTTATGCCGTATAGGTTTATATCTTCTTCAATACAATAATCGCACCATCGCCATAAGTACGGGAACCCGTTTGAAAAGCTCGCAAGACTCAATGGCTCTATGATGCCCAGTTGTTTATATAATGAATCGTTATAGAGGCCAAGACCTGTCATTAAAGGCAGGCTTGTCGTTCTTCTAACTAAGTTATTGATGTCACCGTATGCGTTCCGCGTTACTCGCGAGAAATGATCAAAATGAACGGCAATATCGGCAACACGCGGTTGTTCGCTTTTTCCAAACAACTTCTCGCATGTTTGCTGATCACTCCGATATCCATTGATCTGCCCAATACGCGCAGCTAAACCATAGAGTGTTTCATCAGGCAATAAAGTGGGCAGGGTGTGGATGGCCATACTTTATTTTAATTTATTCCGGATAAATTTGAGTAACTTTTAGGAAGCCTAAGAATTTATTCAAAAAATTATAATTCCAGTAAATATTTATTGCATATATTATGCAAATATGCATAATACTGGTATGAATAATCTAGAATTTAATGTACTGGCTATACAAGCTGCCAAACGTGCTCGCGCAAATGGCATAACGCAGTCCCAGGTAGCAGAGGCAATGAATGTTAGCCAGTCTCAAGTTAGCCGTGTTTTATCAGGAGCAAGTAAAAGACATACTAGGCTAATGGATGAAATATGCATATATGTAAATAATTATATGCATAAAATGACACCGTTATTGGTCTTGGAAAACCCAGAGATCAACGAAGCAATTGCGGAGGTTTGGGATGGATCCTCACTCCATGCACACGCCATCGCCGAAGTTATCAGAAGCTTGGGCGCCTTTAAGATGACGTCTCATCTAACTTCAAGTCAACATGACCATAAGGACGACGCAAAATGATTATTCCTGAAATAATGCCAGGAGAGTTAGCACTCGGTCACTTTTATAGATTTCGCGATATAAATGGATACAAAACAGATGACAATGCAATTAAAGCTTTAAAAATTAGATTTGGTAAAACTGATGAAGGTAAATTGCCATTGGCTCTCTTATTATCAAGAGCGCTGGAAATCTCTTTGCAGCAGTTTTGTAGGTTACATACGTTACTCCCATTCGCCAGAGCGATTGCAAGTTATTTAGCTGAATTGCCGCATGGAGACACCAGCGAAATGAGGCCTCTTTTTTGTCATGGAATTGGCTTTACGCAGAAAAAGAATGAATCGCTTAAAGTTTGTAAGTGCTGTGTGACTGAAGACATTGACTATTGGGGACTTGCTTATTACAGAAGGGAGCACCAATTAACGGGTGTGAGTTTTTGTAGCAAACATCAAAACCTTTTGTCAGAATCTCCCCGATCGCTTCAACTAAACTTAGATAATTTGCGACCTATAGAAAATCTAAATCACTCATCGATTGGTAGTAGCGATTTTAACAATCAAATTATCAGTCGATATTTCACTATCGTTGAGTCATGGTCAATGGCAGAGCGGCCTATTCCCGTATTGAATATTGTGAACGTGTTGCAAGAACGTGCAAGATTTTTTGGTGTACGTTGGTCAAATTCTGGAAATAAACCGCTGTTGAGTGACTTAGCGCTTGAAGCTTGTCCTAGGTGGTGGCTTCAAAGTATTTTTCCGAATATTGATAATAAAAGGCCGAACCAGCGCCTACCGAATTTAGATGGAGTGTTAGTGCAACAAAAAAATTCCTTTCGAAGTGTATCCTATGCCTTGGCTCTTAGCCTGATGTTTGATAATGCAGACGAAGCTTTGAATGCGTCTTATGAATGTATTGATTCCAAATCAAGAGCTATTAAAAAATCATTAAAACTGGAAAATGGATTTTGGCAGGGAAATCAGCTAACTGAAAAATTTATCAAACACCGCGGAAATTCTGAATCAATCTCTGCAGACCTGGGTGTGGATAAAAGTCATACAAGAAAAATGATGAAAAAAAGCGGACTTCCTTCACTAATGGGATTCGGGAAAAATGATTTACTGGCATTCATGGATTTTCAGGGAGGAATGAGTTTGACAGAGGCCTCTAGTAGAAACAGCATCGATCCACTAAAATTGGAAGGACTTTTACGGTCATCAAGTAGGAAGTTGGCTGAGGCACTGCAATCATTCAGCAACGCTATCATCAACCATCTTCCAACCGATAAAGTTATAAAATAAACATATGCTGTCGATATGGCCTTTACAAGCACAGTATTGGCAAATGAAACCCCTTCATATGATTATGTTTGAAGTGACATAAAGTTTTCTAAGAAATCATCTGCAAAAGTCATCATATCGTCGTATTTTGCCATCAGGTCAGGCCGGCCTGAGTTTATGGCACGGACTGCACCCGACACTGGTTGGAGATAGGTTCTTGCAGCGACTCTAAAATCCTCTAGTAACAGATCATCTTCACTTCGTCTGAAAGCGACTCTATGAGCCGCCAACCAAATAACAATCAATAACCTTTTAATACCTCCTGTCAATTCAAGCAGAAGCTCAGCAAGCTCAATTGATATAGGAAGTTTCTTTTCGACAAGTTGGTATCTGACTAGCTGAGGAAGAAATGTGTCCTTAAACTCACTATCATTGACGCTTTCAAACCTGCGAATCTGATGGTATCCAAAGCTAGAGAATCGCTGTAGAGTGCTGAATCTTTTTGATAATGCTTTCATTCCATCTGGCGTGCCTGAACAAAGGACAGCCATCTGGCAGGTATTTATAAAAGTTAAAATCGTTTTTAAACACTTATCTTCCACTATGCTGAGTTCTAGAGCTTGATTGACTTTCTGTTTGCGACGATCTTGCAAAGTTGGTAGGCGGAAAAAATTCTGTATCTCATCAAGGTGCAGTATTCCCAGTGAGTGACTTAATGCCACTTGCCGCCATTCTTCAAACATTCGCATTCCATCCCGTTTTGAAGATGCCAGTGTTTCACTGAATCTATCTTGATAGTCAGGGATTGCAATTCTCACAGCCTCATCCCATGCGGTCATGAGGTTCGTAGCAAGCTGATCTAATTTTCCATTGGCTGGTACTTCAGCTGAGATCCAGACGACTTGGTGGTGTTGCCCAATGATTCGTGGAAATTTTTGGTGCTGGATGATTTGGGGGTAATATGAGAGCGCACGCTGGGTAGCTTGGGTTTTTCCCACGCCAGCATGTCCTACAACTGCAGCAGCAATTGCGGGTGGACTGGGCGTACGATGACTAATGACTGCGTTGCCGCTGATTATTCCCCAAGTTTGTGGCTCCGAAGGTGATCGGTAGCTATAGCTTTTACGAATCATTAAATCAATGGTATCCAATAGCTTAATACCCTCTCCAGACGCAATATGAAGATCCTTAAGTCTGAAAAGATAGTGTAATCTAACTTCATATGGCATCTCAGCTATATTTTTAGGTATATCTGGTAAGTGAGTCATTATTTTAGCCCCCTGTGAAATAGATGGGATTGGTCCTAAATGCTCGATGAGTAAATTCCCGTGATAAGGATCAAACGGATCATTTCTCTGCATTGGAATCATCCTCCAGGTTGTGTTCATCTAAGATATGCCTCATAATTTTGGTAAAATCTTCGGCGCCACCCTCAGCGACTGGTGGTAATGAATTCGATTTAAATGACCCATTTGAAGGTTGTGAGGTTGTGATTTCGTGTTCAAGCGTTCTAGTCAGGTTTATCGGCGGTTGGGGGAGGGAATGCTGTTCAAGAGCATCAGCCGTGCGCCTTTTGCCTTGCTGAATAATTTCATCTTTTTTTGCGTGAAATTTAATTCCTTGGACAGACTTATCATGAGCTTGCTGCTGTTTTTTTAGTTTTGAATAGGCTAAAGCATCAGCGTGCTCATCGAACGATAGCTCTGCTGAGGCCGTTGAATGGTCTGAAAGCTGCATTTCAAGCATGCCTTTACCACCTTCATTAGGGGTCCATATTTTTGATACTGAGCCAGGAAAATAATGACCTTGAATGTCCCATCCACCAAGATTTCTGGCTACTGTAGCTGATTCTAGATCCCTGCTAGTATTAGTGACGTAATGTTTACCGCCAAGCATGATGCCACCCTTAGTTACACTAGCATTGGCCGTTGGCAGCAGAGTTGTGATTAATTCAGATTGAGGGATAAACCTTTGAAAACCAATTCCAACACTGTGGCCCCAATTCCAAAGACCTGCTGGCGTTGGATTAACGTCTGTTGCACGCATATGGGAATCAAGTCGATGATCACGGTTCGCGGTTAGGTTGTATTCAGAAAAAACAACATAAAGGTAATGAGTAAATTCACGTACTGTTAACACAGCCTTCGTGCGGTCAAAATTTCTTAGCTCATATTCCTTTCGCCGTGCATCAATTGCACCTGGCACCCATCCGAATAATTGGTCTTTGGCAATGCGATGCAAAACTTCAACCAAGCCTTTCAAGTCGCCACGATATGGAGGGGTATAACACATCGTTTGAATTAATCTGGCACCGGTGTAACTAGCAGCCTGGGAAAGATACTCTGCACGGTCACACAGCAAAAGTGAAGCCATTGTTGGATGTGGATCCAGAGTAAACATTGGTGTATAGCCATACATTTCAGCTATTAAGTTTGGCTCTGATGAAGCGCAAAACAAGGCGATCATAGCCATATCCCAGGATGGGCCATTGAGACATACATAGAAGCCAACTACTGCGGTTGACCATATATCTACGATTACATATACGATTGGGCGACCAACGATCCAAGATCGATTTACTGATGACCGTAGATAAATGTCACCAATCGTTGAATCTATGGCCCAGGTATGGCCAGGACCTGATACACCCTCCCAGTTTTTGCCAGTCAGGCCACGCATGTTTGCTTTGAAGTGAAAATTAGTTGTTTTATGTATGAGTTTATCGACTGTTGAAATGTTAGTCTTGAGCACACGTTGAATCTGCCGCTCGTTAGGATACTTACCAAGCTCGGGATGAACAGGCAATAAATCCCCGTTGACATCTTTAAGCTTTGTCATAAATGCGCTATTGATAATTAACTTGCAGCGCTGTGGCATCAGAGGTTTTGGATTTTTTAGTCCTATATCTGCAGACAGAATCAGATTTTTCCATTCAGTGGACACCCCTGGCTGGGTTGTGATTGCTTCCCCCGTGAAATGAATATCTATTTTTTCATGAACTGTTCGGGCACCAGGTTTTTTTCTCCCTCCAGGATCACATGGCCGTAACATTCCTGGTGAGCCGCAACGATCAAACCTTGGGCGTAGACTTGACTTTGTGAATCCATAGCGACAAAGCGCAGAAAATAATTTATAGATTTGTGTCGCACTAAATCCGCTTGCTTCCATGCCTTGTTTAACCAGGCCGCCAAGGTTATTGTCGAGTAAGATCCTGTGCTTTAAATTATCTACATCCAAAAATCCTCGCATTGCAGCTAAGCGATTGGCGGATAGTTTCTGCTGCTTGTTATTTATGATTGGTTTTAGAAATATGGCATCTGGCTCAACCTCAACAACCTGTAATAACTTAGATTCGTGAAGAGAAAGCAAGCCTTCACGATTTTCCCAAATTAATCCAGTGAACAGTCTCATAGGTTTTATATCATTTGCGGGTTGTTTGGTTTTAGGCCGACCGCTGTGTTTTGGCTTACTATCAGAAGGCGTGTCAAGACGCACCAATAATATTTGGTTCGAAAGAGGTAAATCTAAAATAATCCGATATATTTCGATGTAAGAACCTTTCGAAATAGTGATGACTTGGTTATGCATCAATTCCATGATGTTCTCCTGCTCGCAATAGGATTGAATTTCCAAAACTCTTCATTACTTATCAGAACTATCGGTAAATGAGGGCGCCATCCGCGCGTCAGGTCTAGTAGTATCTTGCCAGACCATACACATTGCCAAAATGAACGTTGGGCAAGATTCATTGAGCCAAAAATTTCAGAAAAAGCACACAAACATGTAGTCAGTGGACGCCCGTTAAAATTTTGTATATTTTCAGTGACAATAATGATGTGCTCATTATTAGCTGCTAATCCCAGCGCCCATGGAATGGAATTTCTTAAAGTAAAAGCTACCTCAGGTAGATATTCATTTGGGGTAATCAAAAGCCATTCAACGCCACGAGCCTTCCAGTAAGCACGTTCAATATCAAGCAGCTGTTTAGTACGCTTCTTTTCTTGGGAGTTGATCGGTTTATGCGCAATAGCTAGTAGGTAATAGCCTCCATCTGGTCTGGATAAAGTAAGTAACAAATCCGTTGTCATTACCCAAGTCGCAGAGCGACCATTCCCGTTGAGCCGTGGGTGTTTAAAACCTAAGTCGCTTGCAATCTGGCGCGTTCCTAGGAAGGTGCCACCATAGCGAACGTTATATGGGAAAAGCTCATGCGTCCCTTTTTCATACTGCAATGGGAATTGTTCTCTTATATCTATTAAGTTTTGCAGCATTGTGCAAAATTGAAATCCGATCCATTCTCCGTCAGACAGAAATTCCCTTTGGCGGCCATTCCACATCTGTAGATGTGATCGACCGATACTTGATGGGTCGCTTCTACTGACACGGTGCCAAGGTAGATAGTTTTCAAATATTCCTAATCCTCGACCGAGCTTTTCATAGCGGTCGAGCAAATCAGGGGTAAATCTTTTAGTTTTTCTCATCATAATTCCATATTTTTAGGCCAAGCAAACCCGTGGCAAGCATGGTTGCGATTAAAAAAAATAGACGAGGGGGGATTGACGGCCTTCTTCCAAAGGCCTAATATTAGATTTATTGAAGATCTAAACGGGTTTCCCACCCAAGTAATTAAAAAACGCGTATCAGAAAATACGCGTTTCTTTATTGCTGTTTAATATTCATGACTTTCCCTTCTCAATGTATAGTGAAATCAAATTTTTATATTAACCAAGTGACTTGCTCTGGTCAATAGCATAGTAAAATCAAATACATACATGATTTTTTATGTAGTATCACATAAACTATTTTTGAGAAGTTAAAAGCCAAATACGTTATGAAAAAGTGATATTTTTCAAATGCACAGGCCTTTGAAAAAAATGTTCATCTAATACTTATCCAACCAAGTTCCAGTTCCCCATTTACTTGCTTTTCCACATGCCCGGCATTTACTCTTAAATCCTAATACAGGTTTAAATTGGTTTAGTGAATCTCCACATTTAACGCAGATATTTCTTGGTCATTAGATAAGGGTTTTGTTTTGATATTCATACACAGCAATACAGTATGTAGTGACCCAACAATGCTATGACTCATGAATATCACTATACTAAGTTCATGAATGCTAATAGTGCAGCACAAATGAATCAGTGGATAATGAACATATCGACAAACAACTTGTTGAACTGAATTTAACAAACACTTAGGAGATTATTATGTGGACCACACCAGCAGCTACAGAAATGCGTTTTGGCTTTGAAGTTACAATGTACGTAATGAACAAGTAATCTTTTTGTTCGAAATAAAAGACCTAGCCCATGCTAGGTTTTTTTGTATCTAGATTTTATTATGTAGTGGTAGCGTTTGGAGTCAGACTTGTTGAATTGAACTCAAACCGTACCATTTTAGAGCGCGATATCTTTAAACAGTCCGCTTGGTACTTTGCTATAGCCTTTGTTAAATAGGGAGAAAATCAATATTTCTTATGCGCTTTCACCAACATCACAGGGATTTTGGTGATAAGTAACACATGTTCTGCTTCACTACCCATTACTAAATGTCTAATACCGCGTGAGCCATGCGTGCCCATTATAATAAGGTCTGCTGGCCCATGCATTAGCCTCTTGCACAATTAACGCTGCTACCCTTACGCCTAGCGTCTCTAAAAGCTTAATTTCAACCTTAATACCCGCTTTTTCTGCTATAACTTTCGCTTGCTTCACTACCTTATTCGCATTTTTACGAAACATATCAGTAATATTGGTTATCATTAAATCGCCCATACCATCTAGCACGGGAAAATAAGTATCTATCACATGCAGTAAGCGCAATTGCGTATGTTGGTCTTTAGCTAACATGATGGCTTCTTTTAGCCCTCGATTAGATATTACAGTCCCATCAATTGGGCATAAAATGTGTTTGTACATGAGAAACCCCTTCAGTCTAGAAGGATTAAAAATACGTTTAGCTCGTTGAATTGGTATTGGCATTAAGTGCTAAAAAATGCTTTAAAAGTCAATACCATAGTTCATAAACTAATCATTTTAAAATACTTTTTTAAATAAAAACTGTCTGTGCGTAAGCATACTTAAGTACTATATATCAAAAAGAGGCCAGTACTATGTTACCTTAACCATTCAATTTAAAAGGTATGGATAGAGAATAAGATTCATCAATGGGTTTTCCATCAATGGTAGCGGGGTTGAAATGCCACTGTTTTACAGCATCTTTTGCCGATTGATCCAGCATAGGATAACCGCTGCTGGATTTTACCTCCACCATTCCTGCCTTACCGTCTGCTAACACCAATACTGTAAGCACTACCGTACCTTCTTCATTAAGTCGTCTAGACTGTGTTGGGTAATCGGGCTTCTGATTGGTTTTTGCATAAGATGCAGAGATTGAAATACCCGTTTTAACGACTGGGGCGGTTTTCTGATCCGTTGATACCGCAATTAACGGATTATTAACAATTCCTTTCGG
>JBKJRF010000219.1:0-9414 GCA_046594825.1 Methylotenera sp.
GCGGTTTTAAAGCTGCGCAATCTTCACGTCCAGGCACAGTTTATGTAGGAGCTAATGATGGCATGATGCACGCTTTTGATGCCAGCAATGGTGTTGAGCGCTGGGCCTATGTAC
This sequence comes from Methylotenera sp., assembly GCA_046594825.1. GTDB lineage: Bacteria > Pseudomonadota > Gammaproteobacteria > Burkholderiales > Methylophilaceae > Methylotenera. The sequence goes on from JBKJRF010000219.1 coordinate 115, forward strand.
CAACTATGGTAATCCCAAATATGTGGGCATTGGCTGATAAGAACTACTCGACCAACCATGCCTATTATGTCAATGGCAGCCCGACTATTTCAGATATCTATGATGGAAGTTGGAAAACTATTTTGGTAGCAGGATTAAATGGCGGTGGTCGTGGCTATTACGCTTTGGATATTACCGACCCAACAACACCTAAACTATTGTGGGAATTTACACCTACCAATGATGCCAATCTTGGCTACACATTCGGTAAACCTGTAATTACCAAGAAAGCCAATGGTGATTGGGTTGTATTAATCACTTCTGGTTATAACAACATTCCGGATGCTTCACCTCGTGTCAAATATCCACTTATCAATACTGGCGATGGAAAAGGGTACTTGTATGTGTTGAATGCCAGTACTGGCGCTATGATTGGGTCACCAATTGGAACTGGTGCTGGAAGCACTGCTATACCAAGCGGGCTGGCACAAATTTCTGCTTGGGCAGATGATGCAGAGAAAAATAATACGGCAACCTTTGTTTATGGTGGAGACTTATTAGGTAATCTCTGGCGTTTTGATATTAACGCAGGTACGGTTATGAACTTTGCAACCTTGCAGGCAGGCACATCAGCACAACCAATTACTACCCGTCCTCAATTGGGCACAATATCAACGTCTGATGGTAAGGCACACCGTGTAGTGTATGTGGGTACAGGTAAGTATCTGGAAACTAGTGATCTTACAGACACACAGCAACAGACTTTATATGCAATTAAAGACGATGATGCTACTGCTACGCTGGTGAATCCTCGTTCTTCCACTGGAACTGGTCCAGACCATATGGTGCAGCAAACATTGACTACATCTGGAGGCACTCGTACAGCAAGCTCTAATCCAGTGAATTTGTTGACAGACCGAGGGTGGTTTGTTGATTTTCCTGCCGCTGGAGAGCGTGACAATGTGCCATCTGAGCTGGTACTTGGTACTTTAATTGTGTCTACTAACGTTCCCACAAATACAGTTTGTGCTCCAGGGGGCACAAGCTGGAAAAACAGTTTTGATTATAAAACTGGCGGAGCGGTTAGTGGTTCTGGCGGTATTGTGTCGACGATTGGGAATTCGCTTATTGTCGGTATTAATATTTTGTATATCGTAGATCCTATTACGGGTAAGTTAAAGCCTATAGGTTCAGTGGTCACCGCTGACCATCCGACACCAGAAGTTATTCCTATACCATTTTCGAATTCAGGTTCTGGTTTCCAGAAAAAAAGGGTTATTTGGCGCGAATTGATTAAGTAATAGGAAATAAAAAAGAGCAGACTTTCTGCTCTTTTTTTATTTCTTTGATGGAGTTATTTTTTTAAGGTAATTACAAACTAACTATTGATTACGGTGAAGTAGCCTAGCGGTCATTAAGCCATTTACAATGCCGAATATCAATGCGGCTAGTGTAAATATTGGCACAAGGTAAGCCACTCCTGCATGTGGGATCAGCCATAGGCGTACTACAATCAACTGTCCTGCAATATGTGAAAACGCCGCGAATATACTCAACGAAACTGGGCCAAACCATTTTTTAGGTAATCGAACAGTTAAACTAAGAGCTAACAGGCTGGCAATTCCACCAGTCAAACTTAGTGCGAATGTGGGCGATAAAAATTGCCCAAGTAGTAAACTACTGGCAAATATACGCAAAATACTGACCCAAGCCGCAGTGCCAAACCCGTATTTATACAGCACATACAATGTCACAATATTTGCTATGCCTGGCTTAACGCCAGGTAACGGTGATGGAATAACTGCCTCTACCATGTGTAAGGCAATTGCAAAAGCGGCGAGCTTTGCTATGCGATGGTCATCTAAGGTGGTTTTAATGTGAGTAGTAGCCAAGTGTTTTGATTAGTAATTAAGTGAGTCATAGGGTTTTGTTTCGCCAAGTAACTCTAGGCTGATTTGATTAGGTAAACATATAGCGGCTTGCCCTGCGTGCATTAACCAGCCTTGATGCACGCAATATTGAGAGTTACATGGCGATTTTGCAAATCTTGCTTTGCCTTGTGCAATGCTTATTACAGCATCGCCCAGCTTACCTTGCACATGAATTTCACGTTGTTGATTTAGGCTATAGGTCGCATAAATCTTATCGCCTAGTCTGATTTGTACTTTTGTTGCGTGTTCATTTGTCCATAACGTATGAAATAAATAGTACACGCAAAATAAACTAGCAACAATAATTGACCAGTCGCCGATTAATAGCTCTTTAGTAAATAGCTTACGGTAATGTTGTAAATTTAACACCAGCAACTGCCCAGTTAAGTTTCTGTGCCATTTTTTTAGATACAAAGATGTTAGATTTATCATCTATTACCATGAAGTTTTCAATGTCAAAAGCCAGTGCTGTTTTGCTTCTATTTTCTGGTGTTTCAATAAAAATAGGTTTTGAAACTATGTCTGATAATACACCTGCTTGGGATTGGTTTGGTGGTTGTGGTGGTACTAGTACGGTAACTTCCTGAGTGTGAGGTGCAGGATAGCCTGTACGTGGGTCAATAATATGGCAGTAGCGTTTACCATTGAGTATAAAGTAGCGTTGGTAATCACCCGATGTGCCAATTGCCCAGCCGTCAGGTAGATCTAGCGTTGTGATTGCAGTTGGCATGCGTGGATGTTGTATGCCTACACGCCAAGGCTTATTGCCATGCTGCCCTAGCGCGATAATATTGCCACCAATATTGACGAGTGCATTTTTAACATGTTCTTTGCGCAAATAAGCAGCAGCAATATCCAGCGCATAACCTTTAGCATAACCACCTAAATCAAGTTTCACGGTAGGATTTTTGCTATATACAGTATTATTTTTGACAACAATATCACTCATACTAGGGTTAGCTTTAACGAGTGATTTTATTTTTTCATCATCTATAGTGACAGCACTAAACTCATCGCGCTGAAAGCCCCATATGCCAATTAAATGCCCTATCGCTGGGTTGAATAAACCATTAGATTTAGCTGAAAGCTTTGTAGCATCATCAAGCATATTGGCAAGATCTTGGCTGATGACAATAGGCTTTTTAGATTGCACAAAAGAGTCATTGAGCAATCCTAGTTCACTAGGTTGACCTTCTGAGACTGGCTTCCAAGCATGTAAGCGGTCATGTAGGTTTTGAAAATCTTGCAGTACATGATTGGATAATAGTCTGGCACGTTCATCAGTTTCACCATAAATACTAATATCTACCAAAGTACCAAATACATAACTTTGGCTATGATATAACTGCTCTTTGAAGCAACTACTAACTGCAAAAGTACCAAATAATAAACAGACCGTTAATAGTAAATATGTGAAGCCTTTACGCATATATTAAGTGCTATATTTTACTACATAATTTTCTAGGGCATCTATCATGAAACTGGCGGGATTACATGGTTTTGCCATATTTCTGGTTTGTTGAGCTATTTCCACCATGCCTGTAGGGCTTGTTACATTGATTTCAGTTAAATGCTCACCAATCACATCTAAGCCGACTAAAAATAAACCTTGTTCTTTAAGAACTTTACCAACAGTCGTAGCAATTTCTAAGTCGCGGACACTCAATAATTGAGCAATACCTGTACCACCAGCGGCTAAATTTCCGCGCGTCTCACCAGCTTTAGGAATACGTGCTAATGCATAAGGTAATGGTGTGCCATCTATCACAATGATACGTTTATCACCTTGCAATATTGTAGGCAAGTAGCGTTGTGCCATGATGGTACACGCGCCAAAATTGGTGATGGTTTCTAATATGACGCTGATATTAGGATCATTTAACCCTAGACGAAATATGCTACTGCCACCCATTCCGTCTAATGGCTTAACTACAATATCTTTGTGCGTATTTAAGAACTCGCGGATTAAATCATTATTTGCTGTGACTAAAAACTCAGGTGTAAATTGCGGGAAGCGTGTGACTGATAATTTTTCATTCCAACTACGAATGGCCGTTGGATTATTAAAAATTCTTGCGCCTTGGTTCGCAGCAATTTCTAGCAAGTAAGTGCTGTAAAGATACTCGTTATCAAATGGTGGGTCTTTACGCATAATCACCGCAGAAAAATCTGCTGGCGTATATTCAATAGCATCTTCTACAACGTAATGTTGCTCTGTAAAAGTGAATTTCTTAGCATTGATCTTTGCAATATCGCCACGTAAAAAAAGGTCGTGCTGCATACTGACATATAACTCATGGCCACGGTTGGCGGCTTCGCGCATGATGGCAATACTAGTATCTTTATAAGTTTTTAGTGAGTCTAACGGGTCAAGAATGAATAGTAGTTTCATGCGCTGGTTTAATATAATTTTACTTGTTTGAAAAGGTTATATTGCTAAGCAGCTTCTTGGTTTAACGGATCTTGCTCTTGCAATTCAATTGCAGCAGCAAGCAATGCTAAGCGGGCTACGACGCCATAAGCATAAAAGCGGTTAGGTAGAGCATCTGGCGCACCCGCACAGTCTGGCAATGTACATGGTTTTTCAAATGCTAATGGCACAAAGTGTGAGCCTGGTGCGTTTAAGTTCTCGTCTACGCCTCGTCCAGTATGCACACGATAAAAACCACCAATGACAAAGTGATCCATCATGTAGACTACTGGTTCAGCAACTGCATCGTTAATGCTCTCAAAGGTATAAACACCTTCTTGAATAATGACTTCAGAGACTTGTAGGCCTTCTTTCACCACCGACATCTTATTACGCGCTTTGCGGTTTAAGTCGCGCACGTCATCTGGTGATTTTACGGTCATTATGCCCATGCCATAAGTGCCGGCATCGGCTTTTACAATCACAAATGGTTCTTGAGTTACGCCATATTGTGTGTATTTAATTTTAATCTTTGCAAGTAGCTCTTCTACTTTAAGTGCCAGGCAATCTTCACCTGTACGCGCATGAAAATCTATTTCGCCGCAAGTGTCAAAATATGGGTTTAATAACCATTCATCGATGCCTAATAGTGCGGCAAACTCACTTGCTACTTTATTATAAGCAGCAAAATGCTGTGATTTTCGGCGCGTACTCCAACCTGCATGCAATGGTGGAATTAAATCCTGCTCAAGATTAGTAAGTATCTCAGGAATGCCAGCTGATAAATCGTTATTTAAAAGAATGGCGCAGCTATCAAAATCACCTAAGTCTTTGTTAATAAGCTTAATCCGGTTGCCAACACGCACCACAGGCTCTAATAACAAATGCTGACCATCGTGTGTTTCTAAAGTGGTCGGTTCTGTAATTTCAGGTGAAATTGAGCCTACTCTTACATCTAAACCAGCTTGCTTCATAATGCTAACCAACTCTACAACATTACGTAAGTAATAGGTATTGCGGGTATGGTTTTCAGGAATAATCAGCAAACGATGCGCTTCAGGACATATTTTTTCAACGGCCACCATCGCGGCATGGACGCTCAGGGTTAGAAACTCTGGATTAAGGTTATTGAAGCCGCCAGGAAATAAGTTGGTATCTACCGGTGCTAATTTGAAGCCAGAGTTGCGCAAATCGACACTGGCATAAAATGGTGAAGCATACTCTAACCACTGTGAGCGAAACCAATGCTCGATTTTTGGCATGGCTGTAAGCATGCTTTTTTCTAGGGATAATAAAGGGCCATTGAGTGCAGTAGTTAAATGAGGAACCATAATTTCTTCTTTAATTAGTATTGATAAGCTAATGCTTACATAACATCATGCGCCTGAACATCCGCATGATAACTACTCCTTACCATGGGGCCGCTTGCTGTATTATTAAAGCCCATGGCCTCTGCTTTTTGTTTTAACTCATCAAAAATAATGGGTGCTACATAACGCATCACAGGTAAATGATGCACACTCGGCTGAAGATATTGGCCTAGTGTTAGCATGCTTACATTGTGTGCACGCAAATCTTGCATGACGGCTAAAATCTCTTCATCCGTTTCACCTAAGCCTAACATTAAGCCAGATTTTGTCGGCACGTTGGGGTACAAATCACCAAATGTTTTCAATAAACTTAACGAATTTTGATAATCAGAACCCGGTCTGGCTTGTTTATAAAGACGCGGTACTGTTTCGAGATTATGGTTCATCACGTCAGGTGGTGCTTTATTTAAAATCTCCATTGCCACATCTAAGCGGCCACGAAAGTCTGGTACTAGAATTTCAATTTTGATGTGAGGGGAATGTGCACGCACTGCTTGAATACAGTCTACAAAATGCTGGGCACCACCATCACGTAAGTCATCACGGTCTACACTAGTAATGACCACGTATTTAAGTTTCATTTGGGCAATTGTGCGAGCTAAATTTTCTGGTTCATTCACATCGGGGGCAAGTGGTTTGCCATGTGCTACGTCACAAAATGGACAACGACGCGTACAAATATCGCCTAAAATCATAAACGTTGCAGTGCCGCCGCTAAAGCATTCGCCTATATTTGGGCAGCTGGCTTCTTCACATACGGTATGTAGATTGTTTTCACGTAGAATTTTTTTTATTTCTTGATACCGTGCAGAGTCAGGCACCTTCATGCGTATCCATTCAGGTTTACGCTGTATAGGTTGTGGGATAATTTTGATGGGGATGCGTGATGTTTTCGCAGCATCAATCTCTTTCACGCCAGCGATTTTACGGAGGTTAGTTTTTATATCCGTGACATTAATTTCTACAATTTTATCGGTGCTTACGTCAGTCATGCGTATTTCCATTTGCTAAATGAGCGGTGAGTATTTCTAGCAGTGATTTACCTATAGTATCGGTGTTGGCACTAATGCCTAAGTCGTTTGTTTGTGTCACCTTTAGGTCTACATATCCACAGGGGTCTATCTCAGTAAAGGGTTTTAAGTCCATGTTTACATTAAAACTTAAACCATGATAACAGCAATTATTTTTAATGCGCAAACCGAGTGAAGCTATTTTTGCTTCATGTCCAGATAGGTCATGTACATAAACCCCAGGCGCATCTTTTTTAGCGATTGCTAAAATGCCATAGCTTGCTAATAGGGCAATTGTTGCATCTTCTAACTTAGTGACTAGACTGCGGATGTTTAGATGATTACGTTGTAAGTCTAACAATACATAAATGATGATTTGGCCAGGGCCATGATAAGTAATTTTGCCACCACGGTCAGTAGAGACTAAAGGGATTTCCGAGTTATCAGGTAGACGCACCTGCTTGCGATTTAGCCCTAAAGTATAAACAGGATGGTGTTCGGTTAACCATAATTCATCTGGCGTATCGGCTGAACGATTAGCTGTAAAACGTTGCATGGCGTGCCATGTGGTTTCAAAGTCTGTGACACCTAGGTGCCTTGTAATGAAAGGCTGCCGAACCACTAAGGGCATGATTTAGAGCGCAAATTTAACGAGTGGGTGCGCACTTAAAAGGCGATAAATATCATCTAATTGCACTTGTGAAACCACATGTACAGTACAAGTTAAACTAATGTATTTGCCACCCGAACTTGCACGCATATCAATGTGTGAGGCGTTGAATGAGGGCACTATCGTCTGAACAAGCCCAATGATAGTTTCTGTGAATGAGCCTTGCATTTCCCCCATCACCTTGATGGGGAATTCACATGGAAAGTCGATTAAAGGCCCTGCTGTATGTTCTTCTATATCTGCCATGATTTATACATATAACTTATTGAGAATAATGTATTGTAAGTCTAACTTACGTTACCAGTTTATTGTAAAAGTAGCTTAATTGAATCCCATGCGCGGCCTAAAATACCAGCACCATCAATTGTTTTAGCAGCCACTAAATTGCGCTCATCAATCGTTTTACCATTCAGCACAAACTTAATATTACCAATCACTTGGCCTTTTTTAATTGGTGCGATTAAAGGTTGCGTGCTGGACATGATGGCTTTTACGTTGGCATATTCACCTTTAGGTAAAGTAATGTATACATCATTCATTACGGTAGAGGCTACTTGATTTTCGTTACCTTTCCAGACTTTAAGCTGGCTAATACCTTGACCTTGTTTGTAAACCAATTTTGAATCAAAAAATTGAAAACCGTAATTGAGTAATTTTTGGCTTTCTGTAGCGCGTGCAGCATCAGTTGGCGCACCTAACACTACAGAAATTCGACGAACACCATCACGTTTTGCTGAAGAAATTAAACAAAATCCCGCTGATTCGGTATGTCCAGTTTTCATGCCATCTACATTAGGATCTAACCACAATAGGCGGTTACGGTTAGGTTGTGTAATCTTATTGTAGGTATATTCTTTTACTGAATATAAGCGCTTATACTCATCTGGAAAGTCTCGAATTAACGCCGTGGCTAATATGGATAAATCGTTAGCAGTGGTGTAATGCTGCGGATCTGGCAGGCCAGTTGCATTCATATAATGGGTGTTTTTCATACCCAAACGTTGTGCTTCTTTATTCATCATATCTGCAAATAAAACTTCTGAACTGGCAATACCCTCAGCTAATGCAATTGAAGAATCATTACCTGATTGAATAATCGTGCCATGTAAAAGTTCATCTACTGTAACTGGTTTATTTGGCTCAATAAACATTTTGGAGCCTTCAACTTTCCAGGCAATTTCGCTTACTGGCAATGTTTGCGTGAGTTGTAAGTGCCCGTTTTTAAGTGCTTTAAAAGCTAAGTAAGCGGTCATCAGTTTAGTGAGTGAAGCTGGTTCAACGCGCATGTCGCTGTTTTGTGTAGCAATGACATCACCACTATTAAAGTCTTTAAGTAGATAAGCCTTTACTGCCAAGGTAGGCGGCGGCGGAACTTGTGCATCGCCAGCATGTGCTAATGATGCCACTGAAACGCTGGCAATAATGAAAGTTAACAAAGCACGTTTTAAAATAGTGCTGTTCAATATAGGACGAGTAGAGATAGTGCTGTTAATTTTTTGCATGAATTTTTATGTTTGATTGACTTGTTGATTTATTGAGCTTGCACAATTGCGGAAATGTTTAGCTGTCGACGTATATTGGTTGCTGAAATGTCAGCTTCATTTTTGCTTGCATAAGGGCCAAGCTTTACGCGATATAAGCCACTATTATACACGTTAGCTAGCCCTACATTTTCTGCCAGCTCTAAACCTTGAATCTTCTTTTGTAAAATGTCGCCATTGGTTTCACTTTTAAATGCACCTACTTGTATGTAGTACTGTGAGCCAATATTGTTGGTTACGGTCGATATATCAGGAGCAGAAGTTGCTGTTTGTGTTGCAGTCGCGACAGGGGTTTCAGGTAGGACTGCAAGTGAAGTTTGTGTATTCACAGGCATATTTTTAGCCATTTTCTGCATAGCATCAGCACTGGTATCAATCGACTCTACTTC